>RFFT01000056.1 GCA_003696795.1 Zetaproteobacteria bacterium | reverse complement strand
GTGTGACGCACTCCCATCGGCGCCGGATGCGCAGCGATCCATCGCTCGGCCAGGTCGTACACACGGTTCATGTTCTGGTTATCACCGCTGGACAGCTGCAACCAGACATTGGCGCTTTTCGCCTGATAATCCAGGAAATGATCCAGATCGCGCGGATTGCCGCTCATACCAAACAGGAACAGGTATTGCGCGACCTCATCCCGCGTGTCTGGAATGCGGAACCACGCATCATTGCCATCGTGCATCGCCCAGTTCACACGCTTGACCAAATCGACATAACTGGTCGACTTGCCCACGCTCTTGTCCGCCTCCAACGCCTGCTGCAGCGCTCCGATCCAGCGCGCAACCTCCGGGGACTTCATGGATTCGGCAGGACCATCCAGGCGCAGGAATACGCTATAGGTCCCTGCGAAATGGCGGTTCATGACCTTGTCGGCCACGCGGACCGGCTCGCCCTGCTTGAACCAGTTGACCGGATTGTCGTTGATCACGATTCTGCTCATGCCATAGAAGCTGATGACAAACAGCGCCGCGAAGGCAAAGCCGATCACTCCGGCACGCGCGGTGGACAAACGCCCCACTTGCGCCAGCCAGCGCCCCATGCCTTGCTCATCGCTATTGCCAAGCTTGCTACAAATGCGCCCCAACCGCTCATCGCCCAAGCCGATCAGAAACGCCGGCAACAACACGATCGTCACGGCCCAGGACAGCAGCACGCCAAAGGCCACGAACGAGCCGAAAGCCTGCACCGGCGGAATCGGCGTCAGCGCCAGCGAACCGAAGCCCGCGACCGTGGTCAGCGTCGTGTACAGCATCGGCTTGAACAAATCGCCAACAATCTGATTCAGCGTGTTCATGCAATGGCGACTGCGTTGATAGTGGTCGAAGAAATGCGACAGGATGTGCACCGAATTCACCACCGCAATCGGCATCAGGAAGATCGGGATCATTGAGCTCATGATGTGCACCGTAAAGCCCAATCCGATCATTGCTCCCATGGTGACGATCACCGCCACCATGGCGACCATCATGGGACCGGCCACAAACGCCCAGTGACGGAAGAACCACCACAGCATGATACACAGCACCAGGCCCGCCAGTGGGGCGGAAATGGCCATCTGCATGAACATGTCATGTCCGAACGTATCCTCAGCCACCGGCAAACCTGCGATGTGGTACTGCTCGGCCGGATGGGCGCCCGCCACGTCGGCGATGATCTTGCGGATCTCCTCGGAAACGCGGAACGAGATCATCTTTTCCTTGATCGGCACATAAATGCCGAGTCCCTTACCATCCCCGCTGGCCAATTTCTCCACCAGCAGCGGATTTCCTAGCACCTGAGCGCGCAGGCGGTCGGCTTCTTGCTGGGTCGTGGGCGGAGTCGGCATGATCGTGTGAATGTCTAGCAAACCGCCGCCGGACTCGATCGTGTCCGAGGTTGCCAGACTCATCAAATCGACCGCGATCACACCATCGATCTTCCGAATGCGCTGCGCGATCTCCCAGACATGCTTGAGCGTCTGCGGTGTCCAAACCCCGTGCGGATTCGTCTCATCGACGACGCCGACCGCAATCATGTCCGATAGTTTGAAATCTTTTTTCAGCTGATGATGCGCCACCCGCACCGGCTCGTCCGCCGGCAGCATGTTCTCGGGATCCGTGTCGATCTTGATGCTAGGAAACTGCGCACCCGCGACAGCCACCATCAGCAACAGCGCCGCATACACCCACTTGCGATGCTCCTCGATCCAGGTGATGAATGATTTCACGCAAAGCCTCCAGTCAACAATAATAATATTCTTGTATTCTCATATTTTAGGCAAAAAATTTAGCTGCACATGTCGGGGCAATAGATGCGCTTTAGCGCCAGCACCAACTCCCCGAAATCCGGATTCGCAATGCGATAATAGACATGCTGACCCCGCTTCTCGCTTTCCAGGATGCCCATCAAACGCATTTTGCTCAGATGTTGTGACAGATTCGACTGTGATGCGCCGGTTGCCGCCATGAGCTCCTGTACGCACATCGGCCCCTGCAACAAATGGCACAACACCGCCAGGCGCGTCTCGTGCGCCAGCGCGCGCAGCCCCTGCGAGGCCTCCTTGATATTCTTGGTGGGAATCATCTGCATGGGGCGAATATATTAGAATATGATGATAAGTCAAGCGCAACTTGTCTTTACCGACGAAATACACTTCAATTGCCCCATGCGCAAACGAGCGGCGATCCATTTCGATCCGACACGGCGTCAAATGAGCAAGGCACTCGCGCTGCTGTTTGCGGGATTAACCCTGCTGCCCAAACCGACTCTGGCCGGGGGGGAACGAAAGGATCACATCAGCCTCGAACAGTTTCGTATCCTGAGCACCTATTTGACTGGTCAAAGCGCGCTGGATCCAGGCATGCTGCGCGACATCTTCGCTGCCCTGATACAAGAGCCCTGGGGCAAAGAACATATGCAGCGTTTGATGCATAAGCTCTTCCCCGACTATCCACAATCCATGCGTCCACGCACTCCCTTGCTTGTCCCTCGCAATCTGGATGATGCGGAACGATGGTTTGCCGGACACATCCTAACCACCTGGATGACGGGCATCTATTACCATGAAATTGGAAACCGCACGATCAGTTATGAACACGCGTTGATGTTCGAGGCATTGAAAGATATTCGACCTGTGCCGGGCATGAGCACTGAGCCGTTCGGTTTCTGGCAGGAACCGCCCCGCCCGACAGCCTCGAACCGATGATGCAACTGGACTGCGACACACTGATCATCGGCTCCGGCGTGGCTGGCGCATTGTTGGCCCATGAGCTTGCCGCCCATGGCGATAAGGTGATTGTGCTTGAAGCCGGCGAGCGTGTGCATCGCCATGTCGCCACGGAGCGCTATCGCCAAGCCTGGAACCGCAATCTCGCCGCGCCCTATCGACAGCAGCCTTGGACCATGGAACCTGATCCGGAAAAGCCATCCTCTTATTATGGACCCTATGTGGGGCAGGCATTCAACCCTCTGTTTCTGAAGCGCGTTGGAGGCACGACCTGGCACTGGACCGGAATCACGCCACGTTTTCTGCCCACCGATTTTGCATTGTACAGCAACTATGGCGTCGGAGTGGACTGGCCCATCGGTTATGACGAACTCGAGCCCTTCTACGTGCGCGCCGAGCATGCGCTGGGGGTTGCCGGAGACAGCGAGGATGATCATGGCTCGCCACGCAGCGCACCCTACCCACTGCCACCGATCCCGCTGGCCTACAGTGACCGCCGGATCGCACAGAAGCTGGATGCGATCGGGATCCGGGTTTCACCCTTCCCCGCCGCGCGCAACAGCCGCCCCTACGATGGGAGGCCGGCCTGCCGTGGCAACGGAACCTGCACTCCGCTTTGTCCCATTGGGGCGTCCTACAGCGCCGACCACCATGTGCGTAAGGCGGAGCGCCTGGGCGCCCGTATTATCACCCGCGCGGTGGCCCATCGTCTGGTCGCCGCCGCGGATGGCACGATTCATGAAGTGCATTACCGCGCACCGGATCGCTCAGATCATGTGCTGCGCGCACGACGCGTGGTGGTCGCCTGCAACACGATCGAAAGCGCGCGTCTGTTGCTGCTGAGCCGGGACAAGCGCCACCCCAACGGTATCGCCAACAGCTCCGGCCTAGTGGGACGCAACCTGATGGATCACACCATTTTCCTGACCACTTTCCGTCTGCCCGAACCCCTCTACGCCGGGCGAGGGCCGCAAAGCATCGCCACCTTGCGCCTGGGTCGCGATGGACCCTTTCGCAAACACCATGCCGCTGCCAAGCTCTTCATCTCCAACGACGTGAATATCCATCGACACATGTCCGAGATTCTCGATCATCAGGCCATGTGGCCCGAAGCGCTGGAATTGCTTCGGGATCGGGTGATCCATACAGGGCATATCGGTGCCGAGATTGAACAACTGCCTGACCCGAACAACCGCATCGAGTTGGACGGACAGCGTCTCGACCCTTTGGGGCTGCCATTGCCCACGATCTACTTTCAGTCCACCAAATACACCCAAGACGGACTCAGGGTTTGGCAGCAGCGCGTGGCCGATATGATTGGCCACATGGATGGGCGAATCGTCCGCTCGGTGGTATCCACCTCATCCCATCATCCGACGGGAACCACACGCATGGGGACAAATCCCAGGAACTCGGTGGTGGATGCCAATTGCCGCGCCCATGATCATCCCAACCTGTATCTTGTCGGCGGGCATGTGTTTCCTTCCATGGGCACAGCCAACCCGACACTCACCATTGCCGCTCTCAGTCTCAGACTGGCCGAGCACCTGAAGCGCGGCTAAAAGCGAAGCGGAGGGCCGACACGCCCCGATTAAAACA
This sequence comes from Zetaproteobacteria bacterium, assembly GCA_003696795.1. Lineage (GTDB taxonomy): Bacteria > Pseudomonadota > Zetaproteobacteria > Mariprofundales > Mariprofundaceae > J005. Next base: position 33,996 of record RFFT01000056.1, on the reverse strand, counting down.
GCGGTTGCGTGCCGTATCGCTGGCGCATGCCATAGGCAGCCCGATCTGAGCTCAACGTATCCTGCCGCGCATCCAGATTCCAAGTCAGGTAAATCAAGTAGGATAGGTCCTTGGTCTGGATCGGTACCCCCAGTTGCGAATCGTTGCTACGTGCATAGCCAACCTCACCGCCTAAGCGCCAATTTTCGGAGAGTTCGGTCACAGCCGCAGCACGCACGCTCCATGTCCATTCCTGGACAATAGAACCAAGGTAATTGATGCCCTCAATGGTTGGAACCCCGGGCGTAAATGGTAATACCGGAGAGGCGTTGTGCCGATGCGTATGGTGGCCGATGAAGCCGTTAAACATGTAATTCACCACTTCGCTTTCATGCGACTCCACATGCAGGTTCACCCCCGGTGTGAGCGAGTACTGGGGACTGAAATAACCACCATGGCCATAAGTGAAATGGTTCTGATCCTGCTTGTAGTGCTCATAGCGAATCAACGGCGCAACGCTGACCTTGGCGCCCCAGGGGATATCGACATCGAAAGTCCATGGAAGGGCCAGGCCGGCATAATAATGGCTGTTCGCCTTCACGCCGACACCATTAATCACCTCTGCCCCTGCCTCATAAAATACGCCAAAGCCAGTACGCTCGTCGAAAGTGGCGGGGATGTCGTCCCACAGCCCGTGATAACCGATCACCTTGACCCCGTTGCGGGTGACCCGACCCCAATATTGCCCCGTGTAGGGGTCGAGCAATCCAGCATAAGGCAACAGCTTCTCGCGAATCGGTTGACGATAGACCTCGGCACCGAAGAACCCTCGATCATATTGGCGTGTCGTGCCGAGCAATCCCTTCCAGGTGGCCTTGATTCCGCCGCCAATAAAGGTCTGGCCGAGATCGAGGTAATAACTTTGCCATCCCTCGCGCTGGTACTCCACGTCCCACTCATACCCATTGAGGTAGGTTGGTATCGCGGCTATCGGCACCTGCGGCAGTACCGGTAAGGCAGGCAGCGTGCCAATACTCAGCCCTTCAGCCAACGGTGACCCCGCATCAATGAATACGCGTTCCACCTTCGCCGTCAGGGATTGTTCCCGGTCCAGGAAATATCCACCCTCCAGATAGAACTTGGTGAGCTTCAGGGTATGAATCATGGGCTGCGCGCCAACACCGGAACGAATGCGGTTCATGCCGCCAAAACGCACAAACGGAGTATCGAGGTGCGGCAGCGCATTGTCATAGCTCTCATCAGCACGTTGCGCGGAGTGGAACAGCTTGCGCCCGAAATACTGCGCCGCCTCACTGCTGCGATATTGCTTGTCCAGCCGCGCCAGGTGTTTGGTGAGCGGTCCCCCCAGCTCGCGCGCAAGCTGGCGCGCCCTTGCCTCCTTACCTTGGCGCTGCAGGCTCAAATATAAACCCTCGGCATGATTCTCGTTGGGCTGATCACGGTACAAAGCCTCAAATTGATGCTCGGCAGAAGCATACTTGCGCAATTGAAAGTGCGCCCAAGCCAGCGCCTCGCGCTCACCCAATTGCAGAGGGCGTAGGGTAGCCAGCCGTTCCAGCGCCTCTGCCTGACAAGCGTAATCCTTCCGCGCACCACATGCCGCCGCCTGCAAGGGCAGCACATCTTTCTCCATATCATGCGCCTTGATACGATGCTGTTGCTCCTTGATCAGCGTAAGCGCCTCATCCGGGCGTTGCAGCCGATGCAAGGCAAGAATCTCCCCCTTCAATGCCTCATCGTTGTCCTTCCAGCCGCGGCTCATGCGGAACAGTTCAAGCGCATGCGCTGTCCGCCCGTGCTCCAAATTGGCCCAAGCCAACGCGTTGGCCACGCCCACATCCCTCGTCGCCAACAGCTCCTTCTCGCGCGCGGTCAACTTGTCCAGCTCCTCTGCCGTCGGCTTGCCTTGCAAGAGCTGCCCCACCTCGGCTGCTGCAAGCCTTGCCCTTCCGCGTGCCGACCAGTGCAGCTTGCGCGCGGCTGCCAGCAAGCGATGATAATGTGTTGCAGGCAAATGCAAGGCCGCATGGTCCATCGCCTCCATACGCTGCGGCTCGGCACATTGTTCCAAAATGGCCCGATATTCCTGACTCGCTTTCGAAAACTGGCGCAAATGAACCCTGGCCTCAGCCAAGGCCAGGCGACGATAATTGTGCGCGCAGTCGAAACGCTCCGGATAGCGGCGATTGGCTTCGATTACCCTATCCCATTGTTTGCGTTCCCGACCCTGGTTGATCAGATAATCCGTATGATTATTCGCGAGCACCTCCAGCAACTTAGCGGAAGGCTTCCAACCGGGCTTTTCCTTACGGGTTTTCTCGATCGTGGCATAGGCGGACTCATACTGCTCGTTGCGGATCAGGGCCCAAATCACACCCTCATCCACCATTTGCTCTCCCCGCACCTCCTTCACCGTACTGGCCGCGCGCGGTTTGGCAGCACTCGTGTTGTTTTGCTGTTTACGTCCAACCGGCGCAACCACCGACTTGGTCGAGCGGTGCACGGTCACCGCACTTGAACGATTACTGCTTTTGACCACGACATCCGCAGGCTTGACTTCCGCCTGGCTGACGGGGGGCATGGCACTTAGCAATGCCAGCATCAGTGTTGCTCCAAGCAATGATTTACTCATCGTCCCTCACTCCCACGATTCAAATCCAGCTCGTTCCAAGCCATTTGGCTCAGCAAGTACAAGCTGGCACTGTAATAGCTCGCATGTTTGTCCCAGCGGAAACCACCCGGCTCGGCATCCCCTTTTGCGGCATGCTGGCACAATCGCCGGATTGCATCCACCGCATGGAATCCTTGCCGTAAATGCACGAACCCGGTCTCCAAATCCACAATGTCCGGCTGCCTGACACGCATTGAAAACGGCGCCCACAGCTCCAAATAAGGCTGCAACAGCTCCGTCTCGCCCGCCCAGGCAGCAAATAGTGGAATGCGTATCGCGTCATAACTGAAATACGGCGGCCGTTTCTTCCAGGGTCTTCCACCCTGGCGTAAATCAAGCCAGTCCGGCGGCAGCTGCCATTCGCCCCATCGGCTGGCCTTGAGTAAAGCCAGGGCATCCACATACAACGCATGCCAATCCAAATGCGTGTCCACTTCGGCCAGCTCGCGGTAGGCAGGCAGCACGAAATGGGACGGATTGAGCACAAGCTTGTCGGCATCATAAAAACCCTTAGCCGCCGGCAACAGAAACAAGCGACCGTTGACCCGGATACGCAAAGAAGCCAGCGAATCAAAAATCCGGGACGCCGCCAGCCGATATTCTTGCGCACTCCAATGGCGTGCGGCGCGCATCAAGGCCCACCCAATGATCAGGTCCGCATCGGTAGCGTTATTGGTGTCGATCACCCGCCCCTCTTGGTCATCCCACAGCCAGGCGAACAGATAATCGTCGCGCACCTGTAAATGCTTCTGCGTCCAGCGCCAAATCCGCTCAAATGTCGCGCGGTCGTCGAACGCGACGGCAAACAGCATCCCGTAGCCCTGCCCTTCCGAATGGGTTCGGCCACCCTTCGCATCATCAACCACCCGCCCATCCGCGCGGATAAAACGCGCCTTGAATGCCGACCAATCCGCCGGATTCAGCACCGGCGCCGGCGCGCGGCTGCACGAGGACAGCACAAGCGCCAGCGCCGCCATCAGCAGAACCTTGCCCACATCAAGCTCATGGTTCGATATGCGGATGCGTTTGGTGCCGATACATAATCAACAGCGCCCGCGTCAGGATCACCATGAACAGGAACATCAGCACCAGCACGACGAGCAGAAACACGGGATATTGGATGGCGAAATACGTAATCCGCTCCAAATAGGGCATGTTGCCAATATGATACACATTGGAACCCACCTCGCCGGACCAGAAGTCGGGCTGCCCTTTCTCCACCGAGGTGCCCCACAACAATAGATCGCCATGGGAATCCTGCATTTGCGGCCACAGTTGAACGAGGTGTTCCACGGCTTCCGCCAACTGATGCTCGCTGTCCGAAACAAGCAGGGTCATCGTCCCACCATCCACCTTCGGATTCTCGAACTGCATCAAGGCACCTTGGTTCTTCAAGCTGAAGGACTGGCGAATGCCAACGCTATGATAGCGTGGCCCTACCGTCTCAGGCGACTCATACTCCGAACCGGAAAGCAACATGTTCAGTTTCTTGCGCCATGTCAGTGGCTCATGCCCCAGCACGCTCGGGTTGGCCAGACTCGGATGATTGATGAAACCGTTGCGCCCAAGGTTGACCGGCGCTGCGGCCCAGATCGAATCCTCTATATTAGCGAAGGTATCCAGTCGAATAATATTCGACGCCCTCCCCGCATGATCGGCAATCGTCAAGCGCTGGATCGGACTTCCCTTCAGCTGCCCCAGGCGCGCGGCCAACGTCCAGGCACTGGCCAACATCCTCGCATTCAGTTTTGGAATCTGGATGACTGGGGTATCGCCAAGATCGCCGAGATAAGGGTATCCCGTATTGACCAAGTAATTGAGATCGGGCATCGCAACATAATGCGAGGTGTCCGGAATCGTAAACGTCGAATCATCAAACAGGGTGAGCAACAGGTTGTCTGTATTGCCGGTGGTGCAGTTGGTTCCGGTATTTGCATGCATACGACTTTCAAAGCGGAACTCGTTCAAGCCCGGTCGGAAGGCGTACAACGGAATCCAGATGCGATAGTCGCGCACCAACAATCCACGCGGATCGGAGAGCGAAATGCCGCGTAGAAACTGCCCGTTATGATAAATATTCAACACCGAATCCGGGCGCAATGCCGCGCCATAGCTGAAGTGCAGGCGCATTTCCACCCGCGCATGATTCTTGGAAAACAGATCGGGCGGCAACCACAAGCTTACCGTGGCTTTGTCCTGCAGCCCCTTCATCGTCGTTGTTTGAAACCCAAGGTCGGAGAAATTGTACTCGCGCCCTTCTTGCACCGCATGCAAAGACGAGTAGGCCATCGCTTCAGGCACCTTCACGTCGAACACATCCATGCTCGCCTCGTCCGCCAGCGGCAGGGTGGCCCAAGCGAAGGCCGACGCGGCCTTGACCAGATCACCTGGCGTTCTGCCCAGCACTGCAAGTAAGAAATGACCGGGATCGTTTTGTCGGGCACGCACAAAAATATGACCCTTCGCATCACCCTTCACATCTACCGGCCCCAGCAAACGCTCGGCTTCCTTATAGGTGCCAAATACGATCAGGTCATGCCCTACTCCAGTGCTGCCGACGGTCTGCGCCAGCTCAACACTATCAATAATAACTGTCTGCTTGCCGGCGCGATTTGCAATGCTTTCCGCCAGCAACGTTCCGGCATGCAGATGCTCTTCCGACTTGCTCAAAGGCACCATCATCACATGCAGGTCACCCCAATTCGCAGAGGCAAGCAAGTTGTCGAAGGCGCGCAAGGTTGGCTGCAATGGACGCATCGTGCCATCCAGTTCGATGTATGAGGAATCCATATCCACCATCGTCCACAGCTCCGGGCTTCCCGGATCCTCGCACTCGGACAGATAATGCTGCGACACCTCGATCGCCAATTCATTGCCCCCGCTCTTGGTCAACTCAAGCGGAACCTGAACATCAATAGCACCATCCGGATAGGCAGGATCCAACGGCGCCTGGGCAAAAACACCGCCATTCCAGCGCAAGCGCAATTGCGACCGCCCTTTAAGCAAGGCGTTGGAATTGGTGAACACCAAATGCACGCGAATGGCGGAGGGCTCGACGCGATAGGAGAGCGGAACATCAAGCGGGTAAGACGCCTCGGACTGACGCAACACGATAAAGCGGCGGGCGTGGTCATGAATGAACCCGCGCAAAGGCTTGCGGACCTTGACCGCTTGGAGGGGCTGGGCCGGCACCGGGACAGGGACATATGCCGACCGTTTTTCTTCCGGCATATTGGCTGCTGCCACCCGAGAGGGTCTCTTGACCTCCGCCTGCACCTTGCGGGCGACAGTCTTGGCAGCATCCGTCTTGCCCGACACAGCTTGTTTCGCAGCCGAGGCCGGCTGTTTCGCCTCCGCCTGCACCTTGTGGGCGACAGTCTTGGCAGCATCCGTCTTGCCCGACACAGCTTGTTTCGCAGCCGAAGCCGGCTGTTTCGCCTGCGCCTGCACCTTGCGGGTGACAGTCTTGGCAGCATCCGTCTTGCCCGACACAGCCTGTTTCACAGCCGAAGCCGGCTGTTTCGCCTCCGCCTGCACCTTGTGGGCGGCAGTCTTGGCAGCATCCGTCTTGCCCGACACAGCTTGCTTCGCAGCCGAAGCCGGCTGTTTCGCCTCCGCCTGCACCTTGTGGGCAGTAGCCTTACCAACATCCGTCTTACTCGACGCAGCCTGCTTGGCAGAAATTGCCGCTCCCCCCTGAGTCGGCTCACTCGCTGCATAGGCCGTTGTCAATAGAGCGATGCTCAAGCACAAGATCATCCCACTTTTCCAATAAGTATTCATGCCTTCTCTCCCTCTGTAACCCTAGATGCGTTTCGTCGCCGAGACAGCAATCTGGACGCAAGCAAGACATGCTGCAGGCCTTTGAACGCCATCGCGATATGAAAAACCCCCATAGAGGCAGCACGGACAGCGAATACCACACCCTGCATAATCCGGGAATGCTTATTGCGCTGCATCAGCCACCGCTTCCACCGCTCCGAGCTGCCATAGACAAAGGACACCACAGCCACACGCTGGATTTCATCCTCATAGCGAAAGCGTACACCGACCAAAAGGTTCCGCTCCTCCTCGCCTTTCTTCTGCTCGCGCACGCTGGTCACTTGGAAACCCACCCGATTCAAGTTTTCCAACACCCTGGTTAGCGAGAGCTCTTCCTTGGGGATATGGTTTTGGGCAAACTCCAGCGCGCCCTCCTTGGCATCAAGACGTTCAATCCAGCCCGGCAAACGGAGAAGCGCACCATCTTCAGTCATATCGACAATTTCACACGGCACGAACTTGTTGTTGAACTTCACCTTCGCCATCTCGTGAATAGGCACGCGAGGTCGGCTACGAACCTGGCGTCGCTCAATCAGCACGCCAAGCGCGGCCAGAGTGAAAATCATATTGTACAAATTCCACCCCATCGAGAAGGTTACTGAATTCAGCGTGGTTGGATCCGTCGATAGTTGATAATAACCCGCGACGATGGCCAGGAACTGCAGTGCGATCACCAAATAAAAGCGCGGTGCCAGATATGACAGCTTGTCATACTCCATCCGCTCCCCTTTCGGGGTCACAATGAACGGCTCGTGCTTCGGGAAGAGGATGGTTTTGATAATATTCTTGAACAAGAACATCGAGCTCAGCGTCTCATAGATCTCGGAGACAAACAGCCACCGTACTCGGCCATACAGCGCATTCACCACCAACCCCAGGCCAATCAAGTAAGGCACCATGTACAACAGAATCTCTACCGGCGGCGCGGCGAACAGGGTCACGCCGCCGATCAACGCCAGCAACGGACAAATGATGAATACGATACGCGAGAGCGAAAAAATCCAGAACAAAATACAGTTAAAATAACTTATCCGCTGCGCAATGTTCAGTCCGGGCACAAACAAGGGATTCTTCTCCCACAACAACTGACACATCCCGGTAGCCCAACGCCGCCGCTGATGCACATACGCCTCGGTACTCTCCGGGTTTAAGCCACACAGCATGGGAAGATGCAGGTATGCCGTCTTCCAGCCGCGGCGCACGAGCTCAATCGAAGTTTCGGCATCCTCCACGATCGTATCGGTCAAAATGCCACCGATCTCCTCCAACGCCTTACGCCGCATGACCGCACCGGATCCGCAGAAAAAGCCGGCCCCCCAATTATCCATGCCACGCAAGTTCATGGTATAAAACATCTCGGCCTCATTGGGCATCTCGCGGCTGGCCTGAAGGTTCTTTTCGAACGGATCCTGATTGATCACGAAATGTGGCGTTTGCACGAAAGCCTTGCGCTCGTCCGCGATCAATGTGCCGACCGTGTTTTTCAGGAAATCGGACGTGGGAATATGGTCGGCATCGAAAATAACGATCAGTTCGCCATCCGTGCGTGCCAGGGCGGCATTGATGTTCCCCGCCTTGGCGTCCCGGTTGTCCTTACGGGTCATATAGAAGCAACCAACCTCAAAGCAGAGGTCTTGCAGCTCCTTGCGCCTAAGGCACGCTTGTTCTCCCTTCTTTCCGCGCTGCGCGCATTTCGCCTCCGTGCCACCGTCGTCCAGCAGATACACCCTCAGCTTGTCACGCGGATATATCATATCGGTCGCCGCCAGCAAGGTGGTGCGTAACAAGTCGGCATCCTCATTGTAGGTCGGGATGAATACATCGACGGTTGGAAGATTGGGATCCTTCATATCCACCGGGTCCGGATGACGACGCAAGGGATGAAGGTTCACGAACGCGCCACCGAAATAGAGCGCAACCGCAATACACTCGGCAAACAGCAGCATCAGGGCACAGGCGATGTCGAACGTGCTTTCATACCAGGGAATCGAATATTCGAAGCGCCAGATAATATAACGGATCGCAAGAAAACCGGCGATGACCATCAAAAACAGGCGCGCCGTGCGCAGCATATAATGATTGTCCAGCGTCCGGATATAGCGCCACCACGCCCCCACCATCAACGATACGCACAACACAGCTACAATCAGCTGCTCTGCAGGATACAGATCAACACCCGCAATATAGACAAGCAGCGCCGCGCCCGGCGCCCAGATAAAAAACGGCATATGTCGCTTCAACGTGTGTAGCACGCAGCTCTCCCTACCCCTGCTTTGTGATATGGGTCACATTTCATGCCAAGTAAAGCACACTTTTCACCCCTGTCAAACCACAGACAAATGGAGGAGATAGCTTGGAAAACTCATCCATCCCCTGATATCCGCCTTTGGTGATGCGCGACACGGACGGCGAGCCGCAACTCGGCACGATTTGGAAAAAAACAGAGAGGCAAACGATGAAACCAGCCATGCGCTTCATTCCGATCCTGATCTGCGCCAGCTTCCTGCCCATTGGCTGCGCGACCAAGCCATCACCCGTCCCCGCGCCCGCACCGGCGACAACATCGTCGCAAGCCATCAAAAAGCAGCAATTCTTCGCCCGCCTGCGCCCCATCGTACTGGCCGAAAACGCCCGCATCAGCAAGGATCGTCAACGGGTCCTACGCCTTCACAGACACAAAGCCTGGTTGGCTGGAGCAGACAAGCGCTGGTTGATGGAGCTAGCCACTCGCTATCGCATGCCGGCGTTCGATGTCCGCAAAGAAACCGATTGGCAAACCTTGTTGCGTCGCGTCGACGAAATTCCGGTCGAGCTGGTGTTGGCGCAAGCCGCCAATGAATCGGCCTGGGGCACCTCGCGTTTCGCGCGCCTGGGCAACAACTATTTCGGTCAATGGTGTTACCGAAAAGGATGCGGGATGGTGCCCAAACATCGGGCGCCTGGCGCGACCCATGAAGTTGCCCGATTCGACTCCGTTGAGGCTTCGGTGGCCAGCTATATGCATAACCTGAACACGCTAGGCGCCTACCGCGCGTTGCGGCGCCTGCGCGCGCAGGCACGCGCCCGCGGACAGCGGCCACAAGCCGAACAATTGGCCGAAGGCCTGGTACATTATTCGGCCAGGGGCAAGGCCTATGTTCGCACGCTACAGGCCATGATTCGCCAAAATCGCCGACTGATGCATGACAGTTAACGCAACCATTGCAACCACAGGGGCAAGGTAAACAGGGAAAGCAGCGTGGATAGCGTCACCGCCTCGGCATAAAGCGAGGCATCCAAGCGGAAGCGATCGCATATCACCAGCCCCAGGACCATGGACGGCATGGCGCCTTCGATCACGACAGGCGCCAACAGCTCGGTCGGCAAAGTGAGCGCCCACGCAGCACCCCATGCGACGATGGGCATAAACAACAACTGAATGAAAAGCATCGGCAACAACAGCGGCACCCGCTGCCACCAGCTAGCCTGCCAACACAAGGCCATGCCCACCGACAACAGCATCAACGGCACCACCGCACCACCCAGCATACTACAAGCGCGCTCCAGCCACACCGGCATCGGGACATGCGTCAGACTACAAGCCAAACCGAGAATCGCCGCCCACAACGCGGGAACACGCAACAAATCGACAAACGGGCGCCCACCCGCACGTAAGCCATAATAACGAGCCGTGACCACACCAAGCGAAAACAACAACGGCGTGCTTGCCAGCAGATCGAAATCGATGGCGATATACCGCGCCCAGGCGCCAAAGCTTTCCGCCAGGACAGGCAGACCGAGATAGGTAAAGTTGCCAAACGCGGATGCAAGCAACAACGCGCCTACAGCGGAACCCGCCAAGCGGCGACGCATCGTCCCCCAGCGGTCATAGAGACCATAGGCAAGCAACATGGAAGAGACAACCGACACGGACGCAATCAGTGGAATACGGAGCGTGTTCGCGTCCACCGGCGTTCGCCACAGCACCTGCAAAACCAGCGCGGGAAGAAACAGTTGGTAAACGCTCTGGGTCAGAGACAAACGTATGCGCTCGGCCCGCTCCACCCCCAGCCGGTGGCGAAACACCACTCCCGCAGCGATAATCAACGCCATCGCCCACAACACGTGTTCCATGCAGGCAAACTAAACAGCGCCAACGCGAAAAACCAGCTTACGCCCCGTCCGGGTTCTGCTATTCTCGGCACACAGCGTTTCTCGACTTGGAGCAAGTGTGGCGATCTGGGAATGGTTCCGCAAATGGCAACTTAAGGCGTTAACCTGGATGCACGGGCAGGAAGCGCTGTACCTGGTCATGCTGGCGGTCGTTGTCGGCATTCTATCGGGCTACGCTGCGCTGTTTCTGCGCTTTAGCATTGAATGGGTGAGCTTGCTTTGGGTGGGCGAGCGCACATGGGAAAACGCGATCCAATCCCTCCCTTGGTACATTTATGTGCTGGCGCCCACCACCGCGGGCTTGATCGTCGGCTGGCTCGTGTCCCGTTTTCTTCCCGGCGGCGAGTTAAGAGGGGTTCCCGGGGTATTGGCCGACCTCGTCGAACGCAACGGGCACATCAACAATCATCAGATGGTGACAGAAACCATCGGCACGGCGGTAGCAGTCGGTAGTGGTGCAAGCCTGGGACGCGAAGGACCAACGGTTGCGCTCGGTGCGCTGATCGCATCCGAAGTCGGCCAGCGCCTACGTTTGACCGAGCAACAAATTCGAACCCTCATCGGCTGCGGGATCGCGGCCGGCATCGCCTCCTCCTTCAACACCCCGATTGCGGGGGTATTGTTTGCGTTGGAGGTCATTCTCGCCGACTACACGATTGCCACCTTCAGCCCTATCGTCATCGCCTCCGTACTGGCAACCGTGATCACCCGTGCGGAGCTGGGCAACTTTCCCGCCTTCACCATTCCGGAATTCCAATTGATCAGCGCTTGGGAGATCCCCGCCTATATCATAATGGGGGTCATCTGTGGTCTCGTTGCTTCGATCTTGATCAAGTCGCTGGCACCCATGCGCGCATGGATTGCGCGCCTATCCCCCGATCGCCGCTTCCGCCCCGCCCTGGCCGGCTTGGCCCTTGGTCTGCTCGGCCTGCTTATCCCCCAGGTTATGTCCATCGGCTACGAGACCGTTGCCTCCATCATGCTGGAAAACATCGAACCAAACCTGCTCCATTTCACACTCCCACTCGGCATCTTTCTGACCATCATTCTGATCGGCAAGCTTTTCGCCACGATCATCTGTTCCGCAGGGGGGTTCCCGGGCGGACTGCTTGGCCCTTCGCTGTTTCTTGGCGCCGCTGTGGGCGCCATGTTTGGTGGAGCGGTGCATGCGCTCATGCCTGCCTACTCGGAAAGCTATGGGGCTTACGCGCTCGTTGGCTGCGGCGCATTGACGGCAGCCGCGCTGCAAGCACCGATCACCATTATGCTGATGGTCTTCGAAATGACCGCCGATTACCACATCATGTTGCCGTTGATGGCGGCATGCAGTGTCGCGACATTGGTAAGCCGAGCGTTTGGGCGCGCATCGGTATTCACCGAATCGCTCGAGGAGCGCGGCATCAATACCCAATGGGGACGCGAACAATCATGGATGCGATCGGTCAAAGTTGGGCAAATCCCCTGGCGATCGATTCCCAGCGTGCATCAAAACACGTCACTGGCCGAGCTAAAAAAAATCTATGTTCGTTCCGGAAAGGGGTGTGTTCAGGTGGTCGATGACGATGGGTTGATGGTCGGCATCGTCACCTTCGCCGACCTGCAAGACTGGTTGCTCGATCAGTCCCTCGACCAGGCGGTGATTGCCGCCGAAGTCGCCAACCGTAATGTGCGCGTGATTTCCGAGGAAGGAAGCCTGCTGGAAGCCATCCGCACCTTCGACAAGGAACATTTCGAACAAATCCCCGTGGTCTCCGCAGACAATCCGCGCAAGGTACTTGGCGTATTGGCTCGCAATGCGGTGTTCCAAACCTATCACAAACTCATCATCCAACATGGTGAGGAAAGCAACCTACTTCATGGATAGTCTCAACCCCCAACAACTGGCCGCCGTCAAGGCCGGCAATGGGCCCCAGCTAATTCTCGCCGGCGCCGGCACCGGCAAAACACGTACGATCGTACATCGCATCGGGCATCTCATCGCAGAAGCGGGCTTTGCCCCGCACCGCATTCTCGCGGTGACCTTCACCAACAAGGCGGCAGATGAGTTGAAGATGCGCCTGACCCAGTTGATTGGCGACGATGGCGGCGGTGTGGTATCGGGTACCTTTCATGCCATTTCCTTGCGCTTGTTGCGCCGTTACGCTGAGGCGCTCGGCTATCCCAGAGACTTCCAGGTGGTCGATCGCGACGATCAGCTCCGGCTGATCAAAACATTGCTCAAGACCCACAACCTCGATAAGGACCGGCTGCATCCCAGCTACCTGCTTGGCTGGATCGAACACTGCAAACACGCGGGTTTAACCCCATCGCAGGCGCCCGAACAGCGATGCAACGACATCTGTCTGAATCCGTTATATGAAGCCTATCAGCAGCAGCTGCAACAATTGCAGCGCATGGATTTTTCCGACCTCATCCTGAACGTGGTGCGCCTCATGCGTGAAGAACCCTCCATCGGAGCAGCCATTCGCGCGCGTTTCGATCATGTGCTTGTCGACGAATATCAGGACACCAATCCTGTGCAGCACGAATGGCTGATGCTGCTATGCAAGGATCATCGCAACCTGACCGTGGTCGGCGACGATGATCAAAGCATTTATGGTTGGCGAGGAGCGGATATTCGTCACATTCTCGATTTTGAGCGGCTATGGCCCCATACCGGGATTCACCGCCTGGAGCTCAATTACCGCTCTAGCGAGCCCATTCTCAAGCTGGCCAACGCCGTAATTCAGCAAAACCCAGAGCGTCACGTCAAACAGTTGCGCGCAACACGCACCTCCGGAGCAACACCTGCCTTGCTTGTCTGTCATGACGAATACGATGAAGCTCGGCGTATTATCGAGCTTTTGCGGCATGGACATCGACAGGGCGTTGACTGGCGCGAGATGGCCATTTTATATCGTTCCAATCGCCAATCATTACCTTTGGAACAGGCCCTCCGCGAAGCACGCATCCCGTACCGCGTCATTGGCGGTGTGGGCTTCTTCGAGCGCATGGAGGTCAAGGACGCCCTGGCCTTCTGGGCCTTGTTGAATCGCTGTGCCGATGCCATGCATTTGTTGCGCATCGCCAACAAGCCCAAGCGTGGTATCGGTGCCAAAGGGCAGGAACGTATTGCGGCCATGCTCGCCGCTACCGGAACGCGCGCCGCAGATTGGCTGGATCAATGCGTGGATCCCTCATGTCCGGCGCCAGCCAACCGTCTGCGAGCGCTTGCCCAGCTCATTCAGGAGCTACGCCACGATTGCGAGCATATGCCCGATCGCGGCTTGTGGCCGCTGCTCGAGCGAAGCGGTTATTTGCAAAGCCTCCAAGGCTTGGGCGAACTCGAAGCCGCAACACGGGAGGAAAACCTGAACACATTACGCGCATACATCGAGCAGGCCATGGCTCATGGACTGACGCCAATGGAGTTCATGGACCAAGCGGCCCTTTTGCAGCATGGAGAGGAGCAAGATGACGGCAATGCGGTGCAATTGATGACTCTGCACCGCGCCAAGGGACTGGAATTTGATACCGTCGTTCTGTGCGGCGTCGAGGAAGGCCTTCTGCCGCATCAGCGGGCCATGGATGAGGGCGAAAGCGGGATCGCCGAGGAGCGCCGTCTGCTTTATGTCGGCATCACGCGCGCACGCAATGCCCTCTTCCTGACCACAGCTCGTCAACGCACCATATTCGGTGAATATGCCTTTCCAAAACCCAGTCGATTCATCGCCAACCTGCCGGAATCGCTGCTTGCGCGCCCGGTCGAAATGCGCGCATCACCCCCCACCCGGAGCGAAACATTGGATGTCGGAACTGCCGTCCATCACCCGACTTTTGGAGAGGGCGTCATCCTGGGGATAGAAGGCGCCGGTGCCGCCACGCGCGTAACGGTTCAATTTCGCACCTCAGGCACCAAACGACTGATGTTGAAATACGCACCGCTCACCCCCATCTAAACCGCGCCGCACGTCCTTATGGTCCGCCATGGCGAGGCGGAGTAGGCTTTCGCCATGAAGATTTTTCGTTCCTGGCATGCGGTGCCGGCCCCCTTTCGGCACGGCGCAATCACCGTGGGCAATTTCGATGGCGTTCATCTCGGCCACGAACAAATCATCGCCGAAACCCGCGGCCATGCGCTGGCTGTCAACGGTCCGGCCCTTGCGGTCACCTTTGAGCCCCACCCCCGCGCCATTCTGTTTCCACACGAAGCACCCCGGCGTCTCTGCCACCTGCACGAACGCCTTGAACGCCTGAATCAATGCGGCCTGGATGCAGTGTTGCTGTTGCATTTCGATCATAATCTGGCCGCATGGAGCGCGGAATCCTTCGTGCGCCGACTGCATGAAACCCTCGCCTTCCGTCACATCCATGCCGGCTATGATTTCGCCTTCGGCCATGGTCGAAGCGGCGATGCTTCTCTGTTGCGGCGAATCGGCGGGCAGTTGGGTTTCACGGTCAGTATTGCCGAGGCCTTCGAATTGGAAGGCGCGGTGGTTTCCTCCAGCCGCATCAGATCCGCCATCGAGGCGGCGGACTTCAAGCTTGTCGAACGCCTCCTGGGTCGCCCCTACAGCATCTCCGGTCATGTCGGAAGGGGAGACGCCCGTGGTCGCAAACTGGGCTTTCCCACCGCCAACCTGAACGTGCGCGACCTCGCTCATCCACCGGCGGGCGTCTATGCTGTCATCGCCGAGACGCGCCGGCAGCGCTGGCATGGGGCGGCTTATTTCGGTTATCGTCCGACGTTCCAGGGACGCACCTTGATCTTGGAAACCCATGTTTTCGACGATAATCCAAACCTGTACAAGCAACGCCTCAAAGTCACCTTTGTCGAGCGCGTGCGTGAAGACCGCGCTTTTCCCAACCCCGAAGCATTAGCCAGGCAAATCGAAAAGGATTGCGCCGCCGCACGTGCCATCCTTGCGCAACGGGACAATACCTGATCTTTCTCTTATCCTTCAGCGCCATCCGATGACAATGGGAGCCTGACGTGACCGAGAAGGAACATTTCGATTACCGAAACACGGTTTTTCTACCCAAAACCGACTTCCCCATGCGCGGGAACCTGCCGCGCAACGAGCCGAAACGGCTTGCCAAATGGGATGATCTGAAGTTGTATGAGCGACTGCGCGCCATGCGCAAGGGCGCCCCCAAGTTCATCCTTCACGATGGCCCACCCTACGCCAACGGTCATATTCATATCGGCCACGCGGTCAACAAAGTCCTCAAGGACTTTATCGTCCGTTCACGGTCGATGATGGGCTATGACGCCCCCTATGTTCCCGGCTGGGACTGCCACGGCCTTCCCATTGAGCTGAAAGTTGAGGAGGCGTTCAAAAAGAAAAAGCGACGCAAGGAAAACATCAGCGATGCCGAATTTCGCAGGGCATGCCGCGAATATGCCCAAGGTCAGATCGAAATCCAGCGCGCGGAATTCAAGCGGCTCGGCGTCATCGGCGACTGGGACAACCCCTACATCACCATGGATTATACGTTCGAGGCCGACACTGTGCGTGAAATCGGGCGTTTCCTGGTCAACGGCGGACTCTACAAAGGCGCCAAACCCGTACACTGGTGTGTCTCCTGCGCCACCGCGCTGGCGGAAGCCGAGGTGGAATACGAGGAGCACACCTCGCGCTCGATCTATGTGAAATTTCCCGCCGCGCAATCGCTTGCGGATATTGACCCGGCCCTGGATAAATCGATATCCATCGTGATCTGGACCACGACCCCGTGGACCATTCCCGCCAATCTTGCCATCGCGCTTGGGCCGGATATCGAGTACGCAGCCGTGCGCATTACCGATTCAGGTGGCAATCCCAACCTGCGCGAAGGTGAGATCCTGCTTCTTGCCAGCGAACGAAGTGATGCGACGCTGGCGGCAATCGGCGCAAAAGGGGAAGCGATCGCGCATATGCCTGGCCATGTGCTTGAACATCGCCGTTTCCGGCACCCATACCTTGACCAGGAGGCACCCATTCTGCTCGGTACGCACGTCACCTTGGATGCCGGTACGGGCTGCGTGCATACCGCGCCCGGTCATGGACAAGAGGACTATGAGGTCGGGCTCAAGTACGGCTTGCGCGCGTTCAACCCCGTCGATGATCGCGGTGTGTTTGAACCCGGAACTCCCATCGTCGAGGGGCATCATGTTCATCACGCCAACGAACTGGTGATCGAACACCTGCAGAGCTGCGGCGCCTTGTTGAGCAGTGGCGAAATCCGCCACGCTTACCCCCATTGCTGGCGTTGCCACAAACCGCTGATCTTCCGCGCAACACCGCAATGGTTCATTTCCATGGAACGCAATGGGCTTCGTGCACAAGCCCTGAAGGCCATAGGCACAGTGCAATGGACACCCAGTTGGGGTGAGCGGCGCATTCGTTCGATGATCGAAAACCGGCCTGACTGGTGCGTTTCCCGGCAGCGCAACTGGGGGGTTCCGATCACTATCATCAGCTGTCGCGATTGTGGCTCGCATGCGGTGACCACGCCCGCACTCATCGAACGTGTCGCCAGCGCGGTGGAACAGCATGGCGCCGATGTCTGGTTCATCGAGCCCTTGACGACCTTCCTTCCCGAAGGCAGTCGCTGTCCGGATTGTGGTGGAACGCGATTCGTCAAGGAAACCGACATTCTCGATGTCTGGTTCGATTCCGGATCCACCCATGCCTGCGTACTCGAAAAACGGGCTGAACTCGGCAGTCCCGCCGATCTTTACCTCGAAGGCAGCGACCAGCATCGCGGCTGGTTTCAATCCTCATTGCTGGAAAGCATCGGAACACGGGGACGAGCCCCATTCAAAGGCGTACTCACCCACGGATTCGTGGTCGATAAACACGGCAACAAAATGTCTAAATCGCGTGGCAATGTGATTGCGCCTCAAAACGTCATTCAACAATGGGGGGCGGATATCCTTCGCCTGTGGATCGCAGCCTCCGATTACGCCGGCGACATCCGTATCTCCGATGAGATCCTGAAACAACTGGCCGAGTCTTATCGTCGCATCCGCAACTCCATGCGCTTTTTGCTCGGCAACCTTGCCGATTTCGATTCGACTCAATATGTCCCTCTGTCATCGCGTCGTCCGCTCGACCAATGGGCCATGTACCGGTTGCGCGAGGTGGCCGAGCATGTGCAGCAAGCCTATCGGGACTATCAGTTCCATTTGGTGCAACAAGAAATTCACCATTTCTTTGCGGTGGACATGGGTGGATTTTACCTCGATGTGATCAAGGACCGGCTGTACTGTGACGCCCCGAATGCACCCCGCCGCCGTTCCAGCCAAAGCACGCTGTATGATATCGCGCATGCGATGGTGCGGCTGCTGGCACCTATTTTACCGATGACCGCCGACGAAATCTGGGAACATCTGCCCGGAGCTGAAGGCGATAGCGTGCATCTACAGACCTTCCTGAACCTCGATCAGCAGGTGGTTGTCGATCTGGATGCATGGCAACGTTTCTTTGCCATGCGGGAGCGGGTCAATATCGCCCTTGATCAAGCAAAGAAAGAGAAAATCATCGGCTCTTCCCTAGCGGCATGGATTTCGGTACCCGATTTGGATCCCGACTTCCCCGCCGCCATCGACGAACCGTATGAGCAACTGCTGATTGCAGCCCGGGTGACCTCTGGAACACGGCTTGAGATTATCCCTGCAGATGGGGTGAAGTGTCCGCGCTGCTGGAATGTGGGCACTCCAGCCCAAGCGGATCACCCCGAGCACCCCGCACTTTGCGCGCGCTGCTTTGCAGTCGTGACCGGGTCGTGAAATGACCAGGATGCGCCGCATCAGAGGGCAACTGCTGCTGTTCTCGTTGTTGCTTGTCGCGGATCAAGTCAGCAAATGGTGGATCGAGCAGCAACCCCCGTTTTGGCAATTGACGGTGATTCCAGGTTTTTTCGACCTCGTCAAGGCCCATAATTTCGGCGTTGCCTTTTCGATCCTCGCCGACTGGAACCATCAGTGGCGCACAGGGATGCTGCTCGGCCTCACCATCGGCATCGCGTCGATGGTTGCGCTGTGGTGGTGTCGCGAGCAAGGGCGAAAGGGAGCGGTTTCATGGTTACTCACCTGCATTCTTGCCGGTGCCGTGGGTAATATCTGGGATCGCCTGCAGTTGGGTTATGTGGTTGATTTCATTCAATGGCATATTGCGATCAACGGCAAGCAGTACTATTGGCCTGCGTTCAATATCGCCGATGCGTGCATTTCGGTGGCCGTTGTCGCGCTCCTGATCTTGCAGCTCATGCGCAAGGCTTAGTGCTCCTCCTGCGAAGGCGGAATGTATTCGCCCTGCTCGCTGATGATCGCGGTGACATGGTCGAACGGTGTCACATCGAATGCGGGATTGTTTGCCGGCACATCGGCGGCAATGCGAATGTGCTGAATATCGCCGCTGTCATCCACCCCATCAATCCGCGATAACTCATCCGCATTCCGATGTTCGATCGGAATATCCGCACCGGATTCCGCCCGCGCATCGAACGTCGAGGATGGTGCGGCCACATAAAAAGGCACCCCATGAGCGCGCGCCGCTAGGCTCAAGGCGTAGGTGCCGATCTTGTTCGCGACATCGCCATTGCGCGCGATGCGATCCGCCCCAACCACGACCGCATCGACCTTACCGGATGCCATCATCCATGCCGCCGCCGCGTCGGCCTGTAGCGCGCAGGCTACCCCTTCTTGCTGCAATTCCCATGCGGTAAGCCGCGCTCCCTGCAAACGCGGTCGCGTTTCGTCCACCCATACAAACGGTGCCTCGCCCGCGCGCTGCAACTCGTATATACCCGCCGTGGCTGTACCCCAATCCACCGCAGCCAACCAACCGGCGTTGCAATGCGTCAGAATTCTCCGTTCTCCGCGTGCAAGTAATTCCGCCATCCGCGCTCCAATTTTTCGGTTCGCCGCCACTTCTCGCTCCGCATACTGTTGCGCAGCATCAATCAACGAATCGAAATCCTCGCTTTCCTTTGCCAATGACTCCATCCAGTCGCATGCATGAAACAAATTCACCGCCGTGGGCCTTGTCTTGCGAAAGCGCGGCAGCCAATGCTCGAAAAACCTTGGCGGATCCGCTTTCCACGCCAGTGCAAGTCCAAACGCGGCAGCCGCGCCGATCGAAGGCGCACCGCGGATGGCCATGGTTTCGATGGCCCGCGCAATCCTTTCCGGGTTTCGGGTACGCAACACCTCAAATGTATGGGGTAGCAGGCGCTGATCTATCCAATATACCGCTCGGTTGGTCACATCCCAACCGACAGCCTGCCAAGATCGTCCGTGGACCCGCATCAGCTTCTCAGCTTCCGCAACACCCCGTCCAACTCGTCGGGGCGGCTATAGGAAATTTTGAGCGTGCCCGATCCATCCTTTCGGTAGGTCAACAGAACCGGCAAACCAAGCTTCCGCTGCAACTCTTCCTGCAAGGCGAGCACATCCGCATCTGGCTCACGTTTTGCTCGCTTGCTTGTCTGCGCGCGCTTTGCGGCCTTCTCCATCTGCCGCGCGCTCCAGCCCTGCTCGACGCATGCACGGGCCAACTCCTCGGCAACCGCTCGTTCCAAGCCCACCAAGGGCCGAGCCTGGCCCATCGACAACTCTCGCTTTTCGACCATCGCCTGGATGCTCTCGGGCAGTTGCAGCAACCGAATCGTATTGCTCACCTGCACCCTAGAGACACCTATACGCTCGGCGACCTGCTGCTGGGTACAGCCAAATTCCTCAATCATGCGTTGGTAAGCACGCGCAGACTCGATCGCGGTAAGATCATCGCGTTGTTCATTCTCTACGATCGCAAATTCCAGCGCTTGAAGGTCATCCACCTCCCGAACCACAGCCGGTATCTCGACCAGTCCCGCCGCCTGTGCAGCGCGCCAGCGGCGCTCGCCGGCAATCAATTCGTAGCCATTACCCATGGGGCGTACAAGAATGGGGGTCAATACGCCGTCGCGCCGAATGGATTCGGTCAATGTCTTCAACTGCTCTGTGGAGAACCGCTTTCTTGGCTGGTAACGGTTCGGTTTGATGCTGGATATGGCAATCGGATTCGCCTGCTGCATCAGTTCCTTGTTGGGCTCGTCCGAAAACAGCGCGCTAAGCCCTCGACCCAACCCGCGTTTATTCCTTGCTGCCATGATCAAACCTCCATTGCCTGCGGTGCGGAATGGCGAAGCAACATTTCCCGCGCCAACGCAAGATATGCCTGTGCTCCCTTGGATCGGATATCGTGCTGCAGCGCGGGTATACCAAAGCTTGGCGCTTCCGATAAGCGGACATTGCGGGGAATGATGGTTTCATAGACCTGTGCCCCGAAATAATCGCGTACCTCCTGTTCCACCTGAACCGCGAGTTTATTGCGCCGATCCACCATGGTCAGCAAGATACCATCCATATCCAGGTTAGGGTTCAATGCCTGTCGAATGCGACGTATGGTTTCCAGCAGCTGGGTCAAGCCCTCAAGCGCATAGAACTCCGTTTGTAGCGTTATCATCACCCTGTCCGCAGCGGTGAGCGCATTGACGGTCAACAGATTGAGTGCTGGCGGACAGTCGATAATCACATAATCGAAGCGCTCATTTCCTTGATATGCGCTAAATGCATGGCTAAGCCGATATTCCCGCTGTGCCATGCCAACCAACTCAACCTCTGCGCCGGCCAGGTCCATCGATGCCGGCACGATACTCAAGCCTTCAAAGTTGGTATGTCGCATGGCTTCCACCAGGGAGCAGTCCCCCACCAGCACATCATATAGACTGATGTTTGCTTCCTGCTTATCAATACCTAGACCTGAACTGGCATTACCTTGGGGATCGAGATCAAGCAATAGAACCTTTTTTTCCAAAGCCGCCAACGATGCCGCAAGATTGACGCTGGTTGTGGTTTTTCCAACCCCCCCTTTTTGATTGGCAATTGCCAGCACAGGTCCCAAACCTTGATGTTTCACGTGAAACCTCCCGGCCGGTAAATATAACATCGAACCAACTGCTCTTCCCCAGCACCAACCCTATCCTCACCCAGCACATGCCATCCATCACGCTTTACGGGTTTCGAGTCGCGCGGCACAGGTAAGATGACGCGTCCATTCATTGTCAAGTGCGGCTCAAACATGGTCAACAACTGATCTTGACTTGCCACGGCACGTGCAACACAAACATCGGCATGCTGCGGAGGCAACTCACGAATATCACGATCCAGAACCATTGCGTTCAAGTCCAAGGTTCGCACAAGGTGTCGTAAAAACTCGGCTCGCTTCCGTCGCCGCTCCACCAATACCCCTTGCACGTCTGATCGCACCAAAAGAAGCGGGATGCCGGGAATCCCCATACCACTACCCAAATCCAGCAAAATCAATGGACCCTTAGGGATCCATTGGCCAAGCGCGAGCGAAGGGGTAATGAAACGCTCGAACAATACCTGCTCATCATCAACCGCAGTGAGATTGAGCGCCTTACGAAAGCGAAGGATCTCGCGACAAAAAACATGCATCGCGCGCTGAGTCATCAGCGATCCCGCAAATGAATAAGCAATGCGGTAATCGCCGCCGGAGTCACCCCCGATAGACGTGCCGCTTGACCGAGTGTTGCTGGCCGTCCTTCACGCAGGCGGAGGCGACATTCCGCGCTCAATCCTTGGACATTCTCATAATCAAAATCGACTGGAATGCGACACTGTTCCAACTGACGAAAGCGCGCGATTTCCTCCTGCTGCTTATCCAGATAACCCGCATAGTGCACCTGCGCCATCACCGTCTGCAAATCGAATGCATCGAGATTTTCCGTCCCATCGATCAACCGCAGCGCATCCAACGCGCGGACATCACCCCGATGACAATAAGAGGCAAACGAGATGGCATGATTTGGTGTTGGAAGACCAAGCGCCCGCAACCGCTCCCGCCACGTCAAACCCGTACCGATTTCGGTCTTATCCACCTTATTCATTATATCCTCGATCCGCGAGCGCCGAGCTTCAAAGCGTCGCATGCGCTGCTCATCATATAGCCCCAATGCAATCGCTGTAGGCCCCAGGCGGATATCCGCGTTATCTTCACGCAGATGCAAACGAAACTCAGCGCGAGATGTAAACATTCGATACGGTTCCATCACCCCTTTGGTCACCAGGTCATCGACCATCACCCCCAGATAAGCCTCGGATCGATCCGGAATCCATGACTCCAAATCCAGTGCCCTGGCCGCAGCGTTGATGCCCGCCAACATCCCCTGAGCCGCCGCTTCTTCATAGCCCGTCGTTCCATTGATCTGACCGGCATGAAACAACCCCCGAACGCGCTTGGTTTCCAGCGTCGCAGTTAGCTCAGTGGGATCAACATAATCATACTCGATTGCGTAGCCAGGGCGGATTATCACCGCATCCTTCAGCCCTTCAATCGAACGCACCATTTCCCATTGCACATCGATTGGCAACGAGGTTGAAATTCCGTTGGGATACACTTCGTGATGATCTCTGCCTTCGGGTTCCAGGAAAATCTGATGCCCATCGCGATCACCAAACCGCTGCACCTTATCCTCAATACTTGGACAATAGCGTGGACCCACACTTTGAATTTGTCCTGAATACATCGGTGAGCGATGCAAGTGCTTCCTGATGATTTCATGGGTTTTCGGGTTGGTCCGGGTAATGGCGCAAGACAATTGATCCTCAGGGACGCGCGCATGCCAATGACTGAACGGCAACACATCGACTTCGCCTGGCTGGCTAGGCAGACGCTCCCAATGAATACTTCGCCGGTCCAATCTTGGCGGCGTGCCCGTCTTCATCCGGCCAAGACGAAACTCCCGCCGATACAACTCATCCGTCAACCCATCCACGGGTGCATCCCCCGCGCGTCCGGCGGGTATTTTCCGCTCTCCAATATGAATCAGGCCCGAAAGAAACGTACCCGTCGTCAATATCACCGCGCGCGCGTGGTGGGCCATACCCAATTCATCGACCACACCCACGACGCGATCCCCGGAAAACAGCAATCGCCGAACTGTTCCCTGGTGCAACTGTACACGCTCCAACCTTTCCAGCATGGAACGCATCCGCATGTGGTAGATACGACGGTCGCACTGAGCGCGTGTAGCACGTACCGCAGGTCCTTTACTTCGGTTGAGTAGCCGATATTGCAACGCCGATCGATCGGCAACGCGCGGCATCAGCCCATCAAGCGCATCAATTTCCCGCACAAGATGTCCTTTTCCAATCCCACCGACAGCCGGGTTGCACGACATCTTTGCGATAGTATCCAGATTTTGAGTGATCAACCGAACCCTCGCCCCACGCTTGGCCGCAAACCATGCAGCCTCAACCCCGGCATGTCCGGCCCCAACTACAATCACATCCACAACTTCAGGATGTTTCACGTGAAACCCACTTGCATTCATGCGCGCAAGCGTAGGCACTGACATCGAAGAAATCCATAAAAAAGGGGAGGCATCTGCCTCCCCTTCCCTTGGCAACCCGCTTATCAGCCGCGCGCCTTCTTCGACTTCTCCATCAAATCATGAATAATCGGCGCAAGTATCAATTCCATGGCCAACAACATTTTACCCGCCGGCACGACAATCGTGTTGCGACGCGACATAAACGAACCATGCAACATCGACAACAACCATGGGAAATCAATACCAAACTTCTGAGGCTGGCGCACTCGAATCACCACCAAACTCTCATCAGGTGTCGGTACATCCCTAGCAATAAACGGATTTGAGGTATCAACCAACGGCACACGCTGGAAATTGATATCCGTATTCGAAAACTGAGGTGTGATGAAATGCACATAGTCGTGCATACGAGAAAGAATATTATCCACCACAGCCTCTGAGGAGTAGCCACGCATCGAGGTGTCACGGTGGATTTTCTGAATCCACTCCAGATTCACCACCGGGACAATACCAACAAGAAGGTCAACATAGGGCAAGACTTCCTCAATTCCGCCATGCAGACCCTCGTAGAAAAGAAGATCGGAGCCCTCGCCTACCTCTCGCCAATCGGTAAATCGACCCGGTTCAACACCGTAAATCTTGGCCTCTTCTTCATCATGCACATAGGTGCGCGCCAATCCCTTGCCGGTTTCGCCATAACTCTTGAATAACTCGGCAATTTTATCAAACAGGTTGGCCTTGTCCGAAAAGTGGCTCAAGCGTTTTCCCTGCTCGGCATATCGCTTCGCCTGCTCACGAAACTCATAACGATCGTACTTATGGAAGCAATCGCCCTCAACAATGGCCGGTGTGATCTTCTCGCGCCGAAAAATATGCTCAAGCGCAACCTTGGCGGTACTGGTCCCCGCGCCTGATGAGCCCGTGATGGAAATAACCGGATGCTTTACGGACATGCCCTCCTCCTCTTCATAACATGATGGCCCACCATTATGGGTGAATGCAATACTTTTTCAAGAGAATCGGCACCTATTTTCCGATACAGAAACGAGAGAACACGCGATCGAGAATCCGTTCGACATCACCCACACCAATAATCTCGCCCAGGGAACCATAGGCGGAGCGCCAGCGACTGGCCACCAGATCAAGGGTATCCTCCCCGCCAAGCAACGCCGCCCCTTCACGCAAATATAGCAATGCCTCGTTCAGTAAATGCGCATGGCGCTGACAGGTCACAAATATATCTTCATGACTGAAGTCGCGTTCCTCCAGCATCGAGGCCAAACAGGAGCGAAGCCGACTCATTCCCGCACCGGTCCGCACACTGATCGGAATAAAGCCAGAAGGGCATGCGAGATCAGGACAAAGATCGACCTTATTCATCACCTTCACGCTGGCGGAATCGCCATCCCGCCATGTTTCTTCCCTACCAGCGTCCGCAACGAAGATAACCAAATCAGCCTGTTCGGCTTCGCGACGCGCGCGACGAATCCCTTCCCGCTCGACCTGATCGCTCGCCCTGCGCAGGCCTGCGGTATCCACTAAACGAACGGGAATTCCATGAATCTCGAAATCCGCATCCAGAACATCACGCGTAGTTCCGGGAACATCACTGACAATCGCTCGCTCCTGTCCTGTGAGCGCATTCAACAAACTCGACTTTCCCACATTCGGCGCGCCGATGATCGCCACCCTGGCGCCTTCAAACAGGCGCATTCCAAACGAAGATGTACCGAGTAAACGCTGAATGGGATCTATCAACTTGGATTGGACGCGCTGTCGCAAGGAAACGAGATCAAGAGCCGGGATTTCTTCCTCGCTGAAATCCAGGCAAGCCTCGATATAAGCGAGGAGCTCGGTGATTTCCTCCATGAATTGAGCAACCTTGTCGCCGAACACACCTTGCAAATGCCGCTGTGCCTGCTTTCCGGCCCGCACGGTTGCCGCATCAATACATGCGATGACCGCCTCAGCTTGAGAGAGATCCATCTTGCCATGCAACAGCGCACGACGGGTAAACTCACCGGGCTCGGCAGGCCGACACCCCAAGGCGTAAAGGCGAGATAGCAAGGCGCGCAACAAAACCGGGCTACCATGTGCATGCAGCTCGACCACATCCTCGCCGGTATATGAATGTGGCGCCGGAAAAAAAAGCATCAGACCCTGGTCTAGGACCTGCCCATCCTCATCGCGCCAACTTGCCATCATGGCCACGCGCGGTTTCCAGGCTACAGGTGCCGCTACTAACCTCTCAACCAGTTGACAGGCCTTGGGCCCAGAAACCCGAATGATGCCGATTCCCGCGCGACCCGGTGCGGTCGCCAGTGCGGCAATCGTATCCTTACCATGCATCGCAAGATGTCCGGATCAAATCACCTTCTTAACCTTGAGGACATACCACTGCTGCAAGATGGAAAGGATATTGTTCACCAACCAATACAACACCAAACCCGCCGGGAAAAACAGGAACATGGCAGTGAAAAGAATCGGTAAAAACTGCATCACCTTCGCCTGCATGGGATCGGTCGGTTTCGGATTCAAACGTTGCTGAATAAGCATCGAAATCCCCATCAAAATCGGCAACACAAAATACGGATCTCCAACGGACATATCACGAATCCAACCGATAAACGGCGCTTGCCGCATCTCAATCGAAATCAAAAGCACCTTGTAGAGAGCGAAAAAAACCGGTATCTGAACCACAATGGGCAAACATCCGCCAAGAGGGTTCACCTTGTGCTTCTTATATAGCTTCATCATCTCCTGGCTCATCTGTTGACGGTCATCGCCGTACAACTCTTTCAAGCGCTGCAGTTCAGGCTGAAGCTTGCGCATGGCCGCCATCGACTCATACGACTTCTGCGTCGGCCAGAAGAAAAGCAATTTGATCAACACCACAAGGACGATGATGCACCAGCCGAAATTGTGCAAATATTGGTACAACCAAAGCAGGAAACTGTGCATGGGCTTGGCGATAAACGCAAACCACCCAAAATCCACGCTGCGCTCCAGCTCAACGCCCAATGGTTTGAGAATCGGGATGGATTTCGGACCAATATAGATGCGTGCATGATAGCTGGCGTCCGCTCCCTGAATACGTCCATCATCGATGAGTCCCGCCTGATAGGATCGCCCGTCACCCTTGAAATAGTAGGGGTAATCCTGGTTCTCATTGGCAATAATCGAGGCAATGAAATAACGATCCATGATGGCCATCCAACCGCCTTGGGTCGAACCGCGAATCACACCCTTCTCATCAAGGGTATCATAATCGGGTTCGTGCAATTTACCCTGAACAAAGCCGGTCGGGCCCATATGCTCATAGAATGTGTCCTTTTTTCGATCAGGACGTTTTTCCACGACCTGACGATAGATCTTCAATCCCGCGCCGTGCTGGATCTCATCACGCACTTCCGCCACATACGAGCCGGGCTTGAGTTCGAGATAGCGATC
Source organism: Zetaproteobacteria bacterium (assembly GCA_003696795.1). Lineage (GTDB taxonomy): Bacteria > Pseudomonadota > Zetaproteobacteria > Mariprofundales > Mariprofundaceae > J005. The sequence continues at coordinate 6,536 of RFFT01000056.1, read as the reverse complement.
CCAGATCCGCCCCCCTTCAAGCTCCGCGCGCAAATGCAAGCGATACTCGCTCTTTTCAACCAGCGCAAAGGGTTTGATCAAGCTTGCACCAAGCACCCCGGTATTCATGAACACAGAATGCCCGTCATCCGAAATTTTCAACACCGACACCAACGGCGCATCATCCTCGATCGATTCCCTGTACTTTAACAGCCGTGCGCCGACCAGCCAGCCGCGCCCATCAATGGTCAGCACGAGAAGGTCGTTCTTGATGGAAAAGCGGCGAGATATATCCGTTGGAGAAAGCGTGGGGCTCACGGCCTTGGCGACATGCGCTGGAACAGCCGGCGCAGCCTGCGCAACGGGTTTTGCACCTTGTTCAACGTCGTCGGACTTCTGCTGAATGGCTTCTTTCTGCCCTCCTGGTGCCCCGTTGGGGGTTGGCGCTTGGGGAAACAGGATGCTCCAACCAAGTAGAACGAGCATCGACAAGACAAAAGCCAACACCATATTCTTCTGTTCCATATCTTCTCCTAACTCACGGCAACGGATCGTAGCCACCACGCGCAAAAGGGTGGCAGCGCAATATCCGTTTCATACTCAGCCAGCCCCCGCGAAGCGCACCGTACTTTCGTATGGCCTCAATGGCATAGGTCGAACACGTCGGTTCAAAGCGACAACGCGGCGACAAAACCGGCGAAAGCAGCAATTGATAGGCACGGATAGCCGCAACCAACAGGCGCCGCATATCAGTGACCGAAACGTTGGCGAATCATAGCCAGCGCAGCATCAATGTCTCTATTTATATGCTGTTCCCGTTTCGCCGTAACCACGGGAATAAAGAGGATGTCGCAGGATGGAAGCTCATGCTGTGCATGACGAAACTTCTCCCGAATGATTCGTTTCAGGCGGTTTCGCTGAACCGCGTTGCCGTACTTCCGCGAGATGGCCATACCCAAACGCGGGTGGCCGAAATCATTGCGTCGGCATACAAGCGTAAAACACCGGCTCCGCATGCGCTTACCCGAACGCATGGCGGTAAAGTCCACCCGCCGCAGCAGGCGGAGGGTCTTGGGAAAACGATGACTCAGACGGACAAGCGCTTGCGACCCTTGGCGCGCCGACGATTAATGATCGCGCGGCCGGATCGCGTTGCCATGCGCGCACGAAAGCCGTGACGACGGGCGCGACGAATTCTGCTTGGGTTGTAAGTAAAACTCATCACCACACTCCTATTCCGAAAGGGTCGCGGATATTAGATGGACACCCCTTGATGTCAAGCGATCGAGCAAATTGCATATGGATACGCGCGGTGCATCATGCAATGATTCTGCCATGAATACTGTTGAGCAAAGTACGGTATGGGACAAGGTTCGCGCGCGACTCAAGGACGAGATTCCGCCATCCAGGTTCGATGCCTGGTTTCAACCCGTTCATGTCGCGCAACAAGACGGAACCTTCCTGATCAAAGCGGCCAATCGCTTCTTTCTCGACGGTCTGCGCAGCCAGTATGGGACACAAATTCTGGACGCGTTCAGAAGGATTGTTGGCGACGATGTCCAGGTGCGTTTCGAGGTGGACGAGCACCTTGAGCAGCCGGCGGCGGCGACAACGGAAAGCAAGCAGCAGGCCAATGTGGATGGCTACATCGACCCAAGATTCACCTTCGCGAATTTCGTGGTCGGCTCCGGCAATGAATTCTGCTATGCGGCCAGCCGAGCGGTGGCGGAAAAACCCGGCGAAATCTACAATCCCCTGTATATCTACGGCGGCGTTGGTCTGGGCAAAACCCATCTGATCAATGCCATCGCCAACGAACTGATCACAACCAATCACATCCGGATCGCCTACCGGACCGGCGAGCGCTTCACCAATGAACTGATCAAGGCAATTCGCAACGGGTCGACCGATCTGTTCCGCGAACAATACCGCCGAGTCGACGTCCTGATCGTGGATGACATCCAGTTTATCGCCGGGAAAGACAGGACGCAGGAAGAATTCTTTCATACCTTCAATGCCCTGTATGAGGTAAAGAAGCAAATCATCCTTACCTCGGACCGCTCACCCAGGGAACTGACGAACCTTATGGAGCGCTTGCGCTCGCGCTTCAATTGGGGGCTGGTCGCCGATATTCAGCCGCCCGACCTTGAAACCCGCTTGGCCATTCTGGCCAGCAAGGCGGAGCTGGCCGGCATTCAGTTGAACCAGGATGTGGCTCAATTGCTGGCTTCGCGGATTACCAGCAATGTACGTGAACTCGAAGGGGCGCTGACGCGATTGACCGCTCATGCCCAGCTCACCGGTCAAACCATCGACATCGCCTTTGCCCGTCATGTGCTGCGCGATCTGCTGCATGAGGAGGTCCGTTCCTTGAGCATTGAGGACATTCAACGCCACGTCGCCACCTACTACAACATCAATCCCAAGGAAATGCGCTCGGCAAAGCGCACGCGCACCATAGCCTTCCCGCGTCAAGTTGCGATGTATCTGAGCAAGGAGCTTACCCAACAGTCGCTACCGGAAATTGGGTCCGCCTTTGGCGGACGCGACCACACCACCGTGCTCTACGCGGTGCGCAAGATCGAAGGAAAACGAAAACAGTCACCCGAATTCAACGAGGAAATCGAACGACTTTCCGCATCATTGCGCCAATGATAAGTTGTCGAGCAAGTCGGGAGATCATGTGGATAACATCTTGAAAGCAGACGATCGGTTCGGTCGATGGCGCTCCGTGAAAATGCGTCAACATCTTATCCACAGCTCGACCACCGTACCGCGAACAAGCTTACGGGACGGAAAACCATCCGAATATCAAATGGTTACAGGATTAGTCACAATATCCACAGCATTGATTACGATGATGAATCTTGGAATGTAAAAGAGGTACCCCATGAACATCAGTGTCGCACGCAATGATTTACTACAGGCCATGCAACGGTGTCAGAGTGTGGTGGAAAAAAGACACACCGTTCCGATTCTCGCGAATCTGTTGCTCAAAGCCGATCAAGAAGGATTGCAAATCACGGCCACGGATATGGAAGTGGGCATCCGCAGTCATTGTCCGGCCGAGATCAAGGCCGCAGGGGCAACCACGGTTTCGGCGCGCAAGCTTTATGAAATCATCCGTTGCCTGGATGCGGACGCGGTGGTGCACATGTCATGCACCGAGCATAAACTCAGCATTCAAAGCGGTCGCTTCAAAACGCTTCTCGCCGCGCTTGCCGCAGATGGTTTTCCCGAGCTTCAAGAGGAACCTTCCGCGATCCAGGTTCATCTTTCGGGGGCCGAGTTGGCCGAGATGATTGGCGCCACCGCCTTTGCGATGTCGACGGATGAAACCCGGAAGTATCTAACCGGAACCCTGTTTGAACTTGCCGGAGCACACCTTCGGTTGGTGACCACCGATGGCCATCGTCTGGCCATGTCCGAAACCAGCCTGAACATTGAGGACACGATTCAATGCATTGTCCCGCGCAAGGCGGTGCACGAAATTCGCAAGCTGTGTGAAGGCCACGATGAGCAGGTAACCCTGGCTTTTGGCGAGCGGCAGATCCGACTGATCATGGGGCGTGAGTTGTTGGTCAGCAAGCTGATTGACGCGCGTTTTCCAATTTATCAGGAAGTCATTCCGCAGGGGAACCCCAATCGGGCCATTCTCCCGCGCCAGGTGTTCGATCAGGCGCTGGGACGCAGCATGATCATTGCCGATGCGGTGACGCATGATCTTCGTCTTGAGTTTCAACCGGACAAGTTGCACATCTCCGCCTACAACACCGATCAGGAAGAAGTCGAGGAAGATGTGGAGATTCAGTATGAAGGAAAGCCTTTGACGATCGGGTTCAACGGCCGCTATTTGCGTGATGTGTTGTCCGTCGCGCATGCCGATGCGGTTTGTATGGAAATGAACGATGAACTTTCGCCGGTACTGATTTTCGGCGAACACGACGAACGCAGTCGCTACGTCATCATGCCCATGAGGATTTAGTGTTCGCACCGTCCGCGATATCGGTTCGCTTGCGCCATCTTTCGCTGAGCGATCTTCGCTGCCATGCCGCTCTGCAATGGCGTTGTCATGATGGCCTCAATGTGTTGACCGGCGGGAATGGGGAAGGCAAGACCTCGGTGCTGGAAGCCGTTTGTCTGATGTCATGGGGGCGATCGTTCCGGCAGGCGCGCGATCCATATCTTGTACGCCATGGCGCGGACATGTTTACGATCACCGGCGAATGGATGCGCTATGGCCCGATGTCCTTGACGGTACAGGGGCGTCGAGGCGAGACGCGGGTGCGTCTGCAAGGGCAGGATGTGCGACAACGCAAGCAATTGGCCACCTCTTTTCCCGTGGTCGTGCTTGCGCCGCAGGCGGGTCGGTTGGTCGATGGGCAACCGAATGAGCGCCGTCGCTGGCTGAATGCTCTTGCATCAATTGCCTATCCCGGTTTCAGCAAGCGCTATCAACAATATTTGCGTGCCGTGATGCAGCGAAGTCGCTTGCTCAGACAGGGGGTGCTTCGCGGTGACGCGGTGGATGGGTGGGAACGCACCATTGTCGAATTTGGTTTACAGGTAGCTTCCATGCGCGCACAATTGGTCGAGGAACTCGATCGATGGTTGCATGGCAGTTGCTTGCTCGAACAAGACCTGAGCTTGCAACTTGTACCCGATACGTTTGAGGAAGGAAGCTGGCTTTCACGCTTGCGAGACAAGCGCGCATTGGATGCCCGAATGGGCACGCGAATCGGACCTCATGCGCAGCGTGTGTCGCTGATATTCCAGCAACGAGAAATACGTATCTCGGGCTCCAGGGGACAGCAAAAGCTGGCTGCCGTGGCATTGAAAATGGCAGAATGTGCACTCTGGGTCCGTCATACCGGGCTGAGGCCGGTGTTGTTGCTTGATGATGCGTTGGAGGCGCTGGATCGAACCCGTCAACGGCGTCTGTTGGATGCATTGCTGCGCTATCAAGGGCAGGTGATGGTTACCGCGCCGCACCTGGATGGCGCCCTGATGTCGAACGCGGAGGTGGTTCAGGTGCGCAAGCTGGCAGGGCGAGCGGAAAGTACGAATATGGAGGAGGCAGCATGAGCGCTTCGCAGAAGCAGTATGGCGCCGAAAGTATCAAGGTTTTGCGCGGGTTGGACGCCGTGCGCAAACGTCCCGGTATGTATATCGGAGATACCGACGATGGTACGGGCCTGCATCATATGGTGTTCGAGGTGGTTGATAACGCCATCGACGAAGCGCTTGCTGGTTATTGCGATTGTATCGAGGTGATTCTGCACTCCGATGATTCGGTGACGGTACGCGACAATGGTCGTGGTATTCCAGTGGATATCCATCCCGAGGAAAATCGTTCGGCCGCAGAGGTGATCATGACCGTGCTGCATGCAGGCGGCAAGTTTGACAACAATTCGTATAAGGTTTCCGGAGGCCTGCATGGTGTCGGCGTGTCGGTGGTCAATGCGTTGTCAGAATGGCTGGAGCTGGTTATACGTCGCAATGGCAAGGTTCATTACCAAAAATACCACATGGGGGAGCCGGACGAGCCGCTGAAGGTGATCGGCGAAGCCGAAGGCACGGGAACCGAAATACGCTTTCTTCCCAGTCTGGATGTGTTTTCACATCGCAATATGTCTTTCGATGTGCTTTCCGCTCGTTTGCGGGAGCTTTCCTTCCTGAACAGTGGCGTGCATATCGAACTGACCGATGAGCGCAGCGATAAAAAGGTCGTGTTCGAGTACGAGGGGGGCATTCGCGCTTTTGTCGAACACAAAAATCGCGCCCGTACCCCGCTGCATGCGCAACCCATCGCGATTTCCGCGGAAAAGGACGGCATTGCGGTAGAGCTGGCAATGCAGTGGACCGATGCGTATCAGGAAAACGTGTTTTGTTTCACCAACAACATCCCGCAACGCGACGGGGGTACGCATTTGGCCGGTTTTCGCGCGGCGCTGACACGCTGTATCAATCACTACGCCAATGCCTCCGGCATGCTGAAAAAACACAAGGTCAGCCTGACCGGCGAGGATTGTCGCGAAGGGTTGACCGCAGTGCTGTCGGTCAAGGTGCCCGATCCGAAATTTTCCTCCCAAACCAAGGAAAAGCTTGTTTCCAGCGAGGTTCGCCCGGTGGTCGAATCGGTTGTTGGCGAGCGTTTAGCCGAGTGGTTGGAGGAGAATCCTAAGGAGGCCAAACGGATCGTGGGCAAGGCCGCGGAGGCGGCCATGGCGCGCGAGGCCGCGCGCAAGGCGCGCGAGCTCACCCGGCGCAAGGGCGCGTTGGATGTGGCCAGCTTGCCGGGCAAGTTGGCGGATTGTCAGGAAAAGGACCCAGCCGCTTCCGAGTTGTTCCTGGTGGAGGGCGATTCGGCGGGTGGCTCCGCCAAACAAGGGCGGGATCGGCGCACTCAGGCTATTCTTCCGCTCAAGGGTAAGATCCTGAATGTCGAGAAGGCCCGGTTCGACAAGATGCTTTCCAGCCAGGAGATCGGCACGATGATCACGGCGCTGGGCACCGGCATCGGCAAGGACGATTTCGATATCAACAAATTGCGCTAC
>RFFT01000055.1 GCA_003696795.1 Zetaproteobacteria bacterium | reverse complement strand
TGAAATGGCTGCAGGAAACCTATGGCTGTGAGGTCGTCACCTTCACCGCCGATCTCGGCCAGGGCGAAGAAGTCGAAGACGCCCGCGCCAAGGCCGAGGCTTGCGGCGCGAGCTCGATTTATATTGAGGACTTGCGTGAAACCTTCGTGCGTGACTATGTATTCCCCATGTTTCGCGCCAACGCCGTTTATGAAGGGGAATACCTGCTCGGCACCTCGATTGCGCGCCCGTTGATCGCCAAGCGCATGATCGAGATCGCCGAACAGGAACATGCTGACGCCGTGGCGCATGGCGCCACGGGCAAGGGCAACGATCAGGTCCGCTTCGAGTTGGGCTTCTATGCGCTCAAGCCCGACATCAAGGTGATCGCTCCCTGGCGTGAATGGGACATGGTCTCACGCGAGGATATGCTGCGCTTTGCCGAGCGGCATGGCATTCCCATCGAGCGCAAGCGAGAAGGAAGCAAGTCTCCCTACTCGATGGACGCCAACATGCTGCACATCTCCTACGAGGGCTATGATCTGGAAGACCCATGGTGCGAGCCTGCGGAATCGATGTGGCGTTGGTCCGTGTCCCCCGAACGCGCACCCGACAAACCCGAGTATCTCGAGCTGCGCTATCAAGGCGGAGACATCGTGGCCATCAATGGCGAACCGCTCAAGCCCGACGAGGTGCTTGCCCGACTCAACGCCATCGGCGGCAAGCACGGTATCGGACGCATCGATATTGTTGAAAACCGTTTCGTCGGCATGAAATCCCGTGGTTGCTACGAAACCCCGGGCGGCACCATCATGCTCAAGGCCCATCGCGCGATCGAATCCATCACCTTGGACCGTGAAGTGGCGCACCTAAAGGATGAATTGATGCCGCGCTATGCCGAACTCATTTACAACGGCTATTGGTTTGCGCCGGAACGCATTATGCTGCAAAACATGATCGATGCGTCGCAGGCGATGGTCAACGGGGAGGTGCGTCTGAAGTTGTACAAAGGCAATGTGATGGTGGTCGGTCGCCGCTCCGAGCAATCGCTGTTCGACGAACGTCTATGCACCTTCGAGGATGACGAGGGCGCATACGACCAGCGCGATGCCGGGGGGTTCATCAAGCTCAACGCCTTGCGCCTTCGCCTGGAGACCCTGGCCGGGCGGCGCCTGGGCTGAACCCGGGAAGCGGGGGAGGATGATGGGCGGCGAAGCCTCACGCGGCAATTGGCTGGAGAACTATCTCACCAAGGTACGGGAACTGGCGCTTCGCCCCGGCGCTTTCTTTGCCACCCATCCCGTGGCAAACCACTACGCGGAAAGCCTGGGTTTTCTGCTCATCACCGCCAGCATACCGATGCTGATCTATGCCGTACACACCTTGGGCGCGGCCTTGTTTGTCACCCCGCTGGTCTGGCTATTCGTGTGTGCCGGCAATTGGCTGTGGGCGGTATACCTGCGCTGGATGGCCCGACTGCTGTGCAAAAAAACGCTGACCACCGCCCATGCCTTTCAAATCTGCAGCTATGCCAATATGCCACTGTTGGCCAGCTGGATTCCGCACGTCAACACCGTCACCGGGATCTGGACGCTTGCTCTGATGTGGCTCGGCCTGACACGTGGCGCGGGCCTGGACGGTGTTCGGGCTCTGATCATCCTCGTCATTCCCTTCCTGCTGATAGCCGTCGGCGGGGCGGCGTTGTTCACCTGGCTGACGACGCATCACGTCATGGTGGACAGCGGTTTACCCAGCCAGTGGCTGTAGCCCCCCTGCAGCTTGCTTTCCCGTCATCAACATCGCAGCCTGTGCTCATGTCGGAACACTTTTACGATCGGGAAGAAATTGCCAAGTTCGAGGCAATGGCCGAGGAATGGTGGGACCCTGAGGGCAAGTTCAAGCCACTGCACCGCATCAATCCCCTTCGTCTCGACTACATTGCCGGGAAACTCCCGCTGCAAGGCGCGCGCGTGCTGGACGTAGGCTGCGGCGGCGGGCTGTTGGCCGAAGGCATGGCGCAGCAAGGGGCGGAGGTCACCGGCATCGACCGTTCGGAGCGCGCTGTCGGTGTCGCGCGGGCGCATGCCGCCAAACATGGCGTCTCGGTGCGTTATGAGATCTCCGATGCCGAAAGCTGGGCACAAACGCATCCGGAACGCTACGACGCCGTCACTTGCCTGGAAGTGCTGGAGCATGTGCCCGATGTCGTTCGCACCATTACCGCCTGCGCCAAGATGTTGAAACAGGGAGGCCGCTTCTTCTTTGCCACGCTCAACCGCACACCCGCGGCCTATCTCAAGGCCATCATCGGCGCGGAATACGTGCTTGGCTGGCTACCCAAGGGAACGCATGCCTATGCCAAATTCATTCGTCCATCGGAAATGTACCGCGCGCTGCGCATTGCGGGACTGAAGCCAATGGAGATGCGCGGCATGAGCTACGCGATGATCGGCAATCGCTTCGCGCTATCCGACGACCTTTCCGTCAACTATCTCGGTGTCGCGCGCAAACCCTAAATCATGCGGAGAACGGGACACCGTTTATTGGCTGCGGGGATCGCGCTGGCACTGCTCGGGTTCATACCCGCGCGCGCCGCTGCAGCGGGCATGGATATTACCGCCGATGAGCTGACGCGATCTCCCGACGGCACGATCATCGCCCGGGGCGGGGTGACCATCGATCAGCGCACATTCCATGAAATCAGCGCCCTGCACATCCATGGCAAGCGCCTCGTGACAGCAAGCTTCACCCTTGCCGAGATCGGCCTTGGCGGGACAGGCAAACGCCAGCAACGCGAGCTGATTTTCGAGTACCGCCAGGGACAATGGCTGATTCGCACGGATCGCCCCCGCGCGCATACCCCGCCTTCCGAACCGGTTTCGCCCTATGCGGAGCAAATTCGGCAACGCATTGCGGCATGGAAAGCGGCCTGGAACCGGCGTGACAGCCAAGGACTGCTGGCTCTATATGCGCCTGATGCATATCCGGCTGAATATGCCTCGCGGAGCGAATGGCTGCTTGCGCTGCAGCGGGCGTTCGCACAGCCGCCGTTGCGCCGCCTCACCGCGGACGAAGTGCGCTACGACCCGGCACGACATCGCTTGCGGGCGCGCGGTCATGTGCGCATCCGCTCGCGCGAGGGAGAGCTGGAGGCCTCGGCGATGGAACTCGACAGCGAAACTCGATTGGGTGTGATGCGGAATGTGGTCATCCACCTGCCAGAAGGCGGCTATATCCGCGCCGACCGGGCACGCCGCCTCGCGCCCCATGTCATCGAAGCGGAACATGTGCGCTTCAGCATGTGTCCGCTGGACGATCAAGCTTGGCATCTGCAGGCTCGTCACTTGAGGCTGGACGATGAACGGGGCATCGTCGAAACCGAACACGCAAGTTTTCACTGGCTGGGCATAACCCCCTTGTATGCGCCATGGTGGCGACAGGCCTACAAACGCCAATCCGGCCTGCTCATGCCCGACATCGGCAACAGCCAACGCCGCGGCACGGAAATCTCCCTGCCTTACTATATCGCTCCGGCGCCCGACTGGGACCTCACCCTGACCCCGCGCTGGATGAGCGCACGCGGGTTGATGGGCGAGATGGAAGGGCGCCACGTATCCCGCCTCGGGCACGCGCGCATTCAGCTTGAGGGCATCCACGACACACAGGTGGCGCGCACCCGCGCGCGCATCCGCGCCAACATCGATCGTCAACTGCCCGCCAACCTCCGCCTCCATGTCGATGCGGATCATGTCAGCGACCATGAATACCTCGCCGACTTCAGCCGCATCGCCAGCTCAAAGCCGTATCTAGCCAGCCAGGCCAGCATCTCGCAGGCCTTCGCCTTGGGCGACTGGACGCTGAGCGCAAGTCACCAGCAGGACCTCACCAAAACCAGCAATGCCACCGTCGCTCAGATCCTGCCCCGCCTCGAAAGTCGGCTCCAGATCCCGCTTGTTTCCGCCCTGAGCCTGCATCTGGACCAACAAACCACCCGCTTTCAACGACGCGTGCAAGTCGAAGGGTGGCGCGTCGACCTCGACCCCTATCTCGAATGGCCATGGGAGGCCTGGAATGGGGGCGTTTATGGACAATTGCGTGCGGGCTACCGGAGCACGTTGTATCGCCTGAGGCGTCGCGATGCGCCGCTCCCCGCAAGCCAGCGCCGCCTGATCCACCAAAACCCCTACGCCAACCTCGAGATGCATGCCACGTTCGAACGTCTGTTCGGCGACGGGCAATGGCGGCATGCGGTGACACCGGTGCTGCGCTATGACTGGTCCGATGCACCCATGCAAACCAACGATCCCAATTTCGACTCCGCCTTTGGGCGCCTGTCCTGGAGCAACCTGTTGTCCCGCAACCGCTTCTCCGGTCGCGATCGCATCGAGAAAGCCAACCGCATCACGGTGATGCTGGAGAACACCGTTCAGCACAAACTTGCGCTGACAAGCAGGGAGGTGTTTCGCCTTGGTGTAGGTGCCAGCTATAATCTTTCCCGCCAACGCATCGATACCAGGCTGCAGCCAACAGCCATCCGTCCCGTCTCCAACCTGCTGGGCCGCTTCAGCTGGTCGCCCTGGCAGGGCTTGAGCCTTGACGGCGACGCGCAATACGACCCTTATGATCGCTATCTTGCCACCGCAAATATCGCGGCGGCCTGGCGCAACGCCAATCAGGAACTCTATCTTGGCTATCGCACGACGGATGCACGCTATGCGCAACGGGCCCGCATGTGGACCGCCCGGGCAACATTCACCATCAACCCGCGCTGGCAAGTGCACGGTGACTGGCAATACGATCAATTGCTGCGGCTCACCCAGCGCGCCTCGGGCGGTATCCGCTACCGCCATGCCTGCTGGAATCTCGATGCGGAAGTGTTTCGCTACAATCGTCAGAGCGCCTCCGGCAAATCCGACTTCGGCTTCCATATCTTGCTAGGCTTCAAGGGTCTGGGTAGCGTCGGTTCCTGAGCCCGATTCTTCCCCACCCAGGCACGTGCTCGGTCCATCGTTCAGGAGGAACCATGCAGTTCATCGTGATGCTGTTTGCCATGCTCATGGCCGCGTCCCAGCAGGCGCTGGCTGAACCGATCGATGCTCTGGCGGCTACGGTCAATGGTGAAGCCATTTCCTGCTTTGAGGTCGCCCAGGAAACCCGACAGACGCTACAGCAAATGCGCGATGCTGGCGCCGAACGCTTGCCCGATTCGCACATGCTGTTCGCTCGAGTGTTGGATGAAAAAATCACCAAGACCCTGCAACTGCAAGAAGCGCGCAAGCTCGGCCTGAGCGTCAGCAAGGAAGAGATCGACGATGCAATTGCCAAGGTTGAGGAACGCAATCATCTATTGCCCGGGCAACTCCAAGAGGCCCTGCGGCTGCAGGGCGTCAATTATGACGACTATCGCAAGCAGCTTCAGGATCAGATGCTGATCAGCAAGCTGGTCAACCAAGCGGTGCGCGCCAAGGTCCAAATCAGCCTGGAAGCCATGCAGGAGTATTACCGCAAGCATCTGGCCCATCCTCAGCCCATTCGCGAAGTGCGCCTGGCCCAAATCTTTTTGGCCCTTCCCCCCGACCCCTCGCCCGAACAAGTCGCCAAGGTTCGCGCCAAGGCCCGCGCCATCTATCGCCGACTGCAAAAGGGCGAAGACTTCGCCCAGCTCGCCCGCCTGGTCTCCGAAGCGCCGGACAGCAGCAAGGGCGGTGAAATCGGCTGGTTTTTCTCCGGCGCGATCAATCCCCGATTCGAGCATGTGACACGACTGCCGGTCGGCGCCATTGCCGAACCCATCCGCACCCCGTCAGGTTATTACATCATGAAGGTGTTACAAGAGCGCTGGCATGAGCCGCGCAGCATGGGCAAGAGCTATGACGAGGTCCATGCGCGACATATCCTGCTCAAAGTGCCCGCCTACGCGACTGCGGCAGATGAAGCGCGCATTCGGGCGCAGGCCGAGGCTCTGGCCAAGGAGCTGCGCGACGCGGATGACGCCACCTTCGCCACCCGTGCGCGCGAGGTCTCGCAGGGTCCAAGCGCGGCCAAGGGGGGAGACCTTGGCTGGTTCAAGCGCGGTCAAATGGTGCCCGAGTTTGAGCGGGCGGCCTTCGCGCTCAAACCCGGCGAAACCAGCAGGCCGGTCAAAACGCAATTCGGCTACCACATCATTCGTGTCATCGAACGCCACCACGTCGACCCCAATTCGTTCGCGGCGCACAAGGAGCGCATCGAACAACTGCTGCTCAACGCGGTCATGCAGGAACAGCTCCCTCGCTGGATTCGCACGCTGAAAGCGCGGGCCAACATCCGCAAGTTTCAATGCCCGGAAGCCTTGCTCAGCTTGCGCGGTGTGCCCGATGTCGCGATCGAACGTATTCCCAATGAGGTCATGTTCGCGGTGGAACGCTGGCGCCGCGCCTGGTCGGAGCGCAATATCGAGGAATACCTCGCCAGCTATGGCAAACACTTCGTGCCCTCCCGCCACTATCCTTCACGCGCCGCGTGGGAGCGCGCCAAGCGACGCATTCTGTCGACAAGAAGGCATATTCATGTCTCCTTGTCCGATTTCCGCTTGATTCGCAAAGAACCGGAGCGCATCGAGATCAGGTTTCTGCAACATTACGAGTCGGACGCCCTACGCGACGAAAAGACCAAAACCCTGATTCTCGAACGCGAACCGGATGGCTGGAAGATCATCCGCGAAATCATCTGAAGCCGGGTGCAAGCGATGTCCAAACCGCTGCTGTTGACCCTGGGCGAGCCCGCCGGCATCGGACCGGACTGTGTCTTGCGCGCCTGGCAAGCGGAGCCGCAACAGTTTGACGACGTGCGCATCGTTGCTCCGGCCTACTGGTTGAGCGAACGGTCCCGACTCGTTGGCATACAACCGAGCATTGCGCAGTCTTGCGACTGGTCTGCGGCGCGAGCGCAGGCCGATCTGCACTGCTGGAATCCCGTTTCCGCATATGGCAGGCAACGCGTCGTTCCCGGCCAACCCACCCCGGCCACGGCGCCGATGGTGGTCGATTGTATTCGTCAAGCCGCGCTGAAATGCTTGCGACGCGAGGCCCGCGCCCTGATTACCGCCCCCATCGAAAAGGCGGTGTTGCGCACGCAGGGCTTCGCGTTTCCAGGGCACACCGAATTCCTTGCCGAGCTAGCCGGCAATCCACCCTTTGCGATGATGCTCGCCTCGCATCAATTGCGCGTTGCGTTGTTGACCACCCACCTGGCGTTACGCGCGGTGCCCGATGCGCTGAGTGTCGATCAAACGTTGGCGACGCTACGCGTCGTTGACTGCGACCTAAGGCGCCGCTTCCGGATTGCGCATCCGCACCTGGCTTTATGCGCCCTGAACCCCCATGCCGGAGAGCAGGGGCACTTTGGCCACGAAGAACGGGACATCCTGCGCCCGGCCGTGCGCGAAGCTCGGTCCCTTGGCATCGATGTGACCGGCCCCATCGCCGCCGATACCCTGTTCACCGTCCAGCAACGCACTCGTTTCGATGCCATTGTGTGCTGTTATCACGATCAAGGGCTCATCCCGTTGAAAACCCTGAGCTTCGGAGAAGCGGTCAATATCACCCTGGGGCTGCCATTCGTGCGCACCAGCGTGGATCACGGTACCGCGGTGGACAAGGTGGGCACGGACGGGGTGCGCCATGAAAGCCTGCTGGCCGCGATCGAGATGGCACGGCAATTGACGGAGCAAGCATGAGCGGGCTGGCCGGAAAACTCTTGATCGCATCACCCACCCTGAAGGATCCAAACTTCGAGCGCACCGTCGTGCTGCTGTGCCACCATGATCAACAGGGCGGCATGGGCCTGATCATCAATCGACCGCGTCCAATGACCATGATCGAGATGTTCAACGAGCTGAACATGCAGCAGAGCGTCGCGGAAAACCAGCGGAACATCCTGAGTCGTCGCCAAGTTCACGAAGGTGGTCCGGTCGATCCCATCCGTGGCTTCATCCTCCACGATACGGCGCGAAGCTATGAGGCGACCCTGCGGGTGCATGCGGACATTCATCTAACAGCCTCGCGCGATGTGTTGGAAGCGATCGCGCAAGGGAACGGGCCGGACCATTACCTGATCATGCTGGGCTATGCCGGCTGGGGTGCGGGACAACTGGAAGAGGAACTGCTGCGCAATGACTGGTTGCTCGCCAGCCCCAGCCCTCAACTCCTGTTCGAAACCCCGGCAACACAGCAATGGCTACAGGCCTTGCGTACACAAGGCATCGATCCTGCATGTCTGTCCATGCAACCCGGACATGCGTGACGGCAAGGAGGAAGCATGCGCGCGATCATCGTGTATCACTCGGATTACGGCAGCACGGAAAAACTGGCCCAAGCCATCGCGGCCGGAATGACGGCCAGCGACGCGAATATCGAGGTACACCTGAAACGTGCCGATCAGTGCACCCCGGAGCAGCTGCTGGACGCGGAGATCCTCGTCTTCGGCACTCCGGTGCATATGGGCGCAATGAGCTGGCAACTCAAGCGCCTGATCGACGACAGCGCAAGCCTATGGATGGAAGGCGCATTGGCCGGCAAGCTTGGCGGAGCCTTCGTCACCGCCGGAGGCTTCGGCGGAGCAGGCGGAGGTGGAGAGCAAACCCTGATCTCGCTGCACGCCAATTTCCTTGAACACGGCATGCTCGTCGCCGGCTTTCCCAAATCTCTGCCGGGCTACCGCGATGCGGGATTGCATTGGGGCGTTTGCGCGCGCACCGGCGATGCGCAGGGCATGCCGGCTGGTATCCAGGAAGGGGCGCTGATGGCCGGTCGCAGTTATGGCGCGCACCTGGCGGAGGTTGCCCAACGTCTGTTCAAGGGGTGCGATTGAAAAATTCAAGCCACGGAGCGTGCCCGGCGCTATAACCGACACGTGACCAGCAAGCGTAGGGCATGTGCAGGCGCCGTGTCGTCGCGATCGGTGCCTGCAGGATGATGGCCAATAACATGCGCAATGAACCGGAATGCGCAACAACGAGCAAACGGCCATCCTCAAACCGCTCGGTCACCGAGCGCCACCACTCCATTATGCGTGCCTGCAGCGCCTCCGGTCGTTCGCCGCCCGGCGGACACATTCCGCTTGGATCGTCCCGCCAGCGCTGGAGCATACCCGGCCAGCGCGCCTCGATCTGTTCAGCGGTCAGACCTTCCCAGTCGCCATAAGCGAGCTCTCGCAGACGTGGTTCCAACAAATAGGGAATCCGCCGTGCCTCAGCCCAAGCGCGCGCCGGCTCTGCGCAGCGTGCAAGCGGCGAAGCCACGATTATATCAATCTCGTCGGCGATATGGCGCCAGACCCGCTCCATCTGCAACCGTCCGTTCGGGGTGAGCGGATCGTCCACCGTACCGCGATAGCGGACGCCGCCAACCAACTCGCCATGTCGAAGTAAATCGAGTGTCAGCACCGTGACCCCCTGTCCGTTGTTATGAAATTGCGCTAAAGTGCCCTGCAAAAAACGTAAGGATGCCAACCATGCTCGACGATTTCGACATCAGCGACCCCTACCATCAGCAATGCATGGCATATGTCCGTGGTTTGCTTGAGTTTATCGGCGAGGACCCCGAGCGCGAGGGACTCAAGGAAACTCCGGCGCGCGTGCTAGCCGCCATGCAGGAACATTTTGCCGGCTATCGTGAGGACCCGCGCGAGCATCTGGAAAAAACGTTCGAGGAAGTCGAAGGCTATGATGAGGTCGTGCTGGTGTCGGATATCGACGTGCACAGCCATTGTGAACATCACTTGGTGCCCTTTGTCGGCAAAGCGCATGTCGCCTATATCCCCGACGGTCGGGTCGTTGGGCTTTCGAAGCTGGCGCGCGTGGTGGAAGGATATGCCAAGCGCCTGCAGGTGCAGGAGAAGCTGACCATGCAAATCGCCAACGCGGTGGAGGAGGTGCTCAAACCCAGGGGCGTGGCCGTCATCGTGCAATGCCAGCACTTTTGCATGTGTCACCGCGGCATACGCAAACCGAACTCATGGACCACCACTTCCAAACTGACGGGCGCGTTCATGCGCAATCCCTCATCGCGCCTGGAGCTGTTTCAATTGATCGACATGAGCAAGCGCTAACCCTGATTGGGTAGAAACGGCAACACGGCGGGAGGCACCAGCGAGGATACATCGCCCCCCATGCGGGCGATCTCGCGAATGAAGCGGGACGACACAAATGTGTAATCCTCGCGCGCCATCACGAACACGGTTTCCAACTCGGGACTCAAACGGCGGTTCATCGTCGCCATCTGGAATTCGTACTCGAAGTCCGACGCCGCGCGCAGGCCGCGTAAAATTGCGCATGCGCCGCAGTCCTGCGCCAACTCGACGAGCAAACCGGTGAACGCCACCGCCTCCACGCGTGGCTGGTCGGCAAACACCCGGCGCACCATTTCCAGCCTTGTCGCAAGATCGAACATCGGAGCCTTGGCCGTATTCTCGGCGACACCGATCACGATCCGGTCAACCAGCCGAAGGCCGCGCAACACAACATCCACATGCCCTTGGGAAATCGGATCGAATGTCCCCGGATAGACGGCGATTCGCTTCATTGGCTGTCCCCACATCGCTTGAGAAAATGCAAGCTCGTATCACCATAGCGCCGGGTCGAATCACAGTGCCACGCCGCAGGCCAAGCCGGCTGAATGCGGCTGCTTTCCTCGATCACCAGCCACTCGCAACTCAGCATTGCTTGGTCGAGCAGCGTCGGCAAACGCGCGGCGAAGCCCTGCGCATAGGGCGGATCGGCGAACACGAGATCGAAATGCATCCCGCCCAGTTGGCCGCCCAGCACCTGTTCGACCCGGCCACGCAGCACGTGCCAGCGATCATCGCGCACCCCCCACTCGCGTTGAATCGCCCGCATCCGTCGAACCGCACCCTGGGTCGCCTCGACCGACACCACCCTCAGCGCTCCGCGCGAAATCGCCTCCAGCGCCATAATGCCCGATCCTGCAAATAGATCGAGCATGCTGCGTTCCCGCATGTCGCCGAGAATATTGAACATGGCCTCGCGCGCCCTGGCCGGCGTTGGACGCAGGCCCGCCACCCGCGGCACCCGCAGCACGCGACCACGCAATGTTCCCGCCGTGACGCGCATGCTCAGCGGTGGGCCGGTGGCCCCACGCGGACCTCATTCCACGCCTTGGGCTCAAGCCAATGACGCGCCTCGGCGCGCACGTCGCGCAAACGAACCTGGCGCACGTGCTCGGTCCATTGCTGCAGATAATCCAACGGCAAGTCATACATGCCGATCATCGACATCAATCCCACCCGTTCGCGGTTGGAATCCATGCGCTGCGCGAATCCACCCACCAGATTGGCCTTGGCCGCCGAAAGGGCACGTTCGGAAATATGCCCCGCCGCCATGTCCGCCAGCACACGTCGCACGATCCGGCTGGCCTCCTCCGCCTGATCGGCGCGCGTCTGCAACATGATCACGAACGGACCGGACACCGCACGCGGCACGAAATAGGAATAAATGCCATACACCAACCCGCGCTTTTCGCGCACCTCATCCATCAGTCGAGACGCGAAACCGCCGCCGCCGAGGATATGATTGAGCACGAAAATCGGGAAGAAATCGCGCGCATTTCGCGCTGGCCCCAAGCGGATAAACTGAACCAGGGTCTGACTGGTCGGCATGGCGATGTCCTTGCGCTTTCCCT
Source organism: Zetaproteobacteria bacterium (assembly GCA_003696795.1). Lineage (GTDB taxonomy): Bacteria > Pseudomonadota > Zetaproteobacteria > Mariprofundales > Mariprofundaceae > J005. The sequence continues at coordinate 6,172 of RFFT01000055.1, read as the reverse complement.
GCGCAGGCTGCGGCGAGGCAAGATCAAATATCCCCCGGGTGGGCGCGCCCTGCCAGGAAGCCAGGCGCGGCTTGAGTAAGGAGAGCAACTCATCCATCGTGATATCGCCACTGACCGCCAGCACCGCATCCCTGGGCCTGACCTGCCGCGCATACAGCGTGCGCAGATCGCGCAACCGAATACGTTTCAGCGTCTCCGGCGTACCAGCCGGCCGATGGCCATAGGGATGCGCGCCGAACAACAATGCCCGACCCTCTTGGCTGGCCACCACACCGGGTTCCTCCAACGCCTTTTGCGCCGCCGCCACGGCATCTTGCCGCAACTGCGCAAAGCGCGATTTCCGCCACCCGGGCTGCAACAAGGCCTCGCCGAGCGCATCCAGGCCGGGCGCGAGCGCTTCCCGCAGCACGGTCAGGGAAAGGCTGAGCCGATCCACATCGACATCCGCGCCCAACTTGATGGCGTCCTTGTCCAGCAACCGATTCCACTGCTCGTGCGTATGCCTGGCCGTGTGGTCGGTCAGCATCGCCGCGAGCAGGCTCGCGCAGCCAGCCCGCCCCGCCGGATCGAAACGACTGCCCGCCGCGACATTGAGCTGCATGGCCACCATCGGCACCTGATGCGCTTCCATCAACAACACGCGCAGTCCGTTGTCCAACCGCGCCTCTTGAATCGGTGGCACCGCCCAGGCAAGGGCCGGTGCACACATGAGCCATGCGAAAACCCACCAGCGTTTCATTGCTTCACCTCCGGCACCAGCACGCCAGTCGTCGCTCGCTCCGGCCGCAACCAGCGACCCACGGCGCGGCGCACATCATCCGCAGTGACCTGCCGAATCGCGGCCAACCAATCATCGCGGTGGCGCGCGCCAATACCCACCACCTCCATCCGACCGATCTCCTTGGCGCGCAGATACAGCGAATCCTGTGCGAACACCTCGCTAGCGATCATGTTCCGCTTGGCCGCGGCCAGCGCATCGGCGGCAACCGGGTTGCGCGCCATATCCGCCATCAAGCGCCAAAACCCGCGTTCGAAATCCGCCACCTTTTGTTTCGGCCCCAACATACCGTAGGCATACCACAAGTCGATACCCATCCCGAACGGGTCATATCCAGCCGCGGTGGCAAACGCGAGTCGCTGCCTATCGACCAACTCGCGTTGCAAACGCGCCGAATAACCGCCGGCCAACAACTGCGTTGCCACGGCCAGCGCGGCCGCCTCCCGGTCGTTCTCGCCCGGCCGCCATACCGGCACCGGCATACTCATGATCACCGTCGGCAACTGCGCCGGCAAATGCACCTCGATGCGCTTCGGTCCCAGCGGTTCCGGCTCGACGGGATTAAACCGCGGCGGAACCGATCGCGCCTTGAGGCGCCCAAACGTGCGTTTGACGACGCGCCGCACATGCGCGAAATCGACATCGCCAACCACCACCACGATGACGTTGCCAGGTACATAATGGCGCCGATAAAAGGCACGCACATCCTCAATGGTCAGGCGCTTGAGGTCCTGCATCCAGCCGATGACCGGATTGCGATATGGATGCAACCGCAACGCCGCGGCGGAAAGCTCCTCAAACATATGGCTGTTCGGATCATCCTCGGTGCGCATGCGGCGCTCCTCCATGATCACCCGGATTTCCTTGGCGAACTCGCGCGCATCGAGCTTCAGATGCGCAAATCGCTCGGCCTCCATATCCAGTACCTCGTCGACGTGATCGGCGGGCACGGTCTCGAAATAGGCGGTGAAGTCATGGCTGGTGAACGCGTTGTCGGTACCGCCCATGGCCGCGATACGCTTCGAAAACTCGCCCGCGGCCAGCCGACGCGACCCCTTGAACATCATGTGTTCGAACACATGGGCCAGCCCCGTTTTGCCGGGCACTTCATCGCGCCCGCCGACCTTGAGCCAGATCTGTACCATGGCCACCGGCGCGGAATGATCCTCTTCAACCACCAGCTTCACCCCATTGGGAAAGCGCGCTTGCTGCAAAGGCGCGGCCTCGACGCGGGGAGATAACAACGCGAAGGCGATCAGCCCAAGCCACCAGCGATGTTTATGCATCCTTTGCTCCTCCTTGCCTTGCCTCAAGCGATGCGTAGCGTTCCCCTTCCTTTCCCAAATTGCAAGCACAGGCGGACCATCACGATGAAGATTCAGCGCGCATTGCTCAGCGTTTCGGACAAAACCGGTATCGAATCCTTTGCCAAGGCCCTCGCAGAGCGGGGGGTGGAAATTCTGTCCACCGGCGGCACCGCACGCCTGTTGCGCAAACACGGCATTCCGGTACGCGAGGTTTCCGACTATACCGGCTTCCCCGAGATCATGGATGGACGGGTGAAAACCCTGAATCCGAAAATCCATGGCGGCATCCTGGCCCGGCGAGACAACGCCGAGGATTCAGCGGCCATGCAGGCGCATGGCATCGAGCCGATCGACCTGGTTTGCGTGAATCTATATCCCTTCCGCGAGGCGGTGGCCAAGGCAGGCTGCACGATTGACGAAGCCATCGAGAATATCGACATCGGTGGCCCGTGCATGGTGCGCGCTGCCGCGAAAAACCACCGCTTTGTCGTCGTGGTGGTCGATCCCGCGGATTACACCATGGTTATCAACGCCATGGATCAGGACGGCCTGGATGAAGGCAAGCGACGCGCGTTGGCCGTGAAGGCCTTCGCCCACACCGCCGCCTATGATGGCGCCATCGCCAACCACTTTTCCTCCCTGAATGCGGATGGAACCAAGCGCACCTTCCCGGACATCTTTACCCGCCAGTTCATCAAGACGAGACATGCGCTGCGCTACGGAGAAAACCCGCACCAGGAAGGCGCCTTCTACGCCGACCCTGAGGATGTCGGCGTTTCCCTGGCCGACTGCGAGATCCTGCAAGGCAAGGCGATTTCCTACAACAACATCGCCGATGCGGATGCGGCCTTCGCTTTGGTGCGCGACTTCAGCGAACCCGCCGTGGTCATCGTCAAACACGCCAATCCCTGCGGCGTGGCGATCGGGGAAGACCAGGCGCAGACCTATGCGCGCGCCCGCGCCGCCGACCCGGTCTCGGCATTTGGCGGCATCGCCGCCTTCAACCGCCCGCTTGAGGCGGACACGGCAAAGCTGATCGCGGAAACGTTCATGGAAGTCATTATTGCCCCCGGTTTTTCGGCGGCTGCCCGCGACGTTCTGGCGGCGAAGAAAAACCTGCGGCTGCTGGCGGCGCCCTCGTCCGAGCCGGTGCGCGGCGGACTGGAATTCAAGCGCGTCAACGGCGGCCTGCTGGTACAACAGCGCGATGCGCATCTTTTGGACCGAAACGCATGCAAAGTGGTCAGCGAACGGGCCCCGAGCGAACAGGAGTGGCAGGACATGCTGTTTGCCTGGACGGTGGCCAAGCACGTCAAGTCCAATGCGATCGTGTTTGCCAAGGATGGCGTCACCTTGGGGGTGGGCGCCGGCCAGATGAATCGGGTCAATTCCACCCGCATCGCAGCACAGCATGGCGGCGAAGCCATCCAGGGCTCGGCCGTGGCCTCGGACGCCTTCTTTCCGTTCCGCGACGGCGTCGATGCGTTGGCCGAGGCCGGCGCCACCGCCGTGATCCAGCCGGGTGGCTCGATTCGCGACGAGGAAGTGATCGCGGCAGCCAACGAGCATGGACTGGCGATGATCTTTACCGGCATTCGCCATTTCCGGCACTAGCGCCGCGCGATGTTGCTGGGCGTAGACACCGGAGGCACCTTTACCGACTTCGTGCTGGCCGATGCGTCCGGTCTGCGCTTTCACAAAGAATTGTCCACTCCCGACGACCCCTTTCGCGCCATTGCCCGCGGCATCCGTGCGCTCGGCCTGAATGGCGCCGAACTGCATCTCGTGCATGGCTCCACCGTGGCCACCAATGCCATTCTCGAACGAAAAGGCGCGCGGGTGCTGTTTGTCACCAACGCGGGCTTTGAAGACCTGTTGCGCATTGGCCGCCAAACACGTCCCGCGTTGTACGAACTGTGTCCGACACCGGGCGAGCCCTGGCTTGCGCGAGACGACTGCATCGGTGTGCACGCGCGTTGCGATGCCGAGGGCCGAGTGTTGTGCGCACCGAAGCCGCAGGAACTCGAACACCTTGCGCGCCGGGCCGCGGATTACGATGCGATTGCGGTCTGTCTGTTGTTCTCGTTTTTGCATGGCGCACACGAGCAAGCCATCGCCCATGCGCTGCCGGCGGACAAGTTCGTTTCGCTATCGCATCGCATCCTGCCCGAGTACGGCGAGTTCGAACGCGCGTCGACCACATTCTTGAACGCTTATGTCGGTCCTTTGGTGCAACGCTATCTGGCACGAATCGCCGAGCATCTTGCGCCCAGGCATCTATTCATCATGCATTCCGCCGGAGGGGTGATGGATGCGGAGCGGGCGGGACAAGAGGCGGTCCGGCTGGTGCTCTCCGGACCCGCCGGAGGTCTGGTGGCCGCGGCACACGTCGGCGCCATGCTGGACATCCCGAGAGCGCTGACTTTCGATATGGGAGGCACCAGCACCGATGTGGCTCTGCTCGATGGACAACCCCATGTGAGCAACCAAGGAAGCATTGCTGGTATGCCGGTGGCCGTGCCAATGATGGACATCCATACCATCGGCGCGGGCGGGGGATCGATCGCTTGGATCGACGAAGCGGGACTGCCCCGCATAGGCCCCGCATCGGCGGGCGCGCAACCGGGGCCTGCCTGCTATGGCCTGGGCGGCAAGGAGGCCACCGTCACCGATGCCAATCTCGTGCTGGGCCACCTGCCGGCGAACACGCGCCTGGCAGGCCAGATGCCGCTCAGGCCCGAACTGGCACAACAAGCCTGTGCGGCCTTCGGTCGGGCGCTCGGGCTTGACGCGGTGGAGGCGGCGCGTGCGATCGTCGACCTGGCCAACGAGCAGATGCTTGGCGCATTGCGTGTGGTGTCCGTCCAGCGGGGATTGGATCCCGCCGCGTTCACCCTGTTCTGCTTCGGTGGCGCGGGAGGTCTCCATGCCTGCGCCCTGGCCGAATCGCTGGACATGCGCCGAATCATCTTGCCGCTGGCCAGCGGCGCGTTTTCCGCACTGGGCATGATTGTCGGCAAACGCCAGCTCCATCTGTCACAAAGCCGTCGCATGCGCCTGGATGCTCCGGACACACAACAACGGTTGGAAACGCTGTTCCACGAGCTGGAACGGCGCGCGCAGCAGCAACTGCCCGGCCTGACGCTTCATTATCGGCGCAGTGTGGATATGCGCTATGCAGGCCAGGGGTTCCACCTCAATCTCCCCTGGCAGCGCGCGCTCGATACGCTGGGCGCGCAATTTGCGCAAGCGCACGCACAATCCTATGGACATACCCTGGCGCAACCGATCGAAATCATGACCGCGCGACTGATTGCAACCGCCGACACGCCCACGCCAGCATGGCAAGCGCTGCCTCGACAGACCATGGCTCCACAACCCGTCGGCCATTCACAAGTGCATGCGGTGGGTCGGGTGCCCCATTATCGGCGGGACACATTGGGCGCGGGTGCGATCATCGACGGACCGGCGTTGCTGCTGGAAGACACCTCGACATTCTGGCTGCAGCCCGGTTGGCGAATCGTGGTCCATCGCTTCGGACACCTGATCGCCGAACGGAAGGGGGAAGGTCGGTGAACAAGGTTCAGCTCAGCCTCGCAGCGAACCGCCTGGCCGCGATTTGTGAAGAAATGGGCGGCATCCTCAAACGCAGCGCACTGTCCCCGAACATCAAAGATCGCGAGGACTACTCCTGCGCCTTGTTCGACCGAACCGGACAGCTGGTCGCACAAGCGGCGCACATCCCGGTGCATCTAGGCTCGATGGTCTATGCCATGCGCGACATTGCAAACCGCCACGATTGGCGGGAGGGGGATGTTCTGGTATTCAACGACCCGGCGCTGGGCGGCACCCATCTACCGGATGTCACCGTGGTGGTGCCCGTGTTTCATGCCGGTCGGCATATCGCGTTTGCGGTCAGCCGTGCCCATCACGCGGACATCGGTGGCAAGACGCCAGGCTCGATGGGGCTACATTGCCGCTTGCAAGACGAGGGCTGCATCCTGTCACCCACTTTCTGGTTTCGTGCCGGTAGCGAGCACGATGCGCTCATCCAGCGTTTTCGCACCGCCATGCGCGCACCCGACGA
>RFFT01000054.1 GCA_003696795.1 Zetaproteobacteria bacterium | reverse complement strand
TTTTTTATTCCTGTCGTTTCTTGCGGATGCGATAGACGAACCAGACTGCCGCGATGGCCAGAGCGGGCGCGGCGATGGATTTGAACAAAAGCGAGTCGGGAGTTGCGCCGCTTTCCTTGCTGATTTCCTGATAGACATAATCGAGCACATTGGTGCCGTAGTAGGTGAAGATGGCGACCGTCATCATCTCCGCTGCTTGCTGCAGTCGGAGCTGCAACTGGAAACGCCGGTTCATGGCGGCCAGCAGATTGCGGTTCTGCTTTTCGTTGTGTACGTCGATGCGCGTGCGCAGTAACTGGCTGGCTTGTGCGATGCGTCCCGCAAGTTGTTCCAGCCACTCAAATGCGGACTCAGCCGTCGAACGCGCGCGATTCAGACGTCGGCGCAGAAAACGGCCCAAGGTGGATTGGGGGCCAACGGGCTGCTCATAGAGCTCGTCCAGGCGCTGGCGTACCAGTTCGAAGCGGGCGCTGGCCAGGGAGAACGGGCGATAATGTGCGGAAACCATGGCCTCGATCTTTGCTGCAAGCGTGGTCAGTCGCTCCAGGAGCTGTTCATCGCTAAGTCCACTGCCGCCGGAAATCGCTGTGGTCAGCGCATTCAGTTCCCGATCGGCCTTGGGCAGTTGTTTACGCAGGCCGCGCGCGGGGGAGAGGATGCGCATGGCCAGCATGCGGTAGGTTTCGATATCGATCAGCCGGTAGGCGAGACGCCCAAGCTGGGTGGGCATCTTGGCGCGTGAGAACAGCAGCATGCGAGAAAAACGATTTTCGCCAATGCGGAAATCGGTGAGCACCAGGCTTTTGCTGCGCCCGATTTGCGAGGCGCACAAGGTGGATGGATCGAAACAGCAAGCATAATGGCGCATGAGTCCCGCATGGGTTTCATTGACCGGGTAAGGCAGGATCATCAGGTCAAGCGCCAGCAACAATTTACCGGGCAACGCTTCTAGCCAGCCTTGGGGTAGCAGGCTAAGCGGGGGCGACGCCAGCGGATCGCCCGTGCAGGGATGCGCCAAGTTGTCCGGATCGGGGCGGGCGATGAATTTATAGCGCGTGAAGTCCTGATGGCTTTCGACCTTGAGCAAGAAATCGTCGCAACTGAGACGGGAGGTCAGGCCGCTCGTTTCGATCTCAACGCCGCGTTTCGCGCTCAGTCTTTTAAGATGAAGCAGTTCATCCGCGCGCTGTTCGTCCGTGCGGACCATCACCAAGGTGAGAACCCGGGTCGGGGGCTCCAGCGGTTCATATGGGTGGATGTGCAGCTCATCATTGAGCTGGTAGCGTTCTTCAAGATCGACAGGCAGCTTCATGGCTGGCGAGTATAGCCCGTAGTGATGGCACGAGCATGACATGCGCACCGGTTAATGACCGGTGCGCCTTGCATGTCTTTATTCCTGGGTGGAAAGCCAGCGCTCGGCATCAAGCGCGGCCTTGCAGCCTTCGCCCGCGCTGGTGATGGCTTGACGATAAACCGGGTCGGCCACGTCGCCGGCGGCGAACACGCCTTCCACCGACGTATGCGTCGATTTGCCACGCGTGATTAGATAACCCGCTTCGTCCTTTTCCAGCTGGTCGCCGACAAAGTCTGTGTTCGGCTTATGGCCAATTGCGATGAATACCCCATGCACCGAAAGCTCTTCCACGGTATCGTCGACCGTGGAACGCAGGCGGACCCCGGTGACTCCCGATTCATCGCCCAGGATCTCGTCCACGACGCGATTCCACGCCACCTCGATGTTGGGGGTGGCGAGCAGCCGTTCCTGCATGATTTTTTCCGCGCGCAACGCATCCCGCCGATGAACCAGGGTGACCTTGCTGCACAGATTCGCCAAATAGATGGCTTCCTCTACCGCGGTGTCGCCTCCGCCGACGACCGCAACTTCCTTCCCCCGGTAGAAAAAGCCGTCACACGTCGCACAAGCCGAGACACCGCGACCGGCAAAAGCCTCCTCACTGGGAAGCCCCAGGTATTTCGCCGAGGCGCCGGTGGCGATGATCAAGGCGTCGCAGGTGTATTCGCCTTCCTCACCTTTGAGATGGAACGGTCGCTGGCCAAGGTCGGCCCAAGTGATATGGTCCCAGATGATTTTGGTGCCGAAGCGCTCGGCTTGCGCTTTGAAATCTTCCATCATCTGCGGGCCCTGTACCCCGTCCTTGTAGCCCGGGTAATTATCCACGTCGGTCGTCGTGGTCAACTGGCCACCTGGCTGCATGCCCTGGATCACGACAGGTTCGAGATTGGCGCGCGCGGCATAGATCGCCGCCGTATATCCAGCCGGACCGGAGCCCAGGATGATCAGTCGGTGATGTGGAATCTTGGACATATTGCTGCCTCCTTCAGATGTTCAAATGCCTTCGGCATAATGGACCCGCGAGCTATCGGCAAACACCGGGGTGGTCAGATATTTTTCTCCGCCATCCGGGAAAATCATCACGATTTCCGCAGCTTGCCCGCGCTCAGCCAATGCCTCGGCAACGCGAAGTCCCGCCGCCATCGCGCAGCCGCAGGATTGGCCGCAGAGGATGCCTTCCTCGGCGGCCAGCCGCTGGGTCAGCTCATAGGCCTCATCGGTGCCAATGCCGATCTTTTGGTCGTGCACGCTGGCGTCATAGATGCCCGGTACGATGCTCGATTCGATGTGTTTGAGCCCTTCAATGCCATGAAAGGGAGAGTCGGGTTCGGCGGCGATCACCTGGATACTGGGGCGCTTTCGCTTCAGGAATCGACCCGTGCCGACCAGCGTGCCCGAGGTGCCAAGCGAAGCGACGAAGTGGGTAACCTTGCCATCGGTATCGCGCCAGATTTCGGGGCCGGTGGATTCCTCATGCGCCCGAGGATTGGCCGGATTGTTGTATTGATCCGGCTTGAAATAGCGCTCCGGATCTTCCTCATAGATGGCGCGTGCCTTCAAGATTGCTCCATCGGAGCCTTCCAGTGGATCGGAGAAGATCAAATCCGCGCCAAACGCGCGGCAAATGCGTTTGCGCTCGTCGGACACATTGCCCGGCATGACCAGGCGCACGCGGATACCCAGCGTGGCGCCGATCATGGCCAGGGCGATGCCGGTGTTGCCGCTGGTGGAATCCAGAATGATCTTGTCCTGGTTCAGTAGTCCGCGCTTCAGCCCATCGCGGATCATCCACAACGCGGGCCGATCCTTGACTGAGCCGCCGGGGTTGAATCGCTCCAGTTTTGCATGCAGGCGAATGTTGTCCGGCAGATGCGCGGTCAGGCGCTGCAGGGTCACCAGCGGGGTGTTGCCGATCAGGTCGAGTATCGTGTTCAAGTCCGCGTTTCCTTGTTTCCCGAGTCAGGCCGCGAACCCTGGGACAATGCTCAGCCTTTGCCAAGTGTTTGCACCGCTTCCGCCACGGAATGAAACGGCCAGACGCCGTTGCATTCATGCAGCAGAAAATCGCGCAGGCGCAGAGGACTTACACCGGCAAGGCGCAGCGCGCGCAGTTCCGTCGAGCTCTTGCGTTTGGCCAAGCGGGTACCATGCGTATCCTGCAGCAGAGGGTGATGATGGTAGCGAGGCGAGGGCAGACCGAGCAGATACTGCAGAATGCGATGGATACCCGTATGCGCGCGCAAATCGCGACCGCGGATGACATCGCTGATGCCTTGCCGCGCATCATCGATCACAACGGCTAGATGATAGGAAATACCGATATCCTTGCGTCCGATCACGAGATCGTGCTCCAGGGTGGCTGGATGATGGCGCCCCTGTCCGTCGATCCAAGTTAGTTCGGGAGGCAAGGCGGCGCAGACCCGTTCGGCATGCAGACGCCACGCAAATGGCGTATTCCGCATACGCCTACTGGCCTCGCGCTCGGGGATGTGTCGGCAAATGCCAGGATAGGGGGCGCCATGTTGCGAATGCGGCGCGCTGGCCATCTGGGCGACTTCCTGCTGAATGGTCTTGCGCGTGCAAAAACAGGGATAGATCAGTCCCTGCGCGTGCAGTCGCTTGAGTGCTTGCTGGAACAACGGCATATGCTCGCTTTGGCGCAGCACCGGTCCGTGCCACTGGATGCCCAGCCAGCGCAGGTCTTCAATGATCGTCTGTTCGTAGATCGGTCGGCAACGGGTATGGTCGATATCTTCGATACGCAGCAGAAGTTCAGCGCGATGCTCCTCCGCCCAACGTTGGCAACACAGGGCGGAGTAGGCGTTGCCCACATGTAGATGGCCGGTGGGGCTCGGTGCGAAGCGGGTGCGTGGCGGCGAGCTCATCGATGCTTGTTGCCGGAGGCGTGCACCGCCGGCGGCAACAAAAGTCGCTGTCCAGGTTCCAAGCGCTCCGGGCGGGTCAGCACCTTGATTTCATCGCCGGCCTGCAGTTCGAAGTCGTCATGCGGGATATGCGTTCGGTCGTGACGGATGATCGCGATTGGTTGCACCCCGTGAGGAATGCGGATATCCCCCAGGCGGCAGCCGACCAGGGGGGACTCGTTTTCGATGATGCGCGACTCATGCACCAGACGGCGGCGGTAGGCCTGATCGTTCCAATAGGTGTAAGTATAAGGCTTGGCGAACAGACGTTTGGCCTGAAGCTGGTGAATCAGTTGCGCGTGCTTGATCTCATCGCCTTCCTGCAGCGCGACATAGATGTTCGGAATGTGGAACTGCTCGCTGGCCAGGCGCGCAATGTGCAAGTTGTGATCGGATGAACCGGTCATCACCAGGATTGAGCCGATCTCTTCGGCGTGAAGGATTTCAAGGTAGACCGGATCCAGGGCATTGCCGCGCAGGGCATGGAAGCCGGATCGTTGCAGCTTGCTGATGACCTCCGCGTTGAGGTCCAGGAAACGAACCTCCCGGTCTTCACCCAGGGCACGCCCGATTTCTGATCCCATTTGCCCGCCACCGACGATCAAAACCGATCGCTCATCCGGTCCGGTGATGCCGAGCGTGCTTTTCAACGGTGCGGCCAACAGGCTGTAGAACATAATGGACGCGATGATGACGATGTACACCAGCGCCAGCAGCATATCGCTGCCTTCTTGCCCATGCTGGCGCAGCACGATGGCGAACAGTGAGGCGATGGCGGCGGCAACCACGCCGCGAGGGGCCATGCCGGCGATAAAGGCAATCTCATTGCGCTTGAGGTTGCCGCCCACGCATGCAACCCATGCGGTTGCCGGGCGCGCGATTAGGACCAGAATGAGGAAGATGACGAGCCCTTCCCAGAGGAAGGCATGGACGACATGCAGGTCAAGATTGGCGGCAAGCAGGACGAAGAGCACGGAAATCAGGAGCATGGACAGGCTGCCCTTGAAATGACGCAGGCGTTGGATGTCGGGAAGATCGAGTCGTTGCAGCCGAGCACCGGCAACCAGCATGGCCAGCAAGCCGGCCTGGGCGCTGAGATGGTCGGCCAGCAGGAACAGGCCCCAGGAGCACGCCAGCGTCAGGATCGAACGGGTCTCCATGTCCCGCAGCCAGCCGGAATGCAGGATATGGCCCAACAGATGCGCGCCAGCCAGGCCGACCGCAATACCGATGACGGCTTTGAGCAGCAGGCTCTGGGCGATCATCAGCGGTGGCATGTCGTGCGCCGAAAGCACGAACTGGAGCATGACAATCGCCAGAATGGCGCCAAATACATCGATCAGCATCGCTTCGCCGGTTAGCACATGACTGAGGTTCCGTGACAAGCGCATTTGCCGCACGATGGGAAGAATGACGGTGGGTCCGCCGACCGAGACGAGCGCTCCGAACAGCAAGGCGAGCCGTGCATCCATACCCGCCAGATAATGGGCCACTCCACCGGCGCAGAGGAGGGTAAACAATGGCCCGAAGACGACGAGGCGCCCAACCACCCAGCCATTGGCCTTGAGCGCTTTGAGGTTCAGGTTCAATCCGCCCTCAAACAGAATAATTGCCAGCCCCAGCTCGACCAGAGTATTGAGTGCCGGCTGAAGACGTTCGATATGCAACACATGCAACCCGAATGGCCCAAGCAGCATGCCGCACAAGAGCCAAAACAGGATGGGCGGCATCTTTAGGCGCGCAGCGAAGATTTGGGCGCCGATGGCGACGAGCACCGCAATGACGAATACGGATGTCGGGTTGGCTAAGTCCTCGAGCATGGCGGGCAAGCTGCCTTCCAGGTCGGATTGCGGCAAGTCCATGGGCTCGTTTTCCATGCGCCGGCACTGCTGCTAGCATGCGCCACCATTTGCAAAGGAGGATGTGATGTTCAACGAGCGGGAAAAACGGGCCGTGTTCGCGATTGCCGGCATCTATGGCCTGCGCATGATGGGGCTGTTTCTGATTCTGCCCGTTTTCGCGATGTACGCCGAATCGTTGAAAGATGTCAATCCAACGCTTGTGGGGCTTGCGCTGGGCGCTTACGGATTCACCATGGCCGTGTTTCAGATTCCGTTTGGCTGGCTGTCGGACAAGCTCGGTCGGAAGCCGGTCATTGCGGGGGGGCTGCTGATCTTTGCGGCGGGTAGTGTCGTGGCCGCGATTTCGGATTCGATTTGGGGCGTGATTGTGGGACGCGCGCTGCAGGGCGCGGGCGCCATCGCGGCCGCGCTCACCGCGCTGTTGGCGGATTTGACGCGCGAGGAGGTGCGTCTGCGTTCGATGGCGGTGATTGGCATGACCATCGGCTTTTCGTTTACCATTGCGCTCGTGCTTGGTCCCTGGGTGGACGCATTGATCGGTGTGCCGGGGATCTTTTGGGCCACGGCTGTACTGGCGCTGGTTTCGATATTTGTCCTTTACCGGATCGTTCCGACGCCTGAACGGACCCTCGCGCACCGCGATGCGGAGGCGCGAGCGGGAGACTTTGGACGGATTTTGCGCGATCGTCAGTTGCTCAGGTTGGACTTCGGGATCATGGCGCTGCATGGCGTGATGACGGCGATGTTCGTGGCCTTGCCTTTTGTGCTGCGCGATCAGTTGCATATTGCGCCCGTGCATCATGCCTGGGTCTATTTGCCTGTGCTGGTGGTGGCCATGGGGCTGATGGTGCCGTTGATCATCATGGCCGAGAAAAAAGGCAAGATGCGGCAAGTGTTCCTTGGTGCGATCGCAGGGGTATTGCTTTCCGGCGTGATGCTGGGGGCCATGCATACGGGGCTTGCACAGGTGGTTGCCTGCCTGTTCGTGTTCTTTGTTTCCTACAATGTGCTCGAAGCGACTTTGCCTTCGTTGATTTCCCGCATGGCGCCGATTGATGCCAAAGGCACGGCGATGGGCATCTATTCCTCGTCCCAATTCTTGGGTGCGTTTCTCGGCGGT
>RFFT01000053.1 GCA_003696795.1 Zetaproteobacteria bacterium | reverse complement strand
GTGTTCGACGATGTTCCGCACCGACCCCCAGCATCTATGCGCCTCGCTGGAGGCGGTGCGCGCGGGGCAGGGCTACAATCAAATCTTGGTGCCCGAGCATCAGAAACGCTGGGCCCGGATCGCCTTGAACAGGATGCTGGCCCTTGCCTAGGGTCCACCCGCCAAGGCTGCTGCTTGCCTTGCTGGCGGCGCTTTTCGCCGCGCAAAGCTTTGCCGAGCAAACGGACGTCGAGCAATTGTCCAGGGACATGCAGCGTTTTGGCGCACAACCTGAAGCCCGCTTTGCTCCGAATACGCTGGCTGCGGCAAAGGCGTTGTTGGACGAGGCCAGAGCGCACCCGGATGACACGACATTGCTGCGCCAAGCGCGGGAAAAGCTTGACGAGGCCAGGAACACGGCACTTGCGTTCCAGACCCGGTATACAACCCTGCTTGCCCTGAGAGGCGATCTTGAGCCTTTGCTGGCCCTGTTTCCGGACCATCTCAAGTATCGCAATGATCGTGTGGTGCAATATCGCCGCGAAGCCGAGCGTCAGCTGCAGCAGGCCATTGCCCATATGGAGCATGGCGAGCTGAACCTGAGCCGTGCCGCGGCCGACAAGGCGGCGGCGAACTATCGCCGCGCAATTGAGGCGCTGCTCCCCGAATTGCTCGATGCGGCCAAGCACATGCTCTCCCGCGCCTCCAGCGAAGGCGCCCGGCGCTATGCCCTGCACACCTATGCGCTGGCCAAACAGAAGCTGCAGGATATTTACGACTATGTCGATCCCGGCAAACAGCGCCCGCTACCGTCGCGTCCCGCCGATGCCTATCGCCTGGCGGAATACGCCAAACTGCTGGCGAAAAAGGCGCGTAAGCTCAGGCGCGATCCGGCCAGCTTCGAGCGCTTGCTGGATGAACAGCGCGCCTTTCGCCTGAAGCTTGCCGAGATGCTGGACATCGACTACCCCCACGATGACCCGTTGGCCGATGTGCCCGCGGAACGCATCCAGCGGGGCATCCGAGACCTCAAGCATGAACTGGAAGCAAGCAGGATCGAGCAACAGCGGGAACTGGCAGCGTTGACGCGGAAACATCGCGAACAGCTGCGTGCGCTGCGCGAAGAGCTGGTGCACGCAAGCCAACAGCAACTGGCAAGCATGAAAGACGCCTTTCGTGCCAAGCTGGAACGGGAAACCTTCGAAAAGCGTAGACAAGAGCGGATCAAAAAACTGTTCAGCCCCGGTGAGGTCACCCTGCTGGTCAACCTTGACGGTTCGATTCTGCTCCGTCTCTCGGCCCTGCAGTTCGCTTCGGGTTCAAGCAAAATAGCACCTAAATACAAAGACTTGCTGAAGCGTGTCAAAGAGGCGCTGGAAGTATATGGCGATCGCCAAGTACGCATCGAAGGGCATACCGACAACCGCGGCGACGTGCGCATGAATCAGCAGCTCTCACTCAAGCGTGCCGAGGCTGTGCGCGATGTTCTGATCGAACTAGGCGTCGATGCGGCACGCCTGCGCGCGCTCGGTTATGGCGAAGTGCGACCGATCGCATCCAACGAATTCGCCAAAGGGCGTGCCATGAACCGTCGCATCGACATCATCATCGAACCCGCAAGCACGCATGACTAGCCCACCGCCGGGAACCCCGCATCTTCTCGACGAATTGCCGCCTCATTTGCGGGACGACGCCGATCGCTTGCTCGCGGATTTCGCCGGCGAATCGCTATACAAGCGACTGATCCTGATCGAAGCGTTGCGCCTGGTCAGCAGCGCGCACGAGGAAGCCGACTTGAAGATGATGAGCAAGGTGCTGCACGAAGTCCGCACCGGCCTTGAAGTGTTCCGCAACTATAAGGGAATACGTAAGGTGTCCGTATTCGGTTCCGCGCGCATCACCCCCGACGATGAACGCTACAAGCATGTCAAAGCATGCGCCAAGGCGTTATGCGAGGCAGGCTTCATGATCATCACCGGCGGCGGACCCGGCATGATGCAGGCGGCCAACGAGGGAGCGGGACGGGAACATTCCTTCGGTATCAACATCAACCTGCCGATGGAACAAAAACCGAACCCGTTTGTCGATGGCTCCCCGCGCCACTTCTATTGCCAATACTTCTTCACCCGCAAGCTCTTCTTTCTCAAGGAAAGCGACGCGGTGATCCTCACCCCGGGCGGCTTTGGCACGCTGGATGAAACCTTCGAGACATTGACCTTGCTGCAAACCGGCCGCAATCCCCCCATTCCGGTGGTCATGCTCGATGCGCCGGGCGATGACTTCTGGGGGCCGTTCATTCGCTCCTGGATGCGCCGGCTCACCCATGATCAGTTAATCAGTCCCGACGATGACGATTTGGTGTTCCATACCAGCAGCATCGATGCCGCGGTACGCTATATCCGCGATTTCTATCTCAATTATCACAGTTTCCGCTATGTGGGCCATGCGGTCCTGCTGCGCCTGTACCATCCGCTGAGCGAGGAGTCACTCGAACGGTTGAACGCCGAATTCTCCGACGTCCTCCACCATGGCGCGATCGAGCAAGTGTTCAACTGGCCCAAAACGGACGATCCCGAACTCATGCGATTGCCGCGCCTTCGACTGCACCTGGATCACGCGCGCGTCAACGTCCTGCCCCAAATCATTCGCCGGATGAACGCCCTCTACCAATTGCAAAGGGAGGATGCGGCGAGCTAACGCGCCCCCTTGCGCGCAGCTTTCGCCACCTCTTCCGTTCTGAGCTTGCGCGCGAGATTGTCCAACACCGCATTGATGAAACCGCGCGGCGCCTCGCCTGCATAGGCACGGGTCAACTCCACCGCTTCGTTGATAATCACACGATAAGGAATCTCCAAACGATTGCGCATCTCCCAAACGGCCAAGCGCAGCACATTGATTTCCACATGGGCCACCGAGCGCAAACTGCGCCCCCGAATCGCGCCGGCGATCAACTGATCGATCTCGTCGATCTCGCCCAGCACGCCATACACCGCTTCGCGCAGGTATTGCTGGTCCTGCGCCCGGCGTTCCTCGAGCTGCAATCGGCTGTTGAGCAGGTCGGGGATCATCCCCTCGTCCCGTTCCGCGCTATGCCAAGCGTACAGCACTTCCAGCGCCGACTCGCGCGCCTGGTGTCGATTAGCCATGACTGCGCTCCAATCGACGCAACTCTCGAACGACCTCCACTGCCGTCAATGCCGCCTCCTCACCCTTGTGTCCATGGCTGCCGCCCACCCGCTGCAACGCCTGCTCCAGGTTATCCACAGTCAAAACTCCATTGCCGACACCGACATCCCCGCGCTGGGCAATGCGGCCAATGGCATCCATCGCGCCGCGGCATACATACTCGAAATGCGCGGTGTCGCCGCGAATCACGCAACCGAGACAAACAATGGCGTCGAATCGCTCAGTTTGTGCCATGGCGCTGGCAACCGTGCCAAGCTCGAACGCGCCGGGCACCCAGGACACATAGATATCTTCTTGCCGCGCGCCATGCGCCTTCAAGGCGCGCAGCGCGCCTTCCAACAGCGCCTTGGTGATCCGTTCGTTGAAGCGGCTGACCACAATCCCGATCCGTAGTCCGGAGGCATCGACGTGACCTGCGAGATGGGGTGCGTCAAGACTCATCGGACACTTCCTCTTCGACATCCAGCAGATGTCCCATTTTTTCCCGCTTGGTCATCAGGTAGCGGATATTGTCCTTGTGCACGCCAACCTGCAATTTCACACGCTCGACAATCTCCAGCCCATAGCCATCCAGGGCAATGATCTTCTTTGGATTGTTGGTCAGCAAGCGCAGCTTGCGCAAGCCAAGATCGCGCAGGATCTGCGCACCGATGCCATAATCGCGCAGGTCCGCCTTGAATCCCAACTTGCGGTTTGCCTCGACCGTATCATGCCCGGCGTCCTGCAACTGATATGCGCGCAATTTGTTGAACAGCCCGATCCCTCGTCCCTCCTGCCGAAGATAGAGGATCACCCCTTCCCCGGCCTCGGCGATCTGGCGCATCGCCGCATGCAGTTGCGAGCCGCAATCGCACCGCCGCGAGGCGAACACGTCCCCGGTCAGGCATTCCGAGTGCACCCGCACCAGCATCGGCTTGTCCGGTGACGGCTCACCCATCACCAGCGCCACATGCTCGGCCTGATCGACAGCGTTGCTGTAGCCAATCATGCGGAACTCGCCAAACTCGGTCGGCATGCGCGCTTCCACCTCGCGCTTGACCAGGGAATCATGCTTGAGGCGATAGCGGATCACATCCGCGATACAGCCGATCTTCAGCCCATGTTTGCGCGCGAACGCCTTGAGCTCGGGCATGCGCGCCATGGTTCCGTCCTCGTTCATGATCTCGCAGATCACCCCGGCCGGCGTCAGGCCCGCCATGCGCGCCAAATCGATACTCGCCTCCGTATGACCGGCGCGCACCAACAACCCGCCTTCTCGTCCCACCAGCGGGAAAACGTGGCCCGGAGTGTGAATCGAGTCGGGTGTGGCGTTCGGATCGATCGCGGTGCGAATCGTGTGCGCGCGATCGAATGCGGAAATGCCCGTGGTCACCCCCTCCGCGGCTTCGATCGATACCGTGAAGTTGGTTTTGAACTTGGCGTTGGTATTGGACACCATCAGCGGCAGTTGCAGACGATCCACCTGCTCCTGGGTCAAGGCGAGACAAATCAACCCGCGACCGTGCGTGGCCATGAAATTGACCGCCTCCGGCGTGACCCACTCGGCGGCCATCACCAAATCGCCCTCGTTCTCACGATCCTCATCGTCCGCGAGAATGATCATCCGCCCCGCGCGCAGCTCTTCGATCAGTTCCTCGCACGTAGCCAGCGTCATGACTGCTCCCTGAATTGCATCATCCGTTCAACATACCGACCAAGGATATCCGTTTCGATATTCACCCAATCTCCCACATCCAACAGGCCCAGATTGGTATGGCGCAGGGTATGCGGAATCAGATTGACCACAAAGCTCTCGCCCGCCACCTCGTTCACCGTCAGGCTCACCCCGTTGATCGCCACCGAACCTTTGCGCACCAGATACGGCGCAAGGGTTTGCGGCACCGCGAAGCGCAGACAGACATGCTCCCCACACGGCGTGCGCGCAAGAACCCGCGCACGATCATCGACATGGCCGGTCACCCAATGCCCGCCCAGTGCGTCCCCCATCCGCAGCGCGGGCTCAAGGTTCACCGCCTGCCCCACCTGCGCGTCGGCAAAGCAGGTCAAGCGCAGGGTTTCGGCGGACAGGGTGGCGGCAAAACAGCCGGGAGACGGAAATTGCGTCACCGTGAGACAGCAGCCGTCCACCGCCACCGAATCGCCCTCCCGCCAAAGACGCATGTCCAATGCGCTCTGCACCCGCATATGCGCCTGTTCATCCTCGCGCACGATGTCCACGACGCGTCCGACATCCTGAATGATTCCGGTGAACATGGCGCGCACGCTAACGCGAAGCGGACGGATAGGCCAATCGAAGTTGCGCATGCACCAGCCCCGGCGCGGCCGCCTGCATGCGCAGCTCGCGCACCTCGATGCCCGCTTTTGCCGCCGCATGCACGAAAGCCATCAAAGCATCAAACGGCGCCTGTTTGAAGGCTAGACTGACCAACTGTCCGCGTGCGCCTGGATCGGGCCGGATGTGGGTCAGAAAAGCACGCACACCCGCCCTCTGGCTCAGCCGCTCCACAGTTGACAGCAACGATGCGCGCGCCACGGGCCGCCCTTTGCCCGATTGAATCTGGCGTGCCAACCGCTCGGCTTGCGCCGCCTGCCGAGTAATCTTGGGCAAAGCATGCCGCAACGACTGCACCCGATCGTGCAACGGCAAGAACACCCCAAACGTCAAGGCTATGATCGGCAAGGTGATGCCCGCAATCAGCAACAGCCGCCGTTCCCGCTGGCCACGTGCGGCATACCAGGGCAGAAGCCGCTCCTGCCACCACGCCGCGGCACGCGCCCGCCACTCGCCGAACGCGGTCACGACCACTCCATGCGAAAACGCACCGTGTTCTTGCCCAACTCGGTATCCACGATCCTGACTTCCCTTTGCAAGGCTTGCTGCAGTTGCTTCTGCAACGTATTCAGTCCCTTGAGTCCGTCTATCTCGCCGCGCATCTCGACACGCCCAGCCGTAAAGGTAAGGGATTGTACGCGCCACGGTTGACGCGCATGCACCCGCGCCAGCGCCGCAAGCTCCCGCAGCACCACGCTCGTCTGCGCCGCCCCGCCACTGTTGCTGCCCGCCGCCCGCTGCAATTGCGCCAAGGGATCGATGACCGGATCATGCGGCAAAGCTTGCCGGAACGCCTTCATAATACGCGCCTGTTGCTCCCGCATCTCCGCTTGCAACTGCCACCAGACCACCGTTTCGGCGCCCAGCCACGCCAGCATCAGCGCCCCTGCCAGGACGGCTGGACGGCGCCATTGACGCCAATCGAAGGCAAGACTGTTCGGCCGCCAATGCGCGCGCCGGAAATTCAACGGCGTATTGTTGATCTCCGCCGCCGCGACAAAGGTGGCGGACAAGCGATCCGGCAATGCATCGTCCGCGCAGTGTTGTCCTTGCCAGTCATCGCACGCGAGCAAATCGAACAGGCGCGCACCCAGCCGTCCAAAAACCGGCGCATCGTCGCTCCAGCCCATTGCTCGCAGCGTCAACCGCACCTCCTCGGCCAATGCCTGGTCGACGGTATCCATCGCTGCGTTCAAGCGTCGCAGTCCAGCCCAGCCCCACGCGTTGGCAACACCCAGGAACACGCCCTCCGCGTCCTGATCGACAATGGCAGCCACCCCTTGGCGCGCGGTGGGCAACCACGATGACAAACGCGCCACACCATCCGCCGTCACTACAGGTGTTGCGCGCAACGCGCGCGCGGCGCGCATTTCACGCTGCCAGGCGACGGGCATTCCCATGCACAGACCCTCGACCCCATCCGCAACCGACCAAGCGGACCAGCACAACCACCAGGCGTCCGCCGGCTCGCCGGTCATATCCGCCAACTCCTGCGCCAGCAAGGCATCGTCGAGCAAGGACGGACGCGCCAAGGGAAGCTGGAACGGACGCAACAGCATCGCTTCAAGCGGCAGCAGCACCAGCCGCACCCCCGTTTCCGGCAAATGCCCCGGCAGCAGACCCTCTTGCGTTGGCGGCAACGCGCGCGCTTCCTCCCGCGCATCTTTCACCCACCAGCGATCTCCGTCGAAAACCAGCGCAATATCATTGCCTTTCGGCATTCAAATAATCCTTTCCCTCAGCAAAAGACGAATCCCCTTTTGGTCCCGGTAGAGCACAAATCGCTCACGCAAGGACACGCGACCAAACACGGCCTTCGTGTACACGATAAACACATCGCTATGCACACTCAAGCGTTGCGTTCCCGCCGCATCCGCCCATGCCTTGCCGGCCACCGCGCTCGCCACGCTATCATACGGACGACCGGCGATCAGCGCTTCCGCATCCGCCTTGCTCATGCGCGGAAAAAGCATGCGCAACACGGCCTCGGGCGCCGTATTCACGTTGACCTTGACGGGTTTGCCAGTGGGCGGCACTACCGTACACACACGACGCAGCCAGCGCAGCAGACGCGGATCGTCAAAACCACGCACCTTGCGCAGCGTATTCCAGCGACGCATGGGGGCATTCGCCACATGGTAGCTTCGGTCGTAATATGCGGCATCCTCCGCCCCACCTGGGCCGATCGGCGTATCATCGCGATCCAACCAGTCCACCAATGCCTCAACCTTGCCCGGGTCAAAGCCGTTGCGCGCAAACACTTGTTGCAGCATGTGCATCGCATCTGGATTCGGCTTGCCCTCGCGCAACAATTGATTGAGATCGAAATAGCGGTTGCCGTCCTCGATATGCCCCTCGACCGTCCCTTCGTCCAACGGCAAAGGCGGTGCAGACTGTGCCCATGGCTCGGCCAAGTCGTCGCGCTGACTGGTCGCGGCATCCTTGCCAAGCACCTGAACCGCCAATGCC
Organism: Zetaproteobacteria bacterium; assembly: GCA_003696795.1. Taxonomy (GTDB): domain Bacteria; phylum Pseudomonadota; class Zetaproteobacteria; order Mariprofundales; family Mariprofundaceae; genus J005. The sequence goes on along the minus strand of RFFT01000053.1, from coordinate 13,765 downwards.
AAGGCGGACTCATTGGCCATCGTCGCGCGCACCAACTGCTGAAAGTTTTCCGCCCGCCGCATTGCGATCATATCCTCATACGCGCCTTCCGCGGCCCAGGCTGCGATCAACGCAACCAAGCCCAATACGATGACCAGGGCCACCCCGCGCTCATTGCCCAACCGCCCATTCATAGCGCGCGCCCCAGCCAGACCGGTAGCAGCCATTGCCGCTTCCGTTTGCCATCTCGGATGGTCACCCGAATCGCGCGAGGCCAGTCTCCGCGTTTCACCCAGCGTTGGTGCCAATGCCCCTGCGCATCGAGCAATTGAATATCCATTGCCTCGGCACGACCGAGCCTGCTGGACAACGGTGCATGGCCCTGGCGGGCGCGCAACGGCGCCGATTCACGCACCAGCACATGCCGTTGTTCGTCGATGTAGTAATGAATGCGGGACAAGCCCGGACGCTCTTCCGTGGCGGCCACCAGCCAGAGTTCGTCGAACGCATCCGTGCCACGGTTGTCATTGCTTACCGCAAGCGTTGGCGCCTCGCCATCCAGCGGCTGGACGAGACAAGCCATGTCCTGATTGATCCGCCAACCGGCACCGAGACTCTGCTCATAGGCGACGCGAACCTGGCGCAAGCGCTTGAACCCCTCCCCGGCGGGCGTCAGCACGGCATAGAGCAAGGAAACCAAGAGGGAAAAGACAACCAGCGTGGCGAGCACCTCGATCAGGGTAAAGCCTTGTTGCCCGCGCCTCATGGCTTTCGCCGATACACAAACAACCGAAACTCGCCGTCCCGCCCCACAGCCACCTGCACGTTGCGGCGTACCAGCTGCCCGCTCATCGTGCGTTCGCTCCATAACCGCCAGCGCACCTCGCGATCTCCCAGCATATGCGCGCCCCGCCGTTCATCGCCCGCCACATATCCCTTGAGCATGTCTTGGGTCAACAGGTTTCGCGCCTCGTCCACCGCCACAGCCTGGGCGATCAATTTCCGCTGCAGCTCGCTGGACGCGCCCAACCGCCCCATCAACGCGATCAATGCGGTCGCCGCGATGGCCAGCGCGACCAGCGTTTCAATCAGCGTAAAGCCCCGTGCCTGGGCCATGAATTCAGCTTCCCGCCAGGCTGACGCGCAACGCAAGCCCGTTGGGCTCGATGTTCAGCGCTTGTTGGCCACCCTCATCCCGCGCCAACCCCAAAACCAGATGCAACGAGACGGGAGGCACCCCGGGACGAAGCACATAGCGCGCCAGCACGCCCTTGTCTTCCGGAGCCGGCGCTGCATCCAGCACACGAATACCCGCGGGCCAATCACGTGGCGCATACGGCGCCTCATCCAGCTTGCGCCATTCGCCATCCGCCTGCAGACGTTCGAAATAATAGCCCTTGTCGGTTGCCGTCCAGCGCAAGGCGCGCCCGCTCAGCGTGCTCTCGTCCGCCGCCAGGCGCAACACCCGCGCCAGCCGTTGCGCCTCGTGGCGCACGCTCGGCTTGTTGATCGAAAAAAAGGAAGGCGCGACAACTGCCGCCAGCACGCCAATCAACACCATGACAATCAGCACCTCCAGCAGGGTGAATCCCGTCTCGTCGTGCCGCGCCACGCCATGCGTCCTACTGCAACGCCTGCCAGTTGCCGATATCCGCATCCGCCCCCGTGCCGCCGGGCTTTCCGTCGGCGCCATAGGACAGCAAGTCGAAATCCCCATGCACGCCAGGCTGTAGATAGACAAACGGCCTTCCCCAGGCATCCTTGGGCAGCGCATCGAGGTAGCGCTTACCCTGCGCATCCTTCTCCACCAGCACATTCAAGCCCTCGCTCGTGCTTGGATAATGTCCATGCTGCAACCGGTAAAGCTTCAACGCCTGCGCGATGTTGCTCATCTGAACGCGGGTCGCCTCCACCTTGGCCTCATCGGCCCGTTCCATAAAGCGGGGAGCAATCAGCGCGGCAAGCACACCGATGATGACCAGCACAACCATCACTTCCAGCAGGGTGAATCCACGCTGCGCTCTGGCCATGTTTTCAATGCTCATGTTCATCCTCCAACCAAAACGTATTTCGCACCAATGGATCATACAGACGCTTTCTGCCCCGTACCAGCACATACGGCCCCTGCGCCAAATCCCCGCCTTCATGAATCAGCCGATCGAGCGCGATCCATGAGCCCAGCAGCAGCCCGTACCGCATGATCGCCTGGCGCGCATAGTCGGAACATACCGGATACGACGCGCATGGGCGCCCATCCCGGGTACCGATCAGCATCATATACCCATTCGCGACAAGCCCGCGCATCGACAGCGGCCAAGGCATGTCCCGTTCCTGCCAGCAGGTGACAGCCAGCAAGCTTGCCGCGGCCAGAAGCGCATAGCCCTTCAGCGCCTTTACCATGGCCTTCCCGGCAGCGCCGATGCAAGCCAGAGTTGTTGCCACCAAGCAAGATATTGTTCCATCGCTTCGCGCTCATGCAGCGATAGGGCCGAATAGACACTGCCCGACCACAACCACAGGGTAATCAATGCAAAAAACACCGTCACCGGCCCCATACGCCGCTTGGCGGCCCAAAGGGTCAACACAATCATGGGCCAAACCAGGAGCGCCACCGCCTTGACATCCTGCCACCGACCCAGCCACGCATGGCCAAGCCCCGGCAACAAAGCCGCCATCAGCACGACCGGCCAACGACTGCTTTTGGACGGCGGCGGATGGGCCTGCACATAGCCCTTGGCCAGGCGGTAAGGCACATCGATCGGCGCACGAGCGGGCAGGGAAACCGCCCGCTCGACCCGCATCCGAAGCAACATGGCCGCCATCTGCATCCGCGTGCGCCACAAATCACCGCGCGGCAGCACTCTGGCCCGCTCCGCCAGTGCGGCGGCGGCAACGGCTATGTCGCCGGCAGCCGCGCGTTGCAACTGCCGACCATAGAACTCCTCTTCACCCGCCGCCCAAGCGGCGGGGACCAGGAACAGCAGTGCGAACGGCAAAATCAGGCGCACCACCATCATCGAATCAACTCGTTCATCTCGACAATCGGCAGCAGGATGGCCAGCGCGAGAACGCCCACCGCAACGGCCATCACCAATACAAGCAACGGTTCAGCCACGGTCAGCATGCGCTTCAAGGTGCGCGACACCTCGCGCTCAAAATGGTCCGCCACGCGCAACAGCATCGCACCGAGCGTGCCGCCCTTTTCGCCGACCTCGATCATGCTGCGCGCCAACGCCGGAATGCGCGGATGCGCCTGCAGCGCCCTGGCCAGGCTTCCGCCCTCGCGCACCCGTACGCGCGCTTCCTCGCCCAGCGCGCGCAAGGGCAGCAGCCCCCAGCTTTGATTGGCGATATGCAATGCCGAAAGGACCGGCACGTTCCCGCTGAGCAGCATACCCAACGTGCGTGCGAAACGGGCCATCTCGATACGCGCCAGCAACGATCCCAGCCACGGCATGGCAAGATAGGCGCGATCGCGTCGCACCCGCAAGGCGGGCGCGCGCATGGCAAGACGCCAGGCGGCGACCAGCACGAGCACGCCGAGCAGCATCCAGCCGCCTTGATCGCGAATGAACGCCGACACCGCAATCACGAATCGGGTCAACCACGGCAATTCGCCGCCGGTATGCTCGAACACGGCGACCACCTGGGGCACAACCACGGCCAACAAAAACAGCATGACCACCACCCCAAAGCCGAGAATGATCGCCGGATACAGGGTGGCCGAAAGCAATTCCTGGCGAAGCTGCTGGCGCTGCGCCAACAGCTCGGACAAGCGCATCGCCACCGCCTCCAACTGACCGGTTTCCTCACCCGCCGCCACCATATTGCACACGATTTCGCCGAACCGTTGCTCCTGCAATGCCGCGGCCAACGTGCTTCCTTCCAACACGCGCTGACGAACGGCGGCGATCACCCGTCGACCACGTTTGCCTTCCATGCTCGACGCGATCGCTTCCAGCGCCTCGACCAAGGTCAGGCCCGCCGCAATCAAGGTCGCCAATTGTTCCAGGAAGATTGCGGTCTCTTCGGCACTCAGCCCCTTCGTCCGGAGCGCTCGATCCTCATCCTTTCTTGGTCGCTCCGCCGCGATGCGCCGCACAACCAGCCCCTGCGCACGCAAGGCCTGCCGCGCCGCGCGTTCCGAGCTTGCCTCGATCTCTCCCCTTCGCCGCCTTCCGCGACGGTCCAATGCTTCATAGGTGAACAGGCTCATGCCTCGACCACGACCGCCTCTTCCCGAGCGACACGCAGGACCTCATCGATGGTGGTGATACCCTCGGCCACATGACGCGCACCATCCGCGCGTAGACTGCGCATGCCTTCCTTTGCCGCTAGCGCGCGCAATCCGGGCAATCCCTCACCCGCGTGAATCAGGTCGCGCATCCGCTCGGAAATCATGCTCATCTCATAGATGGCTATGCGTCCAAGAAACCCGGTATGCATGCACCGCGCGCAACCCACCGGTTCGAAAATCTGCGTCACCCCCGCCAAGGCGCCGGCCTCCAACGCATCGATCTCATCGGCGCGCGGTGGCCGCGCACGCTTGCAATGCGGGCACAAGCGACGCACCAGACGCTGTGCCTGCACCAGCAACAGCGAGGAAGCAATGAGGTAGGGCTCGACCCCCATGTCGCGCAGACGCACGATGGAGGACAGCGCATCGTTGGTGTGCAGCGTCGCCATCACAAGATGTCCGGTCAGGGATGCCTGGACCGCGATTTCCGCAGTCTCCAGGTCACGGATCTCACCGATCATGATGATATCCGGATCCTGGCGCAAAATGGAGCGCAGACCGGCCGCGAAGTCCACCCCGATCTTGGGCTGAACCTGCATCTGTCCCACGCCCTCCAGCTGATATTCGATCGGATCTTCGATGGTCATCACATTCCGGTTGGCGCGATCCACCTCCATCAAAGCCGCATACAGGGTCGTGCTTTTGCCGGATCCGGTCGGGCCAGTCACCAGCGCGATGCCATGCGGAGCGCGAATCACCCGCCGCAGCAGGGACAACTGCTGTTTGCTCATGCCAAGCTCGGGCAAGGTCAACATGCGCGCACCCTTGTCCAGCAAACGCATCACCACCCGCTCACCATGCGCGGTAGGCAATACGGACACCCGCACATCGACATCGCGCCCGGCGATCTTGACGCGAAAGCGTCCATCCTGCGGCTGCCGTTTCTCGGCGATATCCATGCCCGCCATAACCTTCACCCGACTGGTCAGCGCCGCCTGAACGCCCTTGGGCGGCTCGACGATCGTGTGCAGGATGCCGTCAACACGAAAGCGCACCTTCACCCGTTGCTCGAACGGCTCGATGTGAATATCGCTCGCGCGATCCTTCAGCGCCTGCGAGATCAGGGTGTTGACCAGGCGAATCACCGGCGCATCGTCGTCCGCCTCCAGCAGATCGCCAACTTCCTCGATCTCGCGCGCCAAATCGTCCGCATCATCGGCAAGGTCCTCTAGCATCTCCTCGGCGGATGCCGAGGCCATGTCGAACACCTGATTGAGCACGGTGAGCAACTGTTCGCGGTCGACCAGCAATGCCTGCACCTCGTTGCCCAACACGCGCCTGCAATCGTCCAGCAGCGCCCACGGCCACGATGCATCCTCAGCCACCGCAACCGGATTCGGCATGCCTGCCTGCGGGCGCAACGGCAGCACCGGGCCGGCGCGCAGCACGTGCAGCGGAAAGCGCAAAACGCGTTCGCTATCCACCTGCTCCAGCGTCAAGCGCGCAAGACGCCTCATCGTGCTTTGCCGCCCCCCTTGGCCGGCTTCATGCTATCGGGCAGCTTCTTTCCATGCTGGGGAAACAGCAATGTGCCACCCTTGAGCGGCTTTTCATACAGCTGCTGGATATCGAAATACTTCCGCTCGGTAATCGTCTCGATATCGTGTTCACTGCGAATGATCGTCGGTCGCAGAAACACCATCAGGTTGGTCTTGCGATGCTGGTTCTCCGTGAACTTGAACGCTTCTCCAATCAACGGCACCGCCCCAATGCACGGCACCTTTTGAACGCTGGCCGTGTTGTCGTCGCGCATCAGTCCGCCCAACACGATCATCTGCCCATTATTGGCTAGCACAACTGTCTTGATCGATCGTTTGCGCGTAATCAGGTCGCTGGTGGTCACATTGGCCGTCGCCGCCGTATCGATACTCGACACTTCCTGATACAACTCGAGGCGAATCGTATCCCCGCCGGAGATCTGAGGCTTCACGCGAAGGGTCAAGCCAATGTCCTTGCGCTCGATGGTCTGGAACGGATTGGGATTGGCCGCCCCGGTGGATGCGCTGGCGCCGGTAATGAACGGCACGTTCTGGCCCACAATAATCTCCGCCTCTTCATTGTCCATGGTCAAAATATTGGGCGTGGACAAAACATTCGCGTCCGCATCCGACTGCAGCGCATGCGCCAGCGCGCCGATGGACAGCGCGCCATTCACCCACCCGACGGTTGCACCCGCAGGGGCGGCTTGGGCCAGCACCAGCGGCGTGCTGACCGGCTTCGCGGCACCCGCGTTGTTCGCCAAGGCCGTTCCCAAACCCTGCAGGTTCTTGAAGCTCTGTGCGCCAAAGAAATTGCCGGTCGTGCCCAACCACTCGACACCAAAGCGCTCCAGCGCATCCCCTGTCACCTCGACCAGCAGGGCCTCGACCAATACCTGCCGACGGCGAATGTCCAACCGCTCGATGATGCGCGATACGGCCTGCATATCGCTGGGACCGGCGGTCACCAGCAAAGCGTTGATCGCCGTGTCCGGCACGATCTTCACATCGCCGGCGAACAGCGGCTTGTTGTCGCCGGCCTTGCCTTTCACGCTGGCCGCAGTTTGCCCGCTGACCAGTTCGTTCAACACCTTGGCCATTTCCTCCGCTTTTGCATGCTTCAGATAGATAACCCTGAGTCGGCCGCTGTCCGCCTTCGGAGCCACATCGAGTTTCTCGATGACCGTAGCCACCTCATTGATCGTCTGCGGCGCCCCGATCACAATCAACATATTGCCGGGCTGCTGGGCGAACGCGCGCAACTGCTTGCCCAGCGGCGCATTCGCACCGCTCGCGGCATACAGGTTGTTCAAGGTGGCCGCGAGCTTGTCCGCCGAGGCGTGATGCAGATGAAACAACTGCACCCCCACCGCATCCTTCCGATCCATGATGGAGAGGATCTTCTCAATACGTGCAATATTGTTCGCGCTATCCGTCACCAGCAGCATATTGCCTCTGGGATAGGCGACCAAATGCCCGTTGGGCGGAATCAAGGGACGAATCAGGGCGGCAAGTTGCTGCGCGTCCGCATATTTCAGACGCACCACCTGGGTCACCATGGCATCGTCCATCCGCTTGCGCCCCTTGCCCATCAGCGGCACCGGCATCTGCTTGCTCTCCGCGCGCGGCACGATCTTGATCACCGCGCCACTGGGTACGGTCGCATAACCATTGATCTCCAGTACGGACAAAAACACATCGTAAGCCTGATCCTCGGGGATCGGTGTGGGTGAAATGATGGTCACCTTCCCTTTGACGCGATTGTCGACCAGAAAGTTTTTGCCCGAAAACCCCGCGACGAACTCGATCAGCGCGCGAATATCGGCGTTCTTAAAGTTCAGGGTCACGTCTTTGGCCCAGAGCTGGGAAGCCCCGGACAACAGCATGGCCATCATGGCGCCCATCATTACCCATTTTTTCATCATCTAGCCTCCCCTCTCATCGCCGGCCCCGCAATTCCACCGCCAAGTGCCGCTCGGGTAGATTGATGCGTTCGAGACGACCCGCACGCTCAACAATGATCGACTTCTCCTCGACCTCCCTGAGCTCCACTCCGGGAGCGATGGATTCGCCGATATGGACCACCTGCTGCCCATGCGCACGCCTGACGATCGCAGCCGACTTGTCGCCGGCCCGCACCACCCCCAAAAGATCCACCTTGATCGGACTGGAAACAACCGCTCGCGTCCTCGTTTCCCCTTTCGCCTTCGACGCACGGCCAAACAGCGCGCTTCCCTGCAACTGGCTTATGGATGGCAAACGCCCCCCGGACGTTGACGCAACGCGGGGGGGAGATGCAATCGGCAAGTGCAGCATGCGCCAGGCCAGCCATGGCACGAACAGGATCGCAAGGGCCAGTATCACCTCCACCATGCGTGGCAGCATCGCGCCTCCGCCAGCCATCCGCCTTCCCCATCCGCTCATGAATCGCGAGTGTAGCACAACGGGCGTTGGCACGGGCTTTGTTTCCCGGCTAAGCCGCGCGCTTGATATAATGAAGAAACTGACTGGGTCGTCCCTCGCGCAGGCCGCGCAGCTCGAACTTGGTCCAGGGGCGCTCCGGTTCGCGCGGCACAAACCCATCGGCGCCAGCCATGTTCACCAAGCCCGGCGTCGCATCGAGAATATCGCGCATCCATTCCGCCAGGTCCGGCTTGTCGCTGGCCAACTTGATAAATCCTCCCTCCCGCAAACGGGACACCATCAATGCGGCAAAATCTTTCTGAATCAGGCGCCGCTTATGATGCCGCTTCTTTGGCCAGGGGTCGGGATGGTTGATATAGATCCCGGCCAGTTGCCCGGGCTCCACCTGCTCGGCAAGCACGAACTGGGCGGGCAACTGGGAAATCCGCACCCGCTCGATCACACCCGCATCCTCCAGGCGGGCCACGGCCTTGGCCACGCCGGGCAAATAGACCTCCACCCCGATCAAGCGCCAATCCGGATGCGACTTGGCCAAATGCACGAGGAAATCGCCATTGCCAAAACCGATTTCCATCACCCAGGGTGCCTGGATATCCAACCCGGCTTCGCTCAGCTTCCGCTCCCGCGGCAACCCCACGATGGGCAGCCATCGTCGCAGACGCGCCTCCTGACCTGCCGTGACAAAGCCATTCTTGCGTCCGTACGAACGCATCTCATGTTGAGTATACTGCTGGCGGATCGTTTTGGATAAGCGCATGCAGCAACGCTACAAAGTCACGCCATGCCTGTCACTCGGCGACCACCTCGGCACGCAGTTGCGCGGCCTTGTCTTCGCCACACAGGCGCGCCACCAAGCGCAACGCGAACGCCAGCGCCGTTCCAGGCCCCCGGCTGGTCACCAGGTGCGCATCTTCCACCACGGCATCGTCCACATAGACCGCATCCGGCTGCAGTTGCTCCATTTCCTCGCGGCATGCGGGATATGAGGTCACCCGCCGTCCCGCCGCCAGCCCATAGGCGGCCAGCGCGGTCGGCGCGGCACAGATCGCGGCGACCATCCGACCTGCCTCATGCAGGCGCTCGACCAGCGCGCGCACGCGTGCGTCGTCGCGTAAAATGTGGGCGTTGGGCAGGCCTCCCGGCAACACCACCATATCCCATGCCCGATCCAACACCTCATCCAGACGCGCGTCCGCCTGGATGCGAATACCCGAGCGACCGCACACGATCAGCTCGTCGCCCAGCGCGGCTGTGCAAACCTCAATCCCGGCCCTGCGCAGGATGTCCACCACCGACACAAACTCGATTTCTTCCACCCCTTGAGCAAAGGGAACCAATACGCTCGCCATGATCTACACCTCCTCCTTTTTCCATGAGGCGGGCCAACAACGCCCCGCCACGAGATCAAACGCCTCCCGCATGCGCTCGAGCACCATGCGTACCCGCTCATCGTAGTGACCGGAAGACATTTCGGCAAAGTCTCGTTGTAATGCCTCCATATCACGTGCCCCACGGGGATAGCCCCCGCCGTCCGACGATGGATAGACCAGGCCCCAGCATCGCCCATCCGCGAGATATCGCATGCCCTTCTGGCGCTCCGCATAAAGTTCGGGCTCCCCTTCCGCGCCCATGAACACCAGCGATCGAGGCTGCCCCAGCAATCGGTTGGCTTCGGTCATGCGTGCCACATAGGGGGCATGAAAGACCCCGTTGAGCTGCCCCGTGCAATGCATTGGATTGAGCAAACGCGCCACCGTGTGCGCGCACGTGCGTACGCCAAGGCGCGAACGCAACGCAATAAGCCTGGCCAGCTCGGGACAAATATCCTCCAACGCCAGAAACACGATGCCCTCGCCCTGCAGAATGCGCAGCCCCTCCTTCAGCTGCCGCGCGCGACGCACACCGGCCTGGCGCAAAAACACCCAGGCGCTAGCTCGCCCTTCGATCGTGGCAAGGCCATGGACAACCACACCGATACCGCGATCGCGTGCGCGCAATGCGGCGAGCAAGTGTACCGCGGAGGCCCGTCGTTTGCCGGCATAGCACGGCAGATCCACACAATCTTCCGATGCCTGGAACACACCGTGCCCCGTGATGCATGCACGCGCCGCCTGCACAAAGCCGGCCAGTTCGGCACTGCTCTCCCCCTTCAATCGCTGGGCGATCAGGAAGGCCCCGAGCTGCAAGGGGTCCGCATCCCGACCCAACAAATGGGCGAACACTTGTTTCGCCTCGCTCATCTCAAGATCGCGCGCGCCATGGCGACCGCGCGCCACCACACGTATCCAACGTGCCACTTCGTCCATAGCCGGATTCCACCCTTGATTGGACGGAAACTCAAGCCGCTGGCGCTTGCCAACCCCATTTCCACCAGCGAGGATCACCCGCTCACTAAGACAAGGAGGACATATGAAGGCATTCAGAATGGGATTGATGGCCGTGCTCATGCTTGCCGGCGCGGGAAGCGCTTCCGCGAACGAGCATGCGGCGCGCGTGTTTTTCATCAGCCCGCAGGACGGAGCAACGGTTGGTCGCGAAGTGGACGTTCGCATGGGCGCCGAGGGGGTCACCGTAGAACCGGCGGGCGCGGTGCATAGCCATGCCGGACATCACCACCTCATCATCGATGGCCAGCCCATCCCGGCCGGCCAGGTCGTGCCGAAGGACGCCACCCATTTACATTTCGGCAAGGGGCAGACGGAAACCCGGCTGAAGCTAACGCCCGGCGAACATACCCTGACACTCCAGTTCGCCAACGGACATCACGAATCCTATGGGCCAGCATTGAGTCAAACGATTCATATCAAGGTCCAATAAACAAGCAGGGCCCCGGCATTGACCGGGCCCCTGCCATTGCTCAGCCCTGCTTGGGCGGAATCGGTGTCAAACGCCAGATGTCCCGATTGTACTCGCGCATCGTTCGGTCCGTTGAGAACTTTCCGCTGGCCGCGGTGTTCAGAATGCTCATGCGTATCCAGCGCTCACGATCGCGATACGCGCTCGCCGCCGCCCGCTGCGCCTCCACATAGCTGCGAAAATCCGCGGCAACCAGCCAGGGATCATAGGGGCTGCGAATCGCACCGATGATCGGCGCAAATACTCCCGGCTCGAACTGGTTGAAATGCCCGCACTCCAACAAGTGCATGACCCGGTGCAAATCCTCATCCTGCTCAATGATTCGATTCGGGTCATAACAGGCACGCGTCTGCTCAACCTGCTCGGCCGTCAAGCCGAACAAGAAGAAGTTCTCCGCGCCAACCTCCTCGCGGATCTCGATATTGGCGCCGTCGAGGGTGCCGATTGTCAACGCGCCGTTCATCATGAACTTCATATTGCCGGTGCCGGAGGCCTCCTTGCCGGCGGTGGATATCTGCTCGGACAGATCCGCCGCAGGACAAATCACCTCCATGGCCGAAACACGGTAGTTCGGGAAAAACACCACCTTCAACAGATCGCCGACATCCTCGTCATGATTGACGACGGCAGCCACATTGTTGATCAGCTTGATGATGAGTTTGGCCATGAAGTATCCGGGCGCGGCCTTGCCGCCGAACAACACACAGCGTGGCGTCCAGTCGCGCACATCCCCCCGCTTGATGCGGTCATAGAGATGGATCACATGCAGCACGTTCAACAATTGGCGCTTGTATTCATGAATGCGCTTGACCTGGATATCGAACATGGACGCGGTTGGAAAGTGGATACCGCACTCGCGTTCGACCACCCTGGCCAGGCGCTCCTTGTTGCGTTGCTTGCACTCCGACCAACGCCGGCGGAACTCGGGATCGTCGGCATGGGGGCGAAGACGGGACAACTGTTCGAGATCGGTGATCCAGCCATCGCCGATCGTGTCCGTAATCAACTCACTCAGCGGTTCGTTGCACATGGCCAGCCACCGCCGTTGGGTCACTCCGTTGGTCTTGTTGTTGAACTTTTCGGGCCACATTTCGTAGAAATCGCGGAACAGCCCCTGCTTGAGCAGGTTCGAGTGCAGCTCGGCCACGCCGTTGACCGAGAAGCAGCCCACCAATGCCAGATAGGCCATGCGCACCTGCTGCACATCCCCCTCCTCGATGATGGACATACGCCGCAGTCGATCGATATCGCCGGGCCATCGTTCAGCCACTTGCTTGAGAAAACGCGCATTGATCTCATAGATGATATCCAGCAAACGCGGCAACAGGCGTCCAAACATCGGCACAGGCCAGCGCTCCAGCGCCTCGGGCAGCAGGGTATGATTCGTGTACGCCATGGTTTTCGTGGTGATCGCCCACGCTTCATCCCAGCTTAAGCGATGCTCGTCCATCAAGAGACGCATCAACTCGGCGACAGCGACCGTGGGATGGGTATCGTTGAGCTGGAAGCAGTTTTTCTCCGCAAACGCGCTGAAATCATCGCCATGCGTCTCGCGCCACTGACGAATCACATCCTGCAGGCTGGCGCTTGCCAGGAAATACTGCTGACGCAGGCGCAATTCCTTGCCGTTCTCGCTGGCATCGTTGGGATACAACACGAGCGAAATCTGCTCCGCCTCGTTTTTGGCGGCGACGGATTCGGGATAACTGCCGGCATTGAACTCGCCCAAATTGAAGTCATCCGTCGCGGCAGCCTTCCACAGACGCAGCGTGTTCACCGTCCCATTCCTGTAGCCGGGAATCGGGGTGTCATACGGCACCGCCAGCACATCCTGCGTATCCACCCAACGACAGCGCAACGCGCCCTGATCATCGCGATAGCATTCGGAACGGCCACCGAAGTGAATGGTCTGGGTGTATTCCGGACGCTCCAGCTCCCAGATATTGCCATTGCGCAGCCAATGATCCGGCTCTTCTACCTGATAGCCATTCTGGATTTCCTGCCGGAACATGCCGTATTCATAACGAATGCCATAACCCGTCACCGGCAGTTGCAGCGTGGCGCAACTGTCGATGAAGCAAGCCGCCAACCTGCCCAGGCCGCCATTGCCCAGACCCGCATCCTGCTCCATCTCAACCTTTTCCTCATAATCCATCCCGAGCATGTACAGCGCATCCCGCGTCTCGCGCTCCAGCCCCAGGTTCAGCACCGCATTGCCCAGCGTGCGCCCCATCAAAAACTCAAGCGATAAATAATAAGCCCGTTTGCCATCCTGTTCTTCATAGGCGTCCTTGGTGTTTTTCCAGCCTTCCATCAGGTGGTCGCGGATCGCATAGGCCAAAGCCTGATAGCGATATACGCCGGACTGACTTGCGCTGTGCTGACCTAACGTGCGCAGAAAATGACGCTGAATCCCGTTGACTAATCCCATGGCCGACTTGTCCAGCCTGGGCGCGTCCGTGATGCGATAGATTCCCTTTTCAACCGGCTTACTCATATCTCGTTTACCATCCCAGAATTTTGCGCGCATGCTACATGCTTTCCGGCGCATGGACAGGTGCGCAGCCTGAGCGCCTCCATGCTCAAATGAAAAACCATTGAGCCCCATACGCCCAGGCGCTAGGATTTTGCGCATGCTTGTAGTGGCATCGCGCATCCCGTTTCGAATACCCCGCTGAATCGGTCCGATTCAGCGGGGGCGTAGCTCAACGGTAGAGCAGCGGGCTTATAC
>RFFT01000052.1 GCA_003696795.1 Zetaproteobacteria bacterium | reverse complement strand
CGTCGGGCGTACCTGGGGGAAACACCGCCTGTGCCCAAGTATCAGTCCGGGGAAGACGATCGAGGGCTTGATTGCCGGCCTGCTTGCCGGCATTGCCGTCACCGCCGGCTTGCTGCATCTTTGGCATGCCGTATCCCTGTTGCAGGGGCTCCTGCTGGCCCTGCTTGCTGTGAGTGCGGGCGTGATGGGGGATTTGGCCGAGTCCGCGTTCAAGCGGATGCAGGGGGTCAAGGACAGTGGCACGATCCTGCCAGGACATGGAGGCATCTTGGACCGAATCGACGCGATCATGTTTGCCGTTCCTGTAGCTTACCTGGGTTGGGGCTATTTGCGATGAAACGCGTTGTGGTGCTGGGTGCGACCGGCTCGATTGGGTTGAGTACCGCGGATGTGATACGCCGTCATCCGGATCGATTCCAGGCCTATGCGTTGGTCGGGCACCGGAATGTGGACCGAATGGTGGAGCTCGTCGCGATGCTGCGGCCTGAGTATGTGGTTATGACCGACGAGTTGGCCGCTGAGCAATTGCGTTCGCGCTTGCCGGAAGCGCGGCGGGTCTTGGCCGGTATGGCTGCCGCCGAGGCGATGGCCGCCGACGAAGGCGTGGATATTGTGGTTGCCGCGATGGTTGGGGCGGCGGGGCTACCCGCAGCCTTGGCGGCAGTACGAGCTGGCAAGCGGGTGGCTTTGGCGAACAAGGAGTGTCTCGTGACAGCCGGGCGCGTGTTCATGCGGCACGCGCGGCAGTACGGCGCGGAGATCATGCCGGTGGATTCCGAACATGCTGCGGTTCATCAGGCCTTGCAGGGGCATGATGGGGGGTCGGTGACTCGCATTATTCTGACCGCTTCCGGCGGGCCGTTCCGCGATCGCGACCCGGAAACCCTGCATGATGTCACGCCGGCTGAGGCCGTGGCCCATCCGAACTGGGAGATGGGCGCCAAGATCAGCGTGGATTCGGCGACGATGATGAACAAGGCGCTGGAGTTGATCGAGGCGCGTTGGTTGTTTGATGCGGCGCCGGACAAGCTGGATGCGATTATCCATCCCGAGAGCATCGTCCATGCGATGGTTGAATATGCGGATGGCTCCGTATTGGCTCAGCTGGCGGTGCCCGATATGCGCATGCCCATCGCTTATGCGTTGCAAGCAAACCCTCGTATCGCGACGGGCATTGCGCGATTGGATCTCGTCTCGCTGGGGCGGCTGAGTTTTCAGCCGGTCGATCATCGGCGCTTTCCCGCCATGCGTTTGGTGGCAGATGTTTTGCATGGCGAGGATTCGCTAGCCATCAGCATGAATGCAGCCAATGAGGTTGCCAATGCGGCATTCAGGGCGGGTCGCATTCCTTTCACCTCGATCGTTGCGGTCGTCGAGCGGGTGTTGGCGCGCTCGCCAAGGCATAATGTCAGCACATTGGATGAGGTCTGGTCGCTCGATCATCAGGCGCGTGCGTGGGCTGAGGAGATGATTGCGCATGCCTGAGATCCTGCATACCACGCTGGCATTCATCGTTGCGATTGCAACCCTGATCGCCGTGCATGAGTACGGTCACTTCATCGTGGCGCGCAAGCTCGGCGTCAAAGTGGAGAAGTTTTCGATTGGCTTCGGGCCGGCCTTGTTCTCCTGGCGAAGCCGGGATCGTGAAGTGCTTTATGTGATCGCCGCGATTCCGCTGGGCGGTTATGTCAAGATGCTCGGAGAGCAGGGGGACGAGGCGACGATTGAAACATCCGAGCGGCATCGCGCATTCAGCGCGCAACCCGTTTGGGTGCGCGCATCCATTGCAGCCGCAGGCCCCTTGTTCAATATCGCATTTGCGCTCCTTGCCTATATGTGTATTGCCTGGATTGGCCAGACCGTCGTGCCGCCGGTGGTGGGAGCGGTGTATCCCGCATCGCCTGCACGCATGGCCGGTATTGAGCCGGGCGACCGCATTGTTTCGGTGGCTGGCGATGAGGTGCATTCCTGGCGGCAGTTGGAGGCGGCGCTGAAGCGTGGCGTCGGCCAGCGCGTTGAGCTCAGTATCGAGCGTGATGGCTTGCGCATCCCGGTGACTGTGCATGTGCCGCCTTCGTCGATTGACCCGTTGTTGATCGATGTCACGGATGAGCTTGTTGGGGTGACGCCGGATGTGGAACTGGTCATCGACAGCGTGTTGCCGGGACGGCCGGCGGCGCGAGCGGGCATTGAAGCCGGTGATGTGGTGCGCGAAGTGGACGGGTTGCCGGTCAATAGTGCGGCGCGCTTCATTCGCTTGATTCGGCAGCACAAGGGCAAGCCGGTGGCGATCGGACTGTTGCGCGGAGACACGATGTTGCGTCTGAGTGTCTTGCCCGGAACGGATGAGCATGGGCAGGCCAAAATTGGTGTGCGATTGACCACGCGCGCCCATTATACGCCGGAAACCTACCGTATGGGGCCATTTGAGGGCATGGCCTATGGTATTTCGCGCACCGTGGAAATGAGCGTGCTGACGCTGGAGGTGATCGGCAAGATGCTGAGTGCTTCCATCTCGGCCCAGAACCTGGGTGGCCCGATTGCGATCGCCCAGCTTGCCGGCAAGACCGCCGAGCTCGGCTTGGTTTCATTTCTGTCATTCCTGGCGCTGATCTCGGTCAATCTCGCGGTGTTGAATCTGTTGCCGGTGCCGGTGCTGGATGGCGGCCATTTATTGTATCTTGCCATCGAAAAGGTGCGGGGTAAGCCGCTATCCCCCAGGATCATGGAGTGGACGCAGGCTGTGGGGGTTCTTATGATCGCTGCCCTGATGGTGTTTGCGTTTTACAACGATCTGGCGCGCCTGTTCAAGGGATAGGAAAAACATGATGCACGTTGCATGGTTGTTGCTGTTGACAAGCGTTTTGCTGGGAGGGTCCGGTGATGCCCGGGCTGAAGCCTGGCAGGAATTGCGCATCTCCGATATTGCGATTAGCGGCAACCGCTATATTGAGAAGGAAACGATTCTGGATCGCATTCATCTGCGCAAGGGCATGTTCTTTGATCGCAAGGCGGTGAGTCAGGATGTCAAGCGCATCTATCGCACGGGGTTCTTCTCCGATGTTCGCGTGGAAGGACATCGTCGCGGCAATGGTGTGGCACTTGAGTATCGGGTCAAGGAGTATCCGCTGATCGCAAAAGTCGAGATCAGCGGCAACGATGAGGTGACCACCAAGGACCTGAAGCTCAGGCTCAAGCTCAAGCCTGGGCAAATCTTTAACCCGCGCAATCGCCAGGCGGATATCAATACGATCCGCAAAGGCTATATCAAGAAAGGCTACTATCAGGTGGCGGTCGATATTTCCGCCAAACCGGCTGAGAACGGGCGCGTCAACGTGCACATCAAGATCGATGAAGGTGTGAAAACCCATATTCGGCGGATACGGTTTATCGGCAATCGCGCGGTCGATGATGCCACACTGCGCGGGCGCATCGCCTCTTCCGAGCAGAGCCTTGCCACCTGGATTACCGATCGGGATATCTTCGATCGCAAGCGCGTTGCCGCCGATGTGCAGATGATCGAACAGTATTACCAGAATCAGGGATTCCTCGACGCCCGGGTTGAATCGACATCAACGCGGCTATCCTCGGATCGGCAGGGATTCGATATCAGCTATTCGATTCATGAGGGGCCGCGGTACACCTTGGGCGAGATTCGATTGCAGGGCGATTTGGTGCCCGACCGTGCCACGCTTGAACGTGAGATCACCCTCAAGCAGGGGGATGTGTATTCGTTGAAGGCGTTGCGTGAAACGATCATGAAATTGACCGAGACGGTTGGCGACGAAGGTTATGCCTATGCGACGGTCACCCCCCTGTTCAAGCGCGATCTCGCCAACCGGATTGTGGATATCACCCTGGATATCGATAAGGGTCGCGAAGTCTATGTGGAGCGTATTGACATTGCGGGCAATGCGTCGACCAACGATTATGTGATTCGCCGGGAACTCAGGCAGGATGAGGGTGCGCGTTATTCCGCGACAGCCGTGCGCCGCAGCAAGGAGCGTTTGAAGCGATTGCCATACATCGAGGATGTGCGGGTGGCGATGCCCAAGGGTTCGTCACCGCACAAGGCGAAGATGCGTGTGGATGTGACCGAGAAGAAGAGTGGCTCGGT
>RFFT01000051.1 GCA_003696795.1 Zetaproteobacteria bacterium | reverse complement strand
GCGGTCGCCAAACTGGTCGAGCTTCAATATCAGCGCAACGAGATGGATTTTCATCGGGGCACTTTTCGCGTGCGGGGCGATGTGTTGGAGGTTTTTCCCGCGCATGCGGAAGATTTCGCCATTCGCGTCGAGTTCTTTGGGGACGAGGTGGATGCGATCAGTCGTTTCGACCCCTTGACCGGCAAGCGTCTGGAGACGCTGCACAAGTTCACCGTATTTCCCCAGTCGCATTTCGTGACGCCGCGCGCGCAATTGCTGCGGGCGATGGAGTCAATTCGCGCGGAGTTGGCCGAGCGCCTTGCCGAATTGCGCGCGCAGGGCAAGCTTGTTGAGGCGCAACGTTTGGAGCAGCGTACCATCTTCGATCTGGAAATGATCCAGGAAGTGGGTTACTGCACGGGAATTGAAAACTATTCGCGCCATTTGACGGGTCGCGCGCCTGGCGAGCCACCTCCCACATTGCTGGATTATCTACCGAAAAACGCCTTGGTGATGATCGATGAGTCGCATGTCACGGTGCCGCAGATCGGCGGCATGTTCAAAGGCGATCGCGCGCGCAAGCAGACGCTGGTGGATTATGGCTTTCGCCTGCCGAGCGCGCTGGACAATCGTCCGCTCAAGTTTCATGAATTCGAGGCCATGGTTCCGCAGGTGATTTATGTATCGGCAACGCCGGGCGACTATGAGCTGGAGCAAAGCGAGGGCGTGGTTGTCGAACAGGTGATTCGCCCGACCGGCCTGGTTGATCCGGAGGTGGAGGTGCGTCCGGCAGGCAGCCAGGTGGACGACTTCGTTTCAGCCGCCAATGCGGTGATTGCGCGCGGTTTTCGCGTCTTGGCCACATGCCTTACCAAGCGTATGGCTGAGGATTTGACCGAATACCTTGATGGTCTGGGCATGCGGGTGCGCTATCTGCATGCCGATATCGATACCGTCGAGCGCATGGAAATATTGCGGGACTTGCGCTTGGGCGCATTCGATGTGCTAATCGGTATCAATCTTCTACGCGAAGGACTGGATTTGCCCGAGGTGGCGCTGGTGGCGATTTTCGATGCGGACAAGGAGGGTTTCCTGCGTAGCGAGCGCTCCCTGATCCAGACCATCGGACGTGCAGCGCGCAACGCCGAGGGAAGGGTGATTCTGTATGCCGACCGGGTGACCGATTCGATGCGGCACGCTATGGAGGAAACGGCGCGTCGTCGCCGCAAACAGCTCGCCTACAATCAACAGCATGGCATTACGCCGCAGACGGTTTGCTCGGCCATCAAGGATATTCCCGGTTCGATTTATGAGATGGATTACGCGCATATTCCTGAGGTTGCTGAGCCCGAGGTCATGGATGATGCGGCGCGGCGCGCGCGTATTGCCGAACTGGAACGGCTGATGACCGAGGCCGCGGCGGATTTGCGCTTTGAGGATGCGGCGCGATATCGTGACGAGCTGAAGGCGCTACGCGAGACGGCATGATGGATTGGCAAGGCGTTGTGCAGGGCGTGACCATTTGGGCCTTGCCGGTGATGCTGGCCGTGGTGCTGCATGAGGTGGCCCATGGCTGGGTGGCCGATCGCCTGGGCGATTCGACCGCGCGTTGGTTGGGACGTTTGAGCCTGAATCCACTGCGTCATATTGATCCGTTGGGGACCATAGGGATTCCCTTGTTGCTGCTCGTGATTGGCGCCCCCTTTGTGTTTGGCTATGCCAAGCCGGTGCCGGTGAATTTCGCTAGGCTGAACCATCCCAAGCGGGACATGGTTTGGGTTGCGTTGGCCGGACCCTGCGCCAATATCGGGTTGCTGTTCGTCTCCACCCTGCTGCTATGGTGTGTTGCGCATCTGCCTGTGCATGTGGAGTGGTTGACGGAGCCGCTGGGTTTGATGTGCCAGGCATCCATTATGATCAATCTTGTGTTGTGCCTGTTCAACTTGCTTCCCCTGCCGCCGCTGGATGGCGGTCGCGTTGCCGTTGGTATGCTGCCGCCTGCGGCTGCGCGTGTGCTCGCGCGCATCGAGCCTTATGGGTTTCTGATCCTGGTTTTGCTGTTGGTGAGCGGTGTGTTTCAGCACACCCTCGCTCCCCTGGTGTTCGGATTGAGTGAGGCTCTGATTGCCTGGGCGATGGGCTGAATCCGGCGGGGGGAAATCGCTTGCCAATTGGGAGGCGTTCCGTTAGAAAGCGCGCCGCCTGCGCGGCGATTCCGTCCGCCGGGTAATTCGCACATCGCCATTCCATTGTGCCCTTGGGGTTGTCGGCGGTGGAGGCTAACAATTGGAGGAAGAAAACATGTCTCAGTTCACGATGAAGCAATTGCTGGAGGCGGGGGTGCACTTTGGCCATCAGACCCGCCGATGGAATCCCAAGATGGCCCCCTATATTTTCGGTTCCCGAAATGGTATCCATATCATTGATCTGCAGAAGACCTTGCGCCTGGCCAACGAGGCCTATGCGTTCATGAACGAATTGGCGGCCGCAGGCGGCAAGGTGCTGTTCGTGGGGACGAAGCGCCAGGCCCGAGATGCGATCAAGGAGGAGGCGTTGCGTGCGGGTCAGTTCTACGTCAACCATCGTTGGCTGGGCGGGACTCTGACCAACTTTGCGACTGTGCAGCAGTCGGTGCGCAAGATGAAGGATCTGCAGCGCAAGAAGGAAGAAGGGGTTTTTGATCTGTTGACCAAGAAGGAAGCGCTGCAGTTGCAGCGTCAATTGGATAAGCTGGAGCGCTCATTGGGTGGCATCAAGGATATGATCAACCTCCCCGATTGCCTGTTTGTGATCGATGTGCGCAAGGAAGAGCTCGCCGTGAAAGAAGCCAAGAAGTTGGGGATTCCCGTGGTGGCCGTGGTGGACAGTAATTGCGATCCGAGTGATATCGATTACGTGATTCCCGGCAATGATGATGCGATTCGTGCCGTGCGGCTGTTCTGTAGCAAGATTGCCGATGCGTTGCTCGAAGGTTCTGAGACCTGGGCGTTGCAGAACGCCGAGGATGGCGGGGATGTGGTTGAGGCAATGGTTGCGTCCGAGGCTGAGGCTGAAGAGGGCGCCGAAGACCAGGCTTGAGTTGGTGCGCAAGAGATAATAAGGACGCTGGAGGAATAAGGATGAGCCAGATTACGGCTGCGGATGTGAAAAAGCTGCGCGAAATGACGGGCGCGGGGATGATGGACTGCAAGAAAGCCCTCACAGAGACCCAGGGCGATCTGGATGCGGCAGTGGATTATCTGCGCAAGAAGGGATTGGCCGCTGCGTCGAAAAAGGCAGGCCGGGTGGCCGCCGAGGGGATGGTTTTGGCCAAGTCCACTGGCAAGGCGGGTGTTGTGCTCGAAGTGAATGCGGAAACGGACTTTGTGAGCAAGAACGAGAAGTTTACAGGTTTTGTTGCATCCCTGGCGGATATCATTCTTGACAAGAGGCCTGCCGACGTGGACGCGTTGAAGGCATTGCCGTTCGATGATGAGCATACCGTTGAGCAGGCGTTGGCGCAGTTGATCGCGACCATTGGCGAGAACATGAATATTCGCCGCTTCGACTGTGTCGAGGTCGGCGATGGATGTGTGGCCGCCTATGTTCATGGTGGTGGCAAGATTGGCGTGCTGGTTGGCTTTGAGGGCGATATCGACGCGCAACTGGCGCGTGGTGTGGCCATGCATGTGGCGGCTGCCAACCCGCAGTATGTTGCGCGTGACGATGTGGATGAGGCGGCCGTTGAGCGCGAACGGGCGGTGTTGACCGAACGCGCGCTGGCCAGCGGGAAGCCGGAGCATATTGTGGAAAAGATCGTCAGCGGTCAGCTGAACAAGTTCTACTCCGAGGTGTGCTTGCTGGAGCAGGCGTTTGTGATGGATACCGATCAGAGCGTGGGCAAGGCCATTGGCGACGCCAAGGTGACGGCGATGGTGCGCTATGCGCTGGGTGAAGGGATTGAGAAGAAGGAAGAAGATTTCGCCGCAGAAGTGGCGGCGCAGCTGAAGGGATAGACAACGTGGCCACGGAGCACGGGCGCGGTTCATTCCGGCGGGTGTTGCTGAAGCTCTCCGGCGAGGTGTTGATGGGGAGCGCTTCCTATGGGATTGATCCGGAAACCGTCAACAGGCTGGCGGACGAGTTGATCCGCGTTCGTCGCTCCGGTGTCGAGTTGGCTATTGTGATTGGCGGCGGCAATATCTTTCGCGGGATGAGCGGTACCGCTTCCGGGATGGATCGTGCCAGCGCGGACTATATGGGAATGCTGGCCACGGTGATGAATGCGATCGCGTTGCAGGACGCGATCGAGCGGCAGGGTGAGGTGGTGCGTGTGATTTCCGCTTTGCATATCCGCGAGGTCGCCGAGCCCTATATTCGACGCCGTGCGGTGCGCCATCTTGAGAAGGGGCGTATTCTGGTGTTTGCGGCTGGTACCGGGAATCCTTACTTCACCACCGATACCGCCGCCAGCTTGCGCGCGATGGAGATCGGCGCAGACGCGGTGCTGAAGGGAACCAAGGTGGATGGCGTTTATACCGCCGACCCCAAGACACATCAGGATGCGCGGCGCTATGAGCGGTTGACCTTTACGGAAGCGCTTCAGAAACGATTGGGGGTTATGGATGCGACCGCCATGTCGCTTTGCCGCGACAATGATATGCCGGTGATCGTGTTTGATGTGACCAAGCCGGGGGAGATGTTGCGCGCTGTTTCCGGTGAGCCGGTAGGGACGATTGTCAGGGAGGATGCGTGATGGCAGACAAGCTTGAACAACGCATGCAGAAAAGCATTCAGGCATTGCGTTCGGAACTGGCAACGATTCGCACCGGGCGGGCGAATGCGGCCTTGCTCGATCATGTGCGTGTCGAGTATTACGGTTCGATGGTGCCGATCAACCAAGTGGGGAATATCTCGGTTCCCGAACCGCGCTTGTTGGTGATTGCGCCTTGGGAAAAGCAGATGCTGGGGGCGATTGAGAAAGCGATTCAATCCTCGGATCTTGGTATCACGCCATCGAACGATGGCGAGGTCGTGCGTATCGTGCTGCCCGAGTTGACTGCCGAGCGGCGCAAGGAGTTGGTCAAGCAGGTGCGGGCGATCGGCGAGAAGGCCAAGATTTCGATCCGCAATATCCGTCGCGATGCCAATGACGAGGTCAAGCGTCGCGTTAAGGATGAGGGCCTTTCCGAGGATGAAAGCAAGCGCTTGCAGGAGCGCATTCAAAAGACGACGGATAAGTTTATTGCCGAAGTCGAATCCATCGTTGAACATAAAGAAAAAGACATTCTGACCCTTTAATGAGTTTGGATGCCCATCCCGAGCAGAGGGTGATCCCACGTCATGTTGGGATCATCATGGATGGTAACGGTCGCTGGGCAAAGGCGCACCATTTGCCGCGCATTGAGGGCCATCGTCGTGGGGCGCAACTGGTGCGCGATGTCGCCGGTTGGGCGGTGGATGCCGGGGTGCGCCAGCTTTCCCTATATGCCTTCTCGACGGAGAATTGGTCGCGGCCTCAGCAAGAGGTGCGTGGGTTGATGCAATTGCTGTCCATGATGGCGCGCTCCATGTTGAAGGAATTGCGGCAAAATGGCGTTCGGCTACGTGTGCTGGGCGATGTCGCGCGTCTGCCGCAGGATGCCAGGGATGCGGTGTTGCGCGCCTGCGAGCAGACGCAGGACGGGGATACACTGGATTTGGTCTTGTGTCTCAGTTATGGGGGGCAGCAAGAGATTGTCGCCGGTGTTCGCAAGGCGCTGGCTTGGGCGATGGCGCAGCCCGATCCTCAGGCGGCCATTGCGGCTTTGGATGAACAGCGGTTCCGCGAATTTCTGTGGCGGGCTGACCTCTTGCCGGTCGACCTGTTGATCCGAACGGGCGGGGAAATGCGGATCTCCAATTTTCATCTTTGGGACGCGGCTTATGCGGAGCTCTGTTTTCTGGATGTTTATTGGCCGGATTTTACGCGCGCATTGTTTTTCAATGCATTGAGCGATTATGCCGGGCGCGAACGGCGTTTTGGCTTGATCAGCGAGCAGCTGTCCGGATGAGTGAGCTCGCCTTGCGCGTGATCACCGCGGTCGTGCTGGTGGCTGCGGTATTGGTTTGGTACCTGTGCTTGCCGGAGTCCTGGTATGCCGGTGTGTTGGTGGCGGCGTCGCTATTGGCCATTCATGAGCTGCTGCGGCTAAGCCGGCTGGGGTACGAGCCGGTTTATCTGTTGCTGGCGGCGCCGATTATGGCTGGGGTGGTCTATGTCTTTGCATTGGCGGGCCTCGTCTTTTTATTGCTTGCGTGGTTTGCCGTCTTTGTTTGGGCATCGCGTCGCGGCGAGGTTTCCTTTGCGTCGTTTCTGGGAGCGTGCTGGATGGCGGCATGGCTTGCCGTGTTTGTCTGGAGCCTGGCGGTGGCCCATGTGCGTGCTGACGGTGCGCATCTGATTGCCGCAGTCTGTCTTGGCGTGTGGAGTTCGGATATTGCCGCTTATTGCGTCGGGCGTACCTGGGGGAAACACCGCCTGTGCCCAAGTATCAGTCCGGGGAAGACGATCGAGGGCTTGATTGCCGGCCTG
>RFFT01000013.1 GCA_003696795.1 Zetaproteobacteria bacterium | reverse complement strand
TTCCATCGACGGCAGCACCGCCTCCACGCCGCGCCGCGCCAATCGCCCATGCCCGATCTCGCGCCGGCCCGGAGGGCCCATGCGCCGCGCCTCGCCCACGGAGAACGGCGGAAAGTTGTAGTGCAGCATGAACCGCTGCTTCTCCACGCCCTCCAGCGATTCGACCAACTGCATGTCCGACTCGGTGCCTAGGGTGATGGTGACCAGTGCCTGCGTCTCACCGCGGGTGAACAGGGCCGAACCATGCGTACGCGGCAATATGCCCACCTGGCAATCGATCGGTCGCACCTCGTCGGTGCGCCGGCCATCGATGCGCGGATTGCCGGCCAGAATCGAGCGACGTACGACGCGCTTTTCCAGATTCTTCATCGCCGAGGAAACATCGTTGGCAGAGAACGCGCCCGGCTCATCCTCGGTGCCGGCAAAGCGCTCCTGCGCAGCCAGACGAATGGCCTCCAGCCTGGCTGCGCGCTCGGACTTGTTGGTGATCGCATAGGCCGCGCGCACCTCCGCTTCGAACGCTTCGTCGACCGCCGCTTGTACCTCCTCGCTGCCGGCCAGCTCAACGGCGAGCTTCTCCTTGCCGGCTTGCCGCACCAACGCCTCGATCGCGTCAATGATCGGCTGATAGCCGCGCTGACCGAACTCGATCGCATCCAGCATTTGTTGTTCGGACAGTTCCTTGGCCTCCGATTCGATCATCAGCACCGCATCGCGCGTGCCGGCCACGACCAGGTCAAGCTCGGACGACTCCATCTGCTGATACGTCGGATTGAGCACGAATTCGCCGTCGATCAATCCCACGCGCGCAGCGGCGATCGGTTCGGCGAACGGAATATCGGAAATCGCCAGCGCGGCGGACACGCCGTTCATGGCCACGATGTCCGGGTTGGTTTCATCGTCGGCCGAAATCACAGTCGCAATCACCTGCGTTTCATGGAAATATCCCTTCGGGAACAGCGGTCGAATCGGGCGGTCGATCAGTCGGCTGGTCAAGGTCTCCTTTTCCGAAGGACGCCCCTCGCGCTTGAAAAACCCGCCCAGGAAACGCCCGGCGGCATACGTCTTCTCCTGGTAGTGCACGGTCAAGGGCAGAAAATCCACTCCCTGCATCGGCTGCCGAGCGGCCGTGGCCGCGACATGCACAACCACATCGCCCACTTGCGCGAGCACCGAACCGCCCGCCTGGCGGGCGATGCGCCCGGTCTCGAATGAAATACGCTGGCCGCCCAGGTCGGCCTCTGTTCTCTTGATGTCAAACATATCCTTTCCTTTTTCGCACATGCCCTTGGCGTGGAATCGACGCGGAAAAAGAAAAACGGCGGCCCTTGCGGAGCCGCCGGATATGTTGTTAGCGACGCAATCCCAGACGCTCGATCAGCGTACGGTAGCGGTCGAAATCCTTGTTCTTGAGATAGTTCAACAGATTCCTGCGCCGTCCGACCATCTTCAGCAGACCGCGACGGGAATGATGATCCTTGTGATGCGTCTTGAAATGCTCCTGCAGCTGATTGATACGCGCGGTAAGCAGCGCAATCTGCACCTCCGGCGAGCCGGTATCGCTCTCATTACGGCGGTATTTTTCGATAATCGCGTTTTTTTCTTCCAGCGCCAAAGACATGAACGTTTGTACCTCTTGGTTTCTTTCCTCTTTTCGGGCGGCGAACGCTAGCGAGTCGATTTCCGCCATGCAAACGTTTATTTCCCGCCCGCAAACACCCGCGCGGGCAAACCCACACGCTCGATTCGCGCCGCCAGTGCGCGCAGCCAGGATTCATCCAACTGGCCGACATGCTCGCCTTCGGGCTGACGCGGCGGTCGCGCCACGGCATACAAGAGCACGCCCCTGAGCGGCACCCGCGTCCGTACCAATCGTTGCAGCAACTCAAGATATGCCGCAACTTCGCTGGCTTGCGGCGGCTGGCCGTCCCAGCGCATCATGCATGTTTGGATCCAACTGGGACACAGACGCGCGCATGTCTCCACCCAGCCTTGCACCTGGCGTGGCGAAAGGCGCACCCCATTGATACGTCGAATCGCATCGGGATCGCCCGCGTCGACCTTGATCCAAACCTCGCCACCCGCGCCGGCCATCCGCTTCAGCGCGCGCTGCACATACGCCTTGCCCATGTAGCTGCCATTGGTGATCAGGCGCAATGGCACCGCCAGCTCGGAAGCGCGCAAAACATCCAGCACCGCCGCCACCACGGCCTCGAAATCCGCACAACTGGTCGGCTCCCCGTTGCCGGAAATGGCGACATCACAAACCCGGCGCATCCCCGGCGGCACGTGTCGCGACAGAAAATCGCCCCGCGCAATCGACTCGAACATGGCGGCAAGCTCTGCCCGCAGCAAGGCAAGGTCGATGGCCGGCGCGCGGCCACGCACCAGCCCCGGCACCTGGCAATAGGCGCAATGCCAGTTGCAGGCATGATTCGGATTGAGGTTGACCCCTATCGACACGCCGCCGGCGCGCCGCGACAGCACCGGATAGACATAACGCATGCCGGCGACATCGCGGTCATGATCGCGCACATCGAGCTGCGAGCGACGCAAGCGCATGCTAGAGCGCATCCAGCGCGGCGCGCATCCCATCCGTCAGCGTCGCAAGCTGCGCATCGTCGAGAATGTACGGCGGCATGGTATATAGCAGGCGACCGAACGGTCGCAGCCACACCCCGCGCTCGACCAGCACGCGCTGCACCCGCGCCACATCGATCAGCGCCTTGGTTTCGATCACCCCGATCGCGCCCAACACCCGCACATCGCGCACCGCCGGATGCCCACGCGCCGCGGCCAATCCCTCGCGCAAGGCCGCCTCGATGCGGCGCACGCGCGCCTGCCAGGGCGAGGCCAGCAACAGGTCGATGCTCGCGCACGCCACACTGCACGCCAACGGATTGGCCATAAACGTCGGCCCGTGCATCAGCACCCCTTTCCCATCGGCATGAATCCCGGCGCATACGCGCGCGGTGGTCAACGTTGCCGCCAGGGTCATGTAGCCGCCCGTCAGCGCCTTGCCCACGCATATGATGTCCGGCGCAATACCCGCATGCGCACAAGCGAACAGCCGTCCGGTGCGTCCGAAACCGGTCGCGATCTCATCCGCGATCAGCAGCACATCGTAGCGGTCGCA
>RFFT01000012.1 GCA_003696795.1 Zetaproteobacteria bacterium | reverse complement strand
TGCCGTGTTGTGGGTGTAAGCAGACCGACCTATTACCGCTGGAAGGCTCGTATGGAACGGTATGGTCCGAAGGGACTGGAGCCAGGTAGCCGGCGGACGGTGCGATTATGTCGATGTCGAAGGGGTGGCCGAGATCGTTTCCACGCCGCAAGTGAAGGAGGCCGAAGACGAAACGTATCGCTTCCGCTTCATTCCAACCCACCCGGACACGGAACGATCCGTGCCCGGCGGCAAAATGGCCGGGGAGAAGCTGCGGGGAAGAATCTTTGAGGTGTATGATCGGGAGAACCGGGCGGCGCTGGAGGGCGCTTCCGTGGGGGATCGGTTCCATGTGCTGGCGCATGTGGAAACGCGAGGGACCTGCACGCCGCTCTCTTTCAGGATCGCAGCGCCCATCGTGCCGGAGCGGGGCGAAATCCGGTTCGGGCGGGATTCGTTCCAGCTCTCCGATGAGGCCAGGCGTGAGCTGGACCGGTATGTCCGGGCCTACCGCCGCCTGCGGCAACGAGGCGCCTCGCCGCGTTTCCGTCTCGATGGACACACGGACGGGCGCGGCCCGCGGGAATACAACCTGATTCGCGGGGAACGGATGGCGGAAGCCGTGCGGGAGTATTTGGTTGCGGAGGGTGTGCGGCAAGAGGATGTGGCAATCCGCAGTTTTGGCGAGGAGCAGCCGCGATGCACCACGAGCAAAGAGGAAGCCTGCCAGGTGCAGAACCGACGCGTGGTGATTACTTTTCATTGATGCATCACGGGATGGTCTTTTATCCCGCTTGTTGTACCTTTGCCGTCCGGCAGGCGAGTCCATCGTCGGGCCAGGTTGCACAACAAGGAACAGCATTCCATGTGGTTCAGAAACATTCATTTCTATCGTTTTGAGGAACCGTTTAAGTACACGGCTGAACAGCTCGATCAAGCGCTGGCTCAGCGCAAGGCCCGTCCGTGCGGTCAGTTGGAGCCAGCCTGTGAGGGGTGGAGTCGTCCGTTGGGGTTGGATGGCCAGATGTTGGTGCATGACACGGACGGTCGCCTGATGGTCTGTTTGCGACGGGAAGACAAGGTGCTTCCGCCCTCGCTCATGCGTGAGCAGCTGGCTGCCAAGGTGTTTGAGATCGAGCAGGAAACGGGACGCAAGGTCGGGCGGCGCGAACGGGCGGAGCTGCGCGAACAATTGCTGCGCGAGTTGTTGCCGCGCGCCCTGGTCAAGGCCAGCCATACCTGGGCCTATATCGATGGACGTGCTGGCTGGCTGGTGGTGAATGCGGCCTCGGCCAAAAAAAGCGAGGAATTGATCGCGCTGTTGCGCCGTTGCGTGGGGCAGTTGCCGGTGGTGGTGCCGCAACCGGCTGTATCGCCGGAATCGGCAATGACACGCTGGCTGTTGGATGAACCATCCCTGCCGCCCGATTTTATGATTGAAGACGCATGCGAGTTGAGGGCGGCGGATAAAAATGGCGCGGTGATTCGTTGCCAGCATGTGGATATGGATTCTGACGAGGTGCGCGCGCATGTGTTGGCGGGACGTTCGGTGTACAAACTGGCGATGAGATGGCGAGAGCGGGTGTCGTTCGTGTTGCATGATGATTTATCGTTGCGGCGGATTCGCTTTGACAGCGAGCTGGTGGACCAGGCGGCGGCGGAAGCGACCGATGCGCGTACCCAATTCGATGCCGATTTCGCGATCATGGGTGCCGAGCTGGGCGAGTTGATACCTGCATTGCTGGGCGCGATGGATGCCTTAGGATGAGTATTTACGCGGTCGGCGATATCCAAGGGTGTGTACAGCCGCTCAAGCGGCTGCTCGATCGCGTTGCTTTCGATCCCGCATGCGACCAGCTGTGGTGTGTCGGCGATCTGGTCAATCGCGGTCCGGATTCGCTGGCGGTGCTGCGGCTGCTCAAGGAACTGGGTTCGGCATGCGTTGCTGTGCTGGGCAACCATGACCTGTCATTGCTTGGGTTGATGGCGGCGTCAGCGGATGCGCGATGGCCTGATTGCCTGCGGGAGGTTCGGGAGGCGGACGACCGGGACGCGCTGTGCGAATGGCTCAGACATCGTCCCCTTGTCCATCGGGATCGCTCCCTGGGTTGGTGTATGGTGCATGCCGGACTGCATCCGGCATGGAATATCGCGGAGGTGCAACGGCGGGCCCAGGCTGTGGAGCAGCGTTTGCGTGGTCCGGAATGGCGTAAATGGTGCGTGATGCTGGCGCGGCGGCGAGCGCCGGAATGGGCGCCGGACGATGTGGCGGAGCGTGCGTTGTTTGATGCGGCGGTCTTTACCCGTGCGCGCTATTGTACGGCTGAGGGGCGGTTCAACTGGCGCGTCCGTGCTGGAGCGAGTGCGCGCGAGGGGGATGCGCCATGGTATGCCCACCCAAGCCTGCGGTGGCGCGGAGAAATGCGCATCGTATTTGGCCATTGGGCGGCGCGGGGATTGGTGCTCGATCAACCTCATGTGCTGGGGCTAGATTCCGGCTGTGTGTGGGGCGGGACGCTGACTTTGGCCGAGCTCATGTCCGGAGGACATTACCGTATCGTGGCCAGTCAGCCCTGTGAGGCGTGTCAGAAGCCCGGGTAGTCGAACGTTGCCCAGATCGGTGTATGGTCTGAAAAGCGCTGGTGGCGGTCGTGCATGCCTGCGCCGGTCGCCGCGGCGGCGATTGCGCGCGTGCAGAGATGATAATCGATGCGCCAGCCGACATCTTTGGCCCGCGCTTGTCCTCGGTTGGACCACCACGAATAGGCTTCGCGCTGCGGATACAAATGACGGAAGACGTCCACGAATCCGCTATCGAGCAGACGCCCAAACCAGGCCCGCTCCTCGGGCAGAAAGCCGGAATTCTTCTGGTTACCGCGCCAGTTCTTGAGGTCGATGCGTTGGTGGGCAATGTTGATGTCTCCACAGATGATCAGTTCGCGCCCTTGCTGGTGTAGACGTTGGATGAATGGCAGAAAGCGTTCCAGAAAGACCATCTTGCGCGCCTGTCGTGCATGGGTGCTGGAGCCGGAGGGGAAATACACGCTGATAACCGAGAGGCTGCCAAAGTCGGCTTGTAGATAGCGCCCTTCCGCATCGAAGGTTTGCCAGTCCTGGTTCGGATCCAATTGCTGGATGCCATGCCAGATGGTATCGGGTGATCTGCGTGAGTACAGCGCCACGCCGGCATAGCCCGGTCGCTCAGCGGGTAGAAAGAACGTTTCATAGCCGGCAAGGTGGGCTGCCTTGGGGATTTGATGGGTTTGGGCCTTGATTTCCTGCAGACAGAGTATGTCCGCTCCGTTCTCCGCGAACCAGTCGAAGAACCCTTTACTGGCGGCGGAACGGATGCCGTTGATATTACAACTGACGATTTTCAATGTTCCGGCCGCCAGTTGCGGATGGCATCGAGGTAATCCTCGGAGGACTTCAGTTTTTCGGGGTCCGGTACGAAGACGCCAAGATTGGCCGATTCCAGATGCTCCAGCCAGCCGGCGAGAAATTGGCGATAAAGTTCATCCATGCGCGCCTCGTTGTCGACGGCACGCGGTCCGACATAATCCGGACTCGATGCAATCTCGCCACGAACCGCGATGTCCACGTTGCCAATGATCGGGGCTTGATCGCTGTCCAGGGCGCGGAAATGGCCTTCGGTGTCGAGGTAGATCAGCCATGCCTTGCCCGGTTCGAGCGAGCCAACCAAGGTTTCCAATTCCAGGCGATCGGGGATGGCGGGCGCGGCCAGATAATGGCTCACGACATGAGCAAAGATGCCACGCACCCAGAAGTCGAAGCGCCCCGCCTTACCGGCCGGTTTCAGGCCGTGGTCGCGGTCCTTTTTCAATCGCTGTCCCGCCCAGTGTTGGGCTTTTGCCTTGTCGGTGATCCGCGCATCGCCAGGCTGCAAGGGCTCGCCGTAGCGACAGAGGCGCCAGCTTCCATCCTGTTGCAAGCGCCATGCCTTGCCGCCCGAAGGCGAAAGCGCGTCGATAGAAAAACACATCTTCATACGGTATCTCCATTGTCAATGGGGTGTACAACGGGCTTGCCTTTGCCCGGATCCAGCGAAAGACAGATCTCGCCGCGCAGCAGCTGCAGAAGCTC
Organism: Zetaproteobacteria bacterium; assembly: GCA_003696795.1. Taxonomy (GTDB): domain Bacteria; phylum Pseudomonadota; class Zetaproteobacteria; order Mariprofundales; family Mariprofundaceae; genus J005. The sequence continues at coordinate 54,187 of RFFT01000012.1, read as the reverse complement.
TCGTCCGATCAATTCATGTCGCCAGCCTTGGAGGCAGGAGACCTGGGGTGGTTCGCCGCGACAGTGGCGCCCCCACGAGGCCAGCGCCATCAAGTCCGATTTGGCGGCAAGAATATGGGGCGAGATCTGATCCGATTCGGCGCGGATGCGGACCAACGCATCGAGCATCGCGCAGCGGAGTTCGCTTCCTGCCGCATGCGATTTTCGCTGCTCAGGTTTGGGCCAACTGGCCGCGTCGCTCTGTATGCCGCTTTGCCAGGCGAGCATTATGGCTTCTCCGAACCGCTTGACGATGCCATCGTTGAGCCCCCGAATACGTCGCAGTTGATCCCGATTGAGCGCCTTGCAACGTGCGATTTCCACCAGTGATTCATCGGGCAACAAGCGGCGGCGCGGGATGTTGCACCGCCTGGCTTCACGCTCGCGCCAGGCGGCGAGTTCGCGCAAAGCGGCTAGGTGCGCGCCCTTGAGTTTGGTGGCGCCTTTGACACGCCAAAACAGAGTCGCATCCTGTTCGCGGTACTGATTTGCATCGCATAATGCGCGTTGTTCCTCGTCCAGCCATTCCAGTCGCCCACGCGCCTGCAGCCGTTCACGCAAGGCTTGATAGCATGGCATAAGCCATATCACGTCATCCGCGGCATAGGCCAATTGCTTGCTCGTCAATGGCCGGTGTTTCCAGTCGCTGAACGATTCCTGCTTGCCGAGCGTTTTCTTGAGCAGGCGCTGGACCAGGTTGGCAAAGCCGATTTGTTGCCCGAAACCAAGCAGGGCGGCGGCGATCTGGGTATCGAACAGTGGCAGTGGAAGCGAACCGCTGGCGCGGAAAATGATTTCCAGGTCCTGGCGGGCGGCATGGAATACTTTCACGATGTCGGGACGGAGCAGCACGTCCCAAACGGGCGCGAGATCGTCCAGAGCCAGCGGGTCGATAATCCAGCATTGCCCGCGGCCGTAAATCTGCAGTAGGGCGAATTCAGGATAATAGGTGTTTTCGCGGTGGAACTCGGTATCCACGCACAGCACTCGGCAGCATCGCATGCTCGCGCAGGCATGTTGGAGTTGGGCGGGCGTGTCGATGTAGTCGAACCGTGCCATGGCCGCAGACTAGCCCGGATTACGATGGAACACCAAACGCATTAGGGTTGCACTTGGTACAGCAGATAGCCGCCTTGTGTGAGCAACGGACGCTGATGCTGTAGCGCCGGTGGCAGTTCGTTGCGAGCCTCACTGCGCAGCATGAGCAAAAATGGCCGTTGTTCGGCCAGCAATGCCTCAAGACGCTTGGCGTCGATGATGCGGTAGTTGCGTCCCGCATAGAAGGACACCGACGGTGCATTCAGGTGGAGACTGTAAAGTGGCGTTTCCAGCGGGGCGCGTCGCACCTGATCGGCAATGTTTAGCAGCGGTCCTTGGATCAGGCGGGCGGCGAATGTGCCTGCGCTGACCAGCAGTAGAAGCTGCAACATCATGCCGACAATGATCATCCGCCAGGCCGTTTCCGGTCTGCGCGCCTTGATCAGCCAGAATAGGACGCAGGCAAGCGCGAGGCCCGCCAGGGGCAAGGAAATATCCGGTTGGATGGGCTGGGTCAGGATGGCGCGTGCGCGCGGATGATGAACCCAATGCGCAAGCTTCGGGTAGAGCCAGGGCATGGTCAGCAGAAACAGACTGAAAGGGGCCAGGATGCATGCGGTGGCCAGAGGCAGGCGAGCGTTGCCAGTGTGCTGCGATTTGCGAACGAGCAACGCGAGCAGTAGGGCCACGGCCGGGTAGATGCATGAGATGTAGTGCGGAAGTTTCGTTTGCACGCAGGTGAACAGCGCGATCACCAGTGCAATCCAGGGCAGGCACATTCGGGCAAGCAAGGTTTCGGGCGGCGACGCGGAACGCGCGTATCGGATGGCATGGCGGAACATGCGCGGCTGCCAGGCAAGCCAGGGCAGCACCGACAGGGCGAACACAACGAAATAATAGTGCCAGCCACCACCGTGACCTTGCATCTGGTGCATTGCGCGTCCGATGTTGTGCACCCAAATAAATTCGTACAGGAACTCGGGGCCGTTGGCGATGGCGATCATCACATACCATGGCGTGGCCGCGAGCAGAAACAGCAGCAGGGAGGATAACCAGGGAATGGCATGCGTGGTTCGCCAGGCTCGGCGATCCCATATTCGTTCGGCCAGGATGACCAGCGCAGGGATCACGATACCCACCGGACCCTTGATGCTGACCGCGATGCCCGCACTCAGCGCGGCCATTCGCAGCCAGGCCGGCCGTTGTTCATGGCGCCAAAGCAGGTAACATATCAAGGTGACGGTGATGAACAGATTCAACACCGCATCGAGAATGGCCGCATGGGCCAGAAAGCCGACCTCGAACAAGCTCAGATAGATCAGCGCGGCCAGCCAGCCAAAGGCGCGGTCGAAGAGCTTCGTTCCGGCCCACAGCAAGGTCAGGCTGGTGAGCAGGGTGGCGATGAGCGAGGGCAGGCGTGCCGCGAACGCGTTTTCGCCAAACAGGCGGAATCCGATGTCCATCAGGTAATAGACGAATGGCGGCTTCTCGAAGAAGCGCATGCCGTTGGCTTCCGGCACCAGCCATTGTCCGTGCCGCATCATGTCCAGCGCCGTTTGTGCGTAAACGGTTTCGTCATAGTCGAACAGCGGCGCCAGGCCGATGGTCAAGAGACCAAGGACGAACCACAGGGTGAGCAACAGGGGGGCATAGCGCATCATGCCGCAAACCCTAGTCGTGATTTCTGGTGAGTCGATGCTGAAGTGTTGCCTTGAGCGCGATCAAGGTCACGTAATAGTCTTGTGCACGAAGGGTCAAGGAGGTGGGCGAATGAGCGTGCAGAATGAAACTGAATTGGCGCAGGTGTTCCGCGCGTTGGGGGAACCGGTTCGTCTGCGTCTGTTTCATGCGCTTTCCTGCTGCGATGAGCTATGTGTCTGCCACCTCACCGAGGCGCTGCAATTGCCGCAAAGCACGATTTCGCGTCATCTGGCGGTGTTGCGCCAGGCCGGCATGGTGACCGCCTGGCGCGAAGGCAAGTGGATGCATTATCGGCTCGGTAGTGCGATGGCGCGGGAATTGGCGCGCATCGTACAGGCGCAGGGCGGGTCGGAGGTGCTGTCCGCCGACGCCACGCGTCTGTTGCGGGTACATGGCGGTTGCAAGGAGAAATCAGGCTAGATCATTTACATATCCGGATATGCGGATATATTGCCGCCGCCAGTTTGAGCCAGGAGTTTGCCATGTCCGGATCCAAATCGCTCGGCTTGTTTGCTCGCTATCTCACTGTTTGGGTGCTGTTGTCGATCGTTGCCGGTATTGTGCTGGGCAATGCGTTTCCAGGTTTGTTCCATGCCTTGGGCGGCATGGAGGTGGCGCACATCAATCTGCCGGTGGCGGTGCTGATTTGGGCCATGATTCTGCCGATGCTGCTCAAGATCGATTATTCGGCGCTGCACGAGGTTTGGCATCATCGTCGGGGCATCGGCGTGACGCTGGTTATCAACTGGCTGGTCAAGCCGTTCTCGATGGCGGCTCTCGGCTTCATCTTCCTGCGCGTTCTGTTCGCGGATTTCCTCGATCCCGCGCGCATCAACGAATACATCGCCGGGCTGATTCTGCTGGCCGCAGCCCCCTGCACGGCGATGGTTTTCGTCTGGTCGCGGCTGGTGAACGGGCATCCGCAGTTCACGCTCACGCAGGTGGCGCTGAACGATGTGATCATGGTGTTTGCGTTTGCGCCCATCGTCGGCCTGCTGCTCGGCGTGGCCTCGGTGATTGTGCCATGGGACACGCTGTTTTTGTCGGTGTTGCTGTACATCGTAATTCCGGTCGTGATTGCCTACATCGGTCGCAAAGCGCTCCTGGCTCGCAACAAACTGGATGATGTGCTGCACCTGATGGATCCGGTTTCGATGGCCGCGCTCTTGGTCACAGTCGTGCTTTTGTTCGGTTTCCAGGGCGAACAGATCACCCGCCAGCCGCTGGTGATCCTACTGTTGGCGATCCCGATCACGGTGCAGGTCTATTTCAACTCCATGCTGGCCTACTGGGTGAACCGCAGGCTCGGCGTGGCGCATGAGGTGGCCGGGCCGTCGGCGCTGATCGGGGCCTCGAACTTCTTCGAGCTGGCCGTGGCCGCGGCGATCGCATTGTTCGGCTTCGAGTCGGGCGCAGCACTTGCCACCGTCGTCGGCGTGCTGGTCGAGGTACCGGTGATGCTGTCGGTCGTGTCCATCGTCAATCGAACGAAGGGCTGGTATGAGGCCATGCCGGTTCGCTGCCCCTAGCGTCGTAGCTCTAGCATGGATGCCGGCTTTCGCCATTACCTGACCGTTACCGGCGGCTACTGGGCGTTCACCATCACCGATGGGGCCATCCGCATGCTGGTGGTGCTGTATTTCTACCAGCTTGGCTATACGCCATTTGCGATCGCGATGTTGTTTCTATTCTACGAGTTCTTCGGCATTGTCACCAATCTCGTCGGCGGCTGGCTGGGCGCGCGCATCGGTCTGAATCGTTGCATGAACATCGGTATGGCCATGCAGATCGTAGCGCTTCTGCTGCTGACCGCCCCCGATGCCTGGTTGTCGGTGCCTTATGTGATGGCGGCACAGGCGCTTTCCGGCATCGCCAAGGACCTGAACAAGATGAGCGCCAAGGCCGGCGTGAAGCTGTTCGTGCCCGATGCGGCCGATGAAAAGCTGTTCCGCTGGGTGGCGGTGTTGACCGGTTCGAAGAACGCGCTCAAGGGCGGCGGTTTCTTCATCGGGGGTGCGTTGCTGGCCTGGCTGGGATTCCGTGGCGCGCTGGTTGCGCTGGCCCTGATGCTGGCTGCGGCACTGGTCATGACCTGGATATTGTTGCCCCAGAACATGGGCAAGACAAAGGCCAAGGCGAAGTTCTCCGAAATCTTTTCCAAGTCCCCTGCCGTGAACCGCCTGTCGGCGGCACGTTTCTTTCTGTTCGGTGCGCGCGATGTGTGGTTCGTGGTCGCCCTGCCAGTATTCCTGGCCGCCGAGCTGGGCTGGACTTTTACGGAGGTCGGCGCGTTCTTCGCGCTGTGGGTGATTGGCTATGGCATCGTTCAGGCTGCAGCACCTGATTTCTTGAAGCGCGTTTCCGGCCATCCCGATGGGCGCATGATTGCGACATGGGCCTTCATCCTTGCCGCGATTCCGGCGTTGATTGCCTGGCTGATGCACGCGGGAATGGATCTGACGCTGGTGATTGTCGGCGGGTTGGTGCTGTTCGGCTTCGTGTTCGCGATCAATTCGGCGGCGCATTCCTATCTGATCGTGTCCTTAAGCGATCAGGACAAGGTAAGTATGAATGTCGGCTTCTACTACATGGCCAATGCCGGCGGCCGGCTGGCCGGCACCGTGCTCTCCGGTTTCGTGTACCAGAGCCTCGGTTTAAGCGGTTGTCTGTGGTTCTCCACCAGCTTCCTGGTGATCGCCGGGCTGATTTCGCTTCTGTTGCCCCGCAACGCATCATCGTAGGCGGTTGCGCCCTGTTGTCAGCGGAACAGGTCTGCGAGCTTGTCATTGTGGATTGACGGTTGAAGCCGGCGCGCGGAATATGCCGCCTCTAAATCCAGCAAAAAAGGAATTCGAATCATGGCAAGAAAATTCAACTTCAGCGCGGGCCCGGCGATGCTGCCGACCGCGGTCATCGAACGTGCGCAGCGTGAACTGCCGGACTGGCAGGGATCGGGGATGTCGGTCATGGAGATGAGCCATCGGGGCAAGGAATTCATGTCCATTGCCGAGCGGGCTGAGCGTACCTTGCGGGAGATTATGGCGATTCCCGATCACTACAAGGTGCTTTTTTTGCAGGGTGGCGCTTCCTCGCAATTCGCCATGGTGCCGTTGAATCTGCTGGGGGCGCGCACGAGTGCGGATTACCTGAACACGGGCATGTGGTCGAAGAAAGCCATTGCCGAGGCCAAGCGCTTTTGCCAGGTCAATATCGCGGCGGATACGTCGGAGGATGGATTTACGCGCGTGCCGAGCCAAGAGGAGCTTTCCCTCAATCCCGACGCCGCCTATGTCCATTACACGCCCAATGAGACGATTGGCGGTGTGGAATTCGATTATATTCCAGATACCGGCGATGTGCCGCTGGTGGCGGATATGTCCTCTACGATTCTATCGCGGCCGATCGATGTGTCTCGTTTTGGCCTGATCTATGCCGGCGCGCAGAAGAATATCGGCCCGGCGGGGCTGACCATTGTGATCGTACGTGAGGATTTGTTGGGCCGTTGTGCCGAAATGGCGCCGACCATGTTCAACTATCAGGTGCATGCCGATAGTGGTTCGATGTACAACACGCCGCCGACCTATAGCTGGTATATGGCGGGGCTCGTATTCGAGTGGATCAAGGAGCAGGGGGGCTTGAGCGCGATTGCCGAGGTCAACCGGCGCAAGGCGGAGAAGCTTTATGCGGCAATTGATCGCAGTTCGCTCTACGCCAATCCGGTGGACAAGAATGCGCGTTCCTGGATGAATGTGCCGTTCACGCTTGCCGACCCAGCGCTGGATGCGGCCTTTTTGCAAGGAGCGGCGGAACGCGGCTTGCTGACCTTGAAGGGACATCGTTCGGTCGGTGGGATGCGCGCCAGCATTTACAACGCGATGCCCGAGGAAGGTGTCGATGCCTTGATTGCCTACATGGAGGATTTCGAGCGCTCGCATTGATGCGCGCCAATTGACCCTGTAGGGGCGGGGTATAGAGTGCCTGCGCTTTTTCACAGAGCGCGGGCGCTTGCGTGCGTGCCGGGTTGCAAGGAGGGACCATGCCCAAGGTTTGGATTGCGGACAAGATGAGCGAACGTGCGATCGAGGTGTTCAATGCGCGCGGTATCGAGGTGGATTATCGTCCCGGCTTGTCCGATGCGGAAAAGCTGGCCATTGCCGGTGCGTATGACGGCATTGCGGTCCGTTCGGCGACCACCCTAAAAGGTGCGTTGCTTGAGGCGGCCAAGCGTGTGAAGGTGATTGGCCGCGCGGGCATTGGCGTGGACAACATCGACGTTGAGCAGTGCTCGCGTCGTGGTATCGTGGTGATGAATACCCCCTTCGGCAACACAATCACGACCGCCGAGTTGGCGGTTGCACATATCGTGGCTGCCGCGCGCATGATCGCGCCGGCATCAGCCTCCACCAAGGCTGGGAAATGGGAAAAGTCCCGCTTTATGGGTATGGAGCTGACCGGTAAGAAGGCGGGCGTGATCGGGGCGGGAAATATCGGCGCGATCGTGTGCAATCGTTTGCGTGGGTTGCAGATGTCCGTATATGTCTACGACCCGTTCATCTCGGACGAGCGTGCCGAGTCCTTGGGGGTGACCAAGGTGGATAGTGTGGCCGAGTTGGCCGAGATGGTGGATGTACTTACGATTCATGTGCCGTTGCTGGAAGCGACGCGACACATGATCAACGCGGACATCCTGAAGCGAATGAAAAAAGGAGCGATCCTGGTCAATTGCGCCCGCGGCGGCATCGTAGATGAGCGCGCATTGTACGAGGCTTGTGCCTCCGGGCATCTGCGCGCTGCGGGATTGGATGTCTACGAGCAGGAACCTGCGCGGGACAATCCGCTGTTTGAGTTGGAAAATGTCACTTGCACGCCGCATATCGGCGCGTCGACGGACGAGGCGCAGGAGAATGTGGCCGTGCAAATCGCCGAACAGATGGCCGATTACCTGCTGCACGGCACGGTGATCAATGCGGTCAATGTTCCTTCGTTGAGCGAGGAAGAGCAGCGTCAATTGGCGCCCTATATGCTGCTCGCCCGGCGAATGGGGGAATTCATGGGCCAAAGCATGCGCCCCGGCTATGCGCGCGTGACGATCTCTTTTGAGGGGCAGGCGGCATCGATCAACCGTAAGCCCTTGATCAATACGGTGTTGCGAGGGCTATTGTCGCAAAGCTTTGAGGAAGTCAATGAGGTCAACGCGGCGATGCTGGCACGCGATCGCGGTATCGAAATCGTCGAACGCGCCAATGAGCAGGCGGGTAATTTCTCGACCCTGATCCGACTGGAAGTGGAGGGGGATGAAGGCCACCGCTGCGTGTCCGGCACCTTGTTCGATGAGACGCGTCCACGCCTGGTGAGCTTCGATACCTGCGAGGTCGAAGTGGCCCCCGAGGGGAACATCATTTTCCTGCAGAATGAGGATCGTCCGGGGGTGATTGCCGCGGTGGGAACGGTATTGGCCGAAGCAGGCATCAATATCGCGGATTTCCGTTTGGGACGGCGCGAGGATGGCCCCAATGCGGTGGCCTTGGTGCGCGTGGATACGCGCCCTTCATCCATGGTGTTGGACCGGTTGGCTTCGCTTGAGCATGTGCTGATGGTGCGCTATGTCGAACTGGGGGGGCAATGAAGTCCCGGCCCATGATTGGCTTGAGCGATGCCTTTGGCGTGCGCGCTGTAAGGTTGCGGCGTCTGCAATATGCGCTGGCCGAGATGTATGCCGAGGCGGGTTATGCGGAGGTGATTCCGCCGGTGGTGGATCGACCGGAAACCTTGCATGCGGGGGCGGGGCGTTTCCTGGCGGATCAAACGTTGGTGTTTTCGGATCCCGCCGGCGCAGGTCTGTTGGCCTTGCGCCCCGACATGACGCCGCAGGTGGCGCGAATCGCGGCGACCTCGCTGCAGCGGGAGGCGGTGCTTCGCTTGCATTATTCCGGTCCTGTGGTGCAAGCGCGCGTGGATGTGCGGAGCGGTTCACGGCAACAATGGCAGACCGGTGTTGAGTGCTTGGGTATTGCCGGCCTTGAAGGCGATATTGAGGTATTGCGTCTTGCGGCGCGCTCCTTGCGGTTGGCGGGCTTTACGCAGCCGTTGCTCTTGTTGGGGCATATGGGCCTGATTCATGCCTTGGTCGAAGGCAGTCGACATGATCTGGAGGCTTGGGTGTCGTGCCTGAATCATCGCTCGCCCGACGATGTGCAGGCGATGCTGGACGACGATCGACTTGATGCGGAGCGCGGCGCGTTGCTCGTGGCGTTGGCGCATGGCATGGCCGATGCCGATTGGCTCGATCGTCATCGGCATGCGGTATCTCCCCGTTTCGCGCAAGCGGCAGGCGACTTGCTGGCGTTGAGTCAGGCTGCGGCGAGCGAGGGGATTCGCGTGGTTGCCGATGCGGCCGTGCTGCCGCGTTTCCTTTATCATAGCGGCCTGGTTTTTCAGGGATTTGCCGCCGGTGCGGCGCAACCGCTGCTGCATGGAGGGCGCTATGATGCGATGATGAGCGCTCATGGCCGCGATATGCCGGCAACCGGCTTTTCATTTGATTTGTGGCGTTGGCTTGATGCCGGTGCAGAGGTGAGACAATGAAAAACACCGTAGCAGTTGGAATTCAGTGGGGCGATGAAGGCAAGGGGAAGATTGTGGACTTGCTTGCGCCTGAGGCCGATGTCGTGGCTCGCTTTCAGGGTGGCCCCAATGCCGGGCACACCTTGGTGATCGGCGGTCGCAAGACGGTGTTGCATTTGTTGCCCTCGGGAATCCTGCATGAGAACACCCAGTGCCTGATTGGCAATGGCACGGTGGTGGCGCCCGAGACCCTGGTCGAGGAAATGGATACGTTGCTTGCGGCCGGGGTTCCGGTGACGGATCGACTGAGTATTTCGGATCGCTGCCAACTGATTTTGCCTTATCATCGGGCGCTGGATGCGGCCCGCGAACGGGCGCGGGGGGCGGGGCGCATCGGCACGACGGGCCGAGGGATTGGACCGGCTTATGAGGACAAGACCGCTCGGCGCGGGATACGGCTGATCGATCTGTGCGACGAGGCATTGCTGAATGAAAAGATTGCTGCCAATCTGGACTGGACGAATTTCCAGCTGACGCAGTATTTCAAAACCGAGCCCGTGGCGCGGGCGGAGATCGATGCGGTTCTTGACCTGGCCCGCACCCGTCTGTTGCCGTTGATGGATGACGTTTCCTCGATTTTGCACGCTCGGCATCGGGAGGGAGCGTCGATTCTGTTCGAAGGCGCCCAAGGTGTGATGCTCGACCTGGATTTTGGCACCTATCCCTTCGTGACCTCCTCGAATACGGTGGCTGGAGCCGCGATGGCGGGGCTTGGCGTGGGACCGGGCATGATCGAATCGGTGTTGGGCATTTGCAAGGCTTATACCACGCGTGTGGGTGCGGGGCCGTTTCCCACCGAGCTGTACAATGCGGATGGGCTGGATGATCCCGCCGGGCGGCATTTGGCGGAGCGGGGGCACGAGTTCGGCGCCACTACCGGACGGCCGCGGCGTACGGGCTGGTTCGATGCGGTGGCCGTGCGACATGCGGTGCGTGTGGCGGGAGTGACGGAATTGGCGATCACCAAGCTGGACGTGCTGGACGGACTCTCCGCGGTCAAGCTTTGCGTCGGTTATGAGCTCGACGGAGAACGCATTGAAACGGTGCCCGCGGATGCGCGTACGCTGGCGCGGTGCATCCCGGTGTATGAGACGCTTGCCGGCTGGGATGAGCGCACTTTGGGCGCTCGGTCCGCGGATCAGTTGCCTGCGGCGGCGCGGGCGCTGCTGTCGCGCATCGAGGAAGTGTGCGAGTGTCCGGTGGCGCTGTTATCCACCGGTCCGGACCGGGAGCATGTGATCCGTTTCGCGTCTTAGTCCGGGCGTTGTTGCAAAAAGTCCGGTAGCAGGGCGATGGAGTCGAGTTCGTAATCGGGCGAGATGCCGCTGGCGGCGGCGAATGCCGGACGGTACTTGCCGGTATGCACCAGCATGCCATGCAACCCAGCGCGCTGCGCCCCCGCCACATCGCTTTCGATATCATCGCCGATCATCAGCGTGTGTGCGGGTGACACATCGAGCGCGCGGCAAATGCCATGAAAGAAGTCCGTGGAAGGTTTTCCCATGATTTGCGCCTTTTTGCCCGTGGCATACTCGATGGCCGCGACAAAACAGCCGAGATCAAGATGCAGTCCATCCGGTTTTTGCCAGAAACGGTTTTTATGCAATGCAATAAGGCGGCTGCCATCCATGATGTGCAGGAAGATGCGGCGTAGGGTTTCGGGCGTGTAACCCTCACCACCGATGTCACCCATGACCACATAGTCGGGCTGCTCGTGATCCAGTCTGATTCCTGCGAAATCCTGGCGCAGGCTGTCGCGCACGAACAAGCGCGCGCTATGTTCGCCGATGCATTGGCGCGCGAGTGCGGCTGGCGTGAAGAGGTGTTGTTCGTCGATGTTCAGGCCAAGGCGATGCAGCTTCTCGATGATCTGAGCGCGCGCGATGGTGGTTGTGTTCGTGACGCCGGCCACTTTCATACCTGCGGCGGATATGCAGGTTAGCGCCTCCCGCGCGCCGGGGATGAGTTTGTCGCCGATGTACAGCACACCATCGAGGTCGAGCAATATGGCTTCGAAATGCGGTCCGCTCATGGAACGGATTATAGCAGCGCATGGGGTGCAAGGTTCAAGCAAGGTCGCGACACTGCTATACTGCGGCAAATTCTTACAAGGTGGTGAATGGTGACGGAACAAGAAATTCTAGCGATGTATGAAGATGCGGGTGCATTGCTGAACGGGCATTTTATCTTGTCCAGTGGGCGCCATTCATCGCGCTACCTCCAGTCGGCATTGGTATTGATGCATCCGGGCAACGCCGAGGCGTTGGCGCGCACCTTGCTTGAAAAGCTGGGAAATGTTCGGGTGGACATGGTGGTTTCGCCGGCGATTGGAGGGCTGGTCATTGGGCAGGAAGTTGCGCGGCAGTTGAACAAGCCGTTTATCTTTACTGAACGCAAGCAAGGCGACATGCAGCTCAGGCGCGGTTTCTCGATTCCGCAAGGCGCACGACTGTTGGTGGTGGAGGATGTGATTACCACCGGTGGATCGGTGCGCGAGTGCATGGAAGTGGTTCGCCGGCATGGTGGTGAACCGGTGCGGATTTTGGCGGTGGTGGATCGGGCACCGAGTGTCGAGGGGCGTTTCGATGTGCCGCACCAAACGGCGTTGGCGCTGGAGGTGGAGACCTTCGCGCCGGATGCTTGCCCGCTGTGCCGGGCGGGGACATTGCCCGCTGTGAAGCCGGGCAGCCGGAGCAATTGATGGCGAAAAAGCGTATCCGCTGCTTCCCGTTCGGCGGGGTCGGCGAGTTCGGCAAAAACATGATGGTTTATGCCTGGGGCAGCGATGCGCTTGTCGTCGATTGTGGCATGGGTTTTCCAGAACCCGGACAGCATGGCGTGGACGTGGTTGTACCCGATATTTCCGCGCTGGATGCCTTGGGTTTGAAGCTGCATGCGATTTTATTGACCCATGGCCATGAGGATCATATCGGCGGGCTGCCATATCTATGGCCTCATCTCAAGCTGCCGATCTATGGCACGCCAGTCACCTTGGCCTTGGTCGAGGGCAAGCTGTCCGAGCATGGACAGAGAGCCGAGCTGCGTCCTTTTGCGGGGCCCGGGGAGCGCGTGCATATTGGCCCGTTCGAGGTCGAGGCGGTGCATGTCACGCACTCGATCATGGATGCGTGCTCGCTGGCGATCAAGACGCCGCTGGGCTTGATCGTGCATACCGGCGATTTCCGTTTCGATCCCGCTCCGATCGATGGTCGGCCGACGGCAATTCATCGTTTTTCCCAATTGGGGGACGAGGGCGTGGTGTTGCTGGCATCGGATTCAACCAATGCCACCCGCGCCGGTAGTGGCCCATCCGAGCGGGTTGTGGGTCCGGCGCTGAAGCAATCGATTGCCGGCTGTCGAGGCAAGGTCGTGGTCACCACCTTTGCCTCAAACATGTTTCGCATTCAGCAGATCATCGACGCGGCGGTAGCATGCGGCCGGCGGGTTGCGGTGGCCGGGCGAAGCTTGGAGCGCAATATCGAGATTACTCAGCGGTTGAATCGGTTGACCATTCCCGCCGGGACGATGGTACCCATCAAGCAGGTTGATCAGGTCCCCGACCATGAACTGCTGGTGATCGCGACTGGATCGCAAGGGGAAAGCCGGGCCGCGCTGGCGCGCATGGCGCAGGGGCGTTTCCCCGGCTTCCAGCTGGGTGAGGGTGATCTGGTGGTGTTTTCCTCCAGCAATATTCCGGGCAATGAACGCATTATCGCCGGCTTGTATAATCATATCTATCGACGGGGCGCGCGCATCCGGCATGCCGGCATGGCGCCGCTGCATGTGTCCGGCCACGCCCAGGCGCATGAGCTGAAGATGATGATGCAATTGGTGCGTCCCCGCTATTTCTATCCCGTGCATGGCGAATACCGTAATCTGATCGAGCATCGCGATCTGGCCACGGCCATCGGTATTGCGCACGATCGCACGATTATTGCGGAGAACGGCCAGAGCGTGGTGGTCGATGAGCAGGGCGTGCGACATGGCGATGCGTTCCGCGCCGGGGCGGTGTTTGTCGACGGCGCAAGCCGGGACGAGATCGACGACCTGGTGTTGCGCGATCGGCGAATTCTTGCCGAGGATGGGATGATATCGGCGACGGTGCTGATCAGCCAATATGAGGGGCGTTTGCTCGGCGAACCGCAGTTGGTGGCGCGCGGGGTGCTCAGCTCGGATGTCAGCGATGAGTGCCTGGGTGAAATCGGTCGCGAGCTGCAGGGACATCTCGAGCAGCTGGGGCAGGAAACCCTTGGCGACATTGAAGCGGCTAAGGAGGAGGTGCGTTTGTTCGTGCGGCGCTGGTGTAAGCGCAATATCGGGCGTCGTCCGATGGTGTTGCCGATGGTGCTGGAGATTTGATGGAAGTGCGCGCGATTCTGCGCGAGGCACTGGCGCTGCTGGTCGTTGGGGTGGCACTGGTGCTCGCATTGTCCCTTTATAGCTATCATCCCGGCGATCCTTCGCTCAATCATGCAACCACCGCCCCTGTGCGCAATCTGATGGGGCTGGTTGGTTCGTACACGGCGGATATGCTCTATCAGTTGCTGGGCCTGACCGCTTGGCTTCTGGTGGTTGGGGTGGGCGTGCTTGCCTGGCGCATTGCGAAAGTTCGACGCCCATTGTTGGGAGGGTGGATGGCTTGGATGTGGCTGCCTTTTGTCCTGGCGGTGGCGGGATTGCTGCAGGCGCATGTGCCGTCGTCCCTGTTGTCTTTGCCTGTGGGGTCGGGCGGGGTGTTAGGCAAGCGTATCGTCGCCAGTCTGTCCTACGCCTTGCATGCCTTGGGTCGGGACATTGTATTGCTGACCCTGGCCTTGAGCAGCTTTGTTGCGGCGGCTCGCATTTCGCTGCTTGGGTTGCTGGCGCGTGGCATGGGTCTTGTGCGCGCCATGGTGTCGATGCTTGGCGGGATCACGGTGCGTGTGCGGGCCACCGCCGGTGAACGCAAGGCCCGGCTGGAAGGGCGTGAGCAACGGCGCAAGGCGCAGCGCGAGCAGAAGAATGATACGCCGCGGCAAGAGCCGGAGATCGCGCCGCCGGCGGAAGTGCGTGTTTCCACCCAGGCGCGTCAGCGCCGGCAGGCTGAGTTGGCGTTGAAGGAGCCGGCGGCAAGCGGTTTCAAGCTGCCCGGGCTGCACCTGTTCTCAGCGGGTGCAAAGCCCAAGCGCAAGCCCGATCAGGCCGCGTTGCAGGCGATGGCGCGCATGCTGGAAAAGAAGCTTTTGGATTATCGCGTCAAGGGACAGGTAGTTGCGGTGCAGCCGGGACCGGTGGTGACCCAGTTTGAATTGGAGCCTGCGCCGGGCACCAAGGTCAGCCGGATCATCGCTTTGCAGGATGACCTGGCCCGCGCCATGGCCGCGGTCAGCGTGCGGGTGGCCGGCAATATTCCAGGCAAGAGCGTGATCGGCATTGAGATTCCGAATGAGCAACGGGAAACCGTCAGCTTGCACGAGGTGATGGCGAGCGAGGCGTTTGCCGACAAGCGGCATGTGTTGCCGCTGGCGTTGGGGGTGGACATTGCGGGGCACCCGGTGGTTGCCGATCTGGCCAAGATGCCACATTTGTTGGTGGCGGGCACCACGGGCTCGGGGAAATCCGTATCGGTCAATAGCATGATTTGCTCGTTGCTGATGACCCATACGCCCGCAGACTTGCGCCTGATCCTGGTCGACCCGAAGATGCTGGAGCTCTCCATCTATGACGACATTCCGCATCTTCTTGTGCCGGTGGTGACCAATCCGCACAAGGCAGCCAAGGCGCTGGCGTGGGCCGTGTACGAGATGGAGCGCCGCTATAAACTGATGTCCGAGGCGCGCGTTCGCAATATCGCCAGCTACAACCGCTCGGCCGCGCAGGAGGAGAACGCCGAACGCCTGCCCTATATCGTGATTATCATCGATGAATTGGCTGATCTGATGATGGTGGCCGGCAAAGAGGTGGAGCAGTCGATTTGCCGCCTAGCGCAAAAGGCCCGTGCGGCAGGCTTGCATTTGATTCTTGCGACACAACGTCCGAGCGTGGATGTGATTACGGGGCTGATCAAGGCCAACCTGCCCAGCCGCATTGCCTTTCAGGTTTCCTCCAAGATCGATTCGCGCACAATTCTCGATCAGATGGGTGCGGAGCAACTGCTCGGTCAGGGCGACAGCCTGTTCTTGAGCGGCGGGCGGGACTTGAAGCGCGTGCACGGCGCGTTTGTTTCCGATGCGGAGGTCGTGGCCCTGGTGGAACATTTGAAGGAACAGGGCAAACCGGAATATCGCGAGGAGGTATTCGAGACACCGGCCAGCCCGGATGGGGAAAGTGCTGGTGGAGGAGACGATGCGCATGACGAGAAATACGACGAGGCGGCGCAACTGGTGATCGAGAAAGGGCAATGCTCTGTTTCGATGGTGCAGCGCTATCTGCGTATCGGGTACAATCGGGCCAGCCGGATTGTCGAACAAATGGAACGAGAGGGGTTGGTCAGCGCGCCGGGCGCGGGCGGCATTCGCAAGGTGTTGGCGCGCTCTCAAGAGCAGGGCGGCGGGGTGATCGAGTGATGCGTCCACTCTGGTGCGCTTTGTTGTTGTGCAGCTATACGCTAAGCGCTTTTGCCGCGGATGATCAGGCGACCCTGCGGCAGCGCATCGCCGCATTTTCGAACAGCGTGGGATTTTCCTGCACCTTCGAACAGGAGGTGTACTTGTCCGATGGTCAGGTGCAGCGGTATGCCGGTTCGCTCGAAGTGTTGCGTCCGGGGCGTTTTCGATGGGAGTATCGCGAGCCTTATGCGCAATTGTATCTCGGCGATGGGCGTTTGATCTGGCATTACGAGCCGGATCTGATGCAGGTGGAGCGGATGAGCAATCTGGATGCCGTCGATCCGTTGGTGATGCGTCTGCTGGATGGGCGCCTGGAGTCGGGTCGTTTGACGCTGTTGGATGTGCGCCACGAAAGGGGCAGGGATGCATATCGCATTCGGGTCGGTGCGATGGCGCCGGTATGGTTGGCCTTTGACCGTGCCGATGGTCGTTTGGCCTATGTGGAAAGCACGGATGCGCTGGGTAATCGCAATCGCATTCGTTTTACACGCTGTTCGTTGGTTGCGCCGCCCTCGCAACGCTTTAGCTTCGCGGTCCCGAAAGGGGTGGATGTCATCGATGTACAGCCCCGACGCTAGGAGTATCCATGATGTTGAAACGAGTTTTGTTCCTGCTTTGCGTCTTTCCGCTGACGGCATCGTCGGCGATCGCCAATGGCTTTATGCAGACAGAGCTTTCCGCGTCGGCCACCGGGCGCGGCAATGCCTTTGTCGCCACGGCGGATGATGTTTCCGCGGCGATGTACAATCCCTCGGGCAAGGCCTGGCAGGTGGGTTGGGATGCCCAGTTGGGTTATCTTGTGGATTATCGCAATTCGTCGGTCCGTCTTGCGGGCGGGGTGGCGCCCAATCTGGGCTTGGAGCCGAATCAGGTTTATGTGCATGCCGGGTGGATGCCGCTGGACGGCAACATCGGCTTCACCTTTGCGTATACCCCGATGTACTACCTGCAAAACGATTGGGGCAGTGTGTTCGGGGTCGCCAACGGGGTGACCACGTTGCGCGTGGATGATGTGGCCGCCGATGCGGTCTATGCCTGGAACAGTTCCTTGGCGATGAGCATGGGCCTGGATTGGTATTTGAGTGATATCAATCTACAGCGTGGGGCGACGATCTTTCAGGCGCGCGACTATGCCAGCTTTGGAGCCCATGCTTCACTGATGTGGAAATTTTTGCCGGGCTGGTCGCTGGGAGTGATGGCGCGCAGTGGCAGCTCGATCAACCTAAGCAATGCGGGCCGGTCGTTGAAGGTGCGTTTGCCCGACCGCGTTCAGGCCGGGCTGGCATGGCAGGTGGCCGACCGCTGGCGGATCGAGGGCGATGTGACATGGGCGCGCTGGTCACGCATGCGCGATATGAACTTGCGTTCCAGCGCGGGCGCGGTTGTGGCAGCCAATCCACTGGCCATGCGCGACACGGTGTCCTTTGCCAGCGGGCTGGTATGGACTTGGCGGGAAGGTACCGAGGCGCGTTTAGGCTATGCGTTCGAGCAGGGCGCGCAGCGCGCCCAAGGCATGAATCCGATGATCGCGGATCAGGATGGGCATCGGGTGTCCATCGGGTTTGGCGGTGACGCGTTTGGGTTGCATCTCGACGCGGCCTATAGCTATACCTTTTATCCCAAACGGGTGGTGACCGGCGCGTTTGCGGGAACCTATCGGGATCGCCGACAAACCATTGCCGTGTCGATGTCACGCCATTTCTAGGGCGTATGACCGGAAAACAAGCTTCGCTCATCGAGGAATCGCCCGTAACACGGGTGCCGTTGGCGCATCGGCTAAGGCCGGAGCGATTGGAAGACTTCGTCGGACAACAGAATTTGACGGGCAAGGATGCGTGGCTGGCCGCCATGCTGCGTGAAGGAAGGGCGACATCCTGCATCTTTTGGGGACCGCCCGGTGTGGGCAAGACCACATTGGCCTTGATGATGGCGCGCCGCGCGGGATTGCCCGTTGCGCAGTTGTCCGCGGTTTCGGCCGGCAAGGCCGAGATACGCGAGGTGGTCCAACGCGCGCGCCAACGCAATGAAACCTGGTTGTTGTTCCTTGACGAGATTCATCGCTTCAACAAGGCCCAACAGGATGTGCTGCTGCCTTATATTGAGGATGGTACGTTGATCCTGGTGGGCGCAACGACGGAAAATCCGTCCTTTTCACTCAATGACGCCTTGCTGTCCCGCTGTCGGTTAGTGGTGCTCAAGCCACTTTCGAGCGAGGATATTGAGCGCATTGTGCAGCGCGGTTGTGCCGAGTTGGCGCGACGGTCGCCGGCGTTCGCATTGACCGGCGACGCACGGCGTATGCTCGCAAAACACAGTCATGGCGATGCGCGCTATGCTTTGAACCAGCTGGAAGCCTTGCACGAGACCCGTGCCGGACGCTGGAACGCGGAACAAGTGGCGCGCTATCTGGCGACACGCGCGGCGCGATATGACCGCGCGGGCGACGCCCATTACGATCTCATTTCCGCGCTGCACAAGTCGGTGCGCGATTCCGATCCCGATGCGGCCTGCTATTGGCTGGCGCGCATGCTGGAGGGGGGCGAGGAGCCGTTGTATCTCGCCCGGCGTTTGATTCGCATGGCCAGCGAGGATGTTGGCCTTGCCGATCCGCGCGCGCTCACTGTTGCCTTGGATGCGTTGCGGATGTACGAGGTGCTTGGGTCTCCGGAAGGCGAACAGGGGCTGTTCGAGGCGGCCGTTTATCTGGCGTTGGCGCCAAAGAGCAATGCGCTGTACATGGCGGAAAAGGCGGCGCGCAAGCTGGCACGGGAAACGTCCGAGGCCGAGGTGCCGATGCATTTGCGCAATGCGCCGACCCGTGTCATGCGCGAACTGGGCTATGGACGAGGCTATCAATATGCCCATGATGCGCCGGACGCCGTGGTCAGTCAGCGCCATTTTCCCGATCAGGTACCCGAACGGACGCTGTATTCGCCGGTCGATCGTGGTTTCGAGCGCACTTTGGGCGAGCGCTTGCGTTGGCTTAAGGCGCGTCGTCGCGCTCAGGGGAGGGACGATGCGTGAGTTGCTCGCCGTGGCTCTGGGCGGGGCATGTGGCGCCGTGCTGCGTTGGCTGCTGGCTTCGACGATTCAACGTGCTGTTTCCGGTGCTTTCCCTTGGGGCACCTTCGCGGTGAATGCGCTGGGCAGCTTTCTGCTTGGTTTCCTGTTTGTCTGGTTTGTCGAGCGCTCAACCGTCGGCGAGATGGGGCGCTTGGCGGTGACGGTGGGAATGCTGGGCGCTTTTACGACGTTTTCGACCTATTCGCTGGAGTCCGTGCGCCTGATGCAGGAAGGTGCGTGGGGGCTCGCGCTGGGCAACATCGCAGGCCAGGTCGTGGTCTGTGTGCCCCTGACCTGGTTGGGCCTTACGCTTGCGCGCCTGCTATAACTCTTCGAAGACCGTTCCCACACCCTCGTCGGTGAACAATTCAAGCAGCAGCGCATGCGGGATGCGCCCGTCGATGATATGCGCTTGCCCCACGCCGTTGTCGATGGCTTCCAAACAGCAGGTCACCTTGGGGATCATGCCGCCGGCGATGGTTCCTTCGGCGATCATCCGTTCGGCCTGGCTGCGGTTCAGGCTGGAGACCAATTGCTTGTCACGGTCAAGCACGCCGGCCACATCGGTCAACAGAATCAATTTGGCGGCGCCCATCGCGCGGGCGATGGATGCGGCAACGAGATCCGCATTGATGTTGTAGCTTTGAGCTGCGTCCTTGTGGTAGCCCACCGGCGCGATGACGGGGATGAAGCGGTCCTTTTCGAGAATGCTCAGGATTTCGGTATTCACCCGATGCACTTGTCCGACATGGCCAAGGTCGATGATTTCGGGTGCGGCGAGTTCGGGGGCGTTGTGTCGAATCTGAGTCAGTTTGCGTGCGCAAATCAGCCCGGCGTCCTTGCCGGATAGTCCCACAGCCTTGCCACCGGCGCGGTTGATGTTGGCGACGATTTCTTTGTTGACCCGCCCGGCCAGTACCATTTCAACGATGTCCATCGTTTCCCTGTCGGTGACGCGCATGCCGTCGATGAATTGACTCTTCTTGCCGATCTTATCCAGCAACTGTCCGATCTGCGGGCCTCCACCATGTACCACCACCGGGTTGATGCCCACTTGCTTGAGCAGCGTGATGTCCAGCGCGAAGCTGTGTTTGAGTTGCTCATCAACCATCGCATGTCCGCCATATTTGATCACGATCGTTTGATCGGCGAAGCGCTGCAGATAGGGCAGCGCTTCGATCAGGGTGCGCGCGCGGGCCTTGGCGTGTTTCATGCATCGGCCTCCTCAACCGGCACAGTTTTGCGCCGATGTTCCGGTTCGCTGTCCAGCAACATGGACAGCATCCAGAGTATCCCGACCACGGCCAGCGTGATACCCAGGCTCAAGCTTAGGCGCGGATCGTTGGGGTCGTTGATCTGGGTGCCCAACGGAATGAACAGCAGCAGCGCGCAGGCGCTGACCGCGAAGCGCGTCCAGGCCACGGATTGCCGAAACAGCACGCAGGCGGCACCCGGCACGGACAATAAGGCGAACAGGGTGAGAATGATCCAATGCTTTTCCCCATCGGCCTGAGTCAGGGTTGCGAGGGTTTCCCCGCCGGCCAGCCGCGCCTCGACTGCTGCTCCCGCTACCAGCACGAGTACCGCGGCAACGATCCACATCAGCCAGCCCGCCCAGCGATGGCGGCGGGCGATATGGTTGGTCCAGGTTGCATTGCCGATCACATAGATCAGGGCCGCGAAGATCATGCCCCACTGGGCGTATTGGAAATCGATATGCATCTATGCCTCCAGACAGTGCCGCGATTGTAGTCGCTCCGATGCGCTAGCGGTAGCGTGAGTTGAGTGTGCCTAAATTATGAGCAGTTATGTCTATCAGATGGGCGCGCATGGGTTGGACGACGAAACGGGAATACTGTATGCGCCGCTTTTTCTCGTTTGGCACAGTCCTTGCTTGATAGATGGGCGGCCGCGGTTGCGGTGTCAAAAGCTATAAAGGAGCGAACAAGAATGTGTATCAAGAAGGCATGGCTTACCACGATGTTTGCGGGCCTGTTCGGATTGGCTGCTATGCTGCCCGCGCAGGCAGAGGGCGTTGCCGGCGATATAGGGGTGTACAGCCAGTATATGTGGCGAGGTATGCAGCAGAGCCCGACAGCCTCGGTGCAGGGTGATCTCGGCCTCGACATTGCTGAGGGCTTGTCGGCGAATGTCTGGTTTGCCGCGCCACTGGGCAACAATGTCACCGGCGGCAATGTGACCGAGTTCGACTGGACTGTGGACTATTCCACCGAGCTGAGCGGTGTGAGCATCTCGGTCGGTTATATCTACTATTCGTATCTGAACAATGCCGCCGGCAATACCGGTGAGGTCTATGCCGGCCTGGGCTACGGTCCGATTTCGGCGACCTATTACTATGCCACGAATTCCAATGCAAAGGGCTGGAAGAAGAGCGCCTATCTGGATGTGGCGCTGGCGCACAATGTCGGCGGTTTCGACCTGGGCGCGGACTTTGGTTTCTATTTCGGCAAGGCAGCGACTGCGACTTCGGTCAATGAGTTTCCGACCACCAAGAAGGGGCTCGGGCATGTGGACCTGTCGATCAGCAAGGATGTGGCCTTGGGCGATGCGGTGACGATGACGCCTTCGCTGATGGTGTCCATTCCGGCCTGGCAGAACGATGGGCTGGGCAGCGGGCCGCGGCCGAAGAATGCGAACCAGGTGGTTGCAGGCGTGAATTTCGCCTATTGATTACCGAGCAAGAGCAAGGAGGAAGAGATGAAACAGGTTGTTGCAGTGATCAAGCCGTTCAAGCTGGATGATGTGAAGGATGCGCTGCTGGAAATCGGCATATCAGGCATGACCGTGACCGAGGTCAAGGGGCATGGTCGCCAGAAAGGCCATACCGAACTGTACCGCGGTGCGGAATATGTCGTGGATTTCGTGCCCAAGGTGGAGCTTAGCGTGGTGATCACGGAAGAGCGGGTGGATGAGGTGGTGCAAGCCATTGTCGAGGCCGCGCGTACCGGAAAGGTCGGAGATGGCAAGATTTTCGTGTTCGACGTGGAGCGGGTGATTCGGATTCGCACCGGCGAGGAAGATCAGGACGCGTTGAGTTGATTGGACAGTGATGGAAAACGGGGGTAAATCACATGAATACTGCGGGATTTGACGTATTTTTTCTCACCATGGGCGCGGCCATGGTGTTGGCCATGCATGCCGGCTTCGCCTTTCTCGAGGCGGGCACGGTGCGCAAGAAGAATCAGGTCAATGCGCTGGTGCGCGTGATCAGTGATTTCGGCTTCTCCACGCTGGCGTATTTTTTCGTCGGATTTTCGGTCGCCTATGGCATTTCGTTTTTTGCGCCGGTGTCCGAGTTGTCGGTCATCGGGGAGAAGAGCAATGGCTATGAGATGGTGCACTTCTTCTTTCTGTTGACCTTTGCGGCAGCGATTCCGGCCATCATTTCAGGGGGAATCACCGAGCGCGTTCGCTTTTGGCCCAACGCGCTGGCGACCACCATTTTGGTGGGATTGGTCTATCCGTTCTATGAGGGTCTGATTTGGGGCGGCAATTTCGGCTATCAGCAGTGGATGGAAAAAACATTCGGCGCCAGCTTCCACGATTTCGCGGGCTCCGTCGTCGTGCATGGCATGGGCGGTTTCCTCGCACTGGGTGCGGTGGTTCTGCTGGGCGCGCGCAAGGGACGGTATTCGGCGGATGGTCGCGTGCATGCGATTCTTCCTTCCAATATTCCCTATTTGGCTTTGGGGTCATGGATCCTCTGCGTCGGCTGGTTTGGCTTCAATGTGATGAGCGCCGGCACGGCCGATGCCGCTTCCGGTCTGGTGGCGATGAATTCGTTGCTGGCCATGGTAGGTGGCCTGATTGCGGCGCTGGTCGCAGGCAAGAACGATCCGGGCTTCGTGCACAATGGCGCGTTGGCCGGATTGGTCGCTATCTGTGCGGGTTCCGATATTGTTCACCCCATCGGGGCCATCGTGATCGGCGCGGTCGCCGGTGCCGGCTTTGTGTTCGGATTTCAGTTGATCCAAAATCGCATGCGCATTGATGATGTGCTGGGTGTGGTACCCTTGCACGGCGGCGCGGGGATCTGGGGCGGCGTCGCAGCCGGTATTTTTGGATCGACCTCGCTCGGTGGCGCGGGTGGCGTCACTTTCATGGCCCAGTTGGTGGGAACGATGACCGGGTTTGCAATCGCGGTGGTTGGCGGGTTCGTGGTGTATGGCGCGATCAAGGCCGTGATCGGATTGCGGTTGGATGAAGAGCAGGAGTATCAGGGTGCGGATCTGTCCCTACATCACGTCAGCGCCTATCCGGAGGAGGATGTGGCGCACTGATTGTTGGTCCATGGCGAAGCAGCGGGCGTGTCCGAGGGCGCGCCCGCTTTTTTGTTATGAGCCCATCAGTTCATCGCGGCCCTGGTGGTTGCGTCTGATTCTGCCCAGATCAGCGGGGCGCATGCGCACATGGAGATGGATCATACCGTTTTCGTCGACGGAACTGGCCAGTACTACGCCACGCGCATGGCAAAAGGCGAGGGTGCGCCCGTCGGAAGGCGCCAAGATGAGCCTGGCCTCCCGCATCCGGCTGTCCAGCCATTTGCGTAGGCGCGCTTTCAAGACATCAATGCCCTGGCCTGTGCGTGCGGAAATCGCGATGCGATTAGGGCGCGCCCAGCGACCCTGGGGCGGTTGCATGTCGGGTACTTGATCGATCTTGTTCAAGACGTCGATGATCGGGGGCGCGCTGTCGCCGACCAGGCCAAGTTGTTGCAGGGTTTGGCGCACCACTTGTGCTTGTTCGTGCCGCATCGGATCGGCGGCATCCTGGACGTGCAGGATCAGGTCGGCTTCGGTGACTTCTTCCAATGTGGCCTTGAAGGCCTCGATGAGTTCATGGGGTAATTCCTGCACGAAACCGACCGTGTCCGCCAACATTACCCGCTGGCCGGGCGCGAGATTTAGGATGCGCAGGGTGGG
Organism: Zetaproteobacteria bacterium; assembly: GCA_003696795.1. Taxonomy (GTDB): domain Bacteria; phylum Pseudomonadota; class Zetaproteobacteria; order Mariprofundales; family Mariprofundaceae; genus J005. The sequence continues at coordinate 30,192 of RFFT01000012.1, read as the reverse complement.
ATCCAGCGTGGCAAACAGTTTGTCGGCCGCGTATACCTTGGCTTGGGAAAGGCGATTGAACAGGGTCGATTTGCCGGCGTTGGTATAGCCGACCAGCGCGACGGTGGGAATCGACTTGCGTTTTCTGCCGCCACGCTGGGTCGCTCGCATGCGCCGGACTTTGGCCAATTCGCGTTCCAGCGCGCGGATGCGGGTACGAATCATACGTCGATCCAGTTCGATCTGACGTTCACCGGGCCCGCCGAGAAAACCAAATCCGCCACGTTGGCGTTCAAGGTGGGTCCAACTTCGCACCAAGCGGCCCAGTTGATAGTTCAGACTGGCCAGCTCGACCTGCAATACCCCCTCCCGTGTGCGCGCGCGGGCTGCGAAAATTTCGAGAATCAAGCCGGTGCGATCGACAACTTTGGCGTTGAGCCCCTTCTCAAGATTGCGCTGTTGGACCGGGGACAGGGGATGATCGACGAACACCACACCCGCCGCATGCGCTTGCACAAGTTGTTTCAGTTGAGCAACCTGACCGCTACCCAGCAGGGTACCGGGCTGCAGTTGACGCAAGGGGACGCGCCAGGAGTGGACGAGTCGGCAGGCCGTCGCCTCCACGAGGCGGTCGAACTCCTGGGCGCGTGCATCCCAGGTCAGCGGGCTTTTGCCCTGGCGTATGATTTCGGGATGAACGCTGATGGCCGCTTCGCGTTCGGCTTGGGTTTGCCATCCGGTCATGATGCAAGCAGGCGTTCGCCGATAGAGGCGTGCAGCTGTTCCGCCGTGCCATGCACGGCTGTCGGCAGTTGATGGGCAAACCACGTGACCTGTCGCTTGGCATAGCGGCGGGTGGCGGTGATGCCTTGTTCAATGGCCTGCTCCAGGGTACAGGAGCCATGCAGGTGTGCCAGCAGTTGACGATAGCCCACGGCGCGTCTGGCCGGATGCTGTGGATCGGGACAGTTCGCATCCAGCCAGCGAACCTCGTCCAGCCAGCCGGCATCGAGCATGGCGAGAAAACGTGCGCGCAGGTGTTCGCGCAGTTGCGCCCGCGGCATTTCCAGCACGAACACCGGGCACTCGATCGGTTCGCGTGTCGGCGGGTGCCGTTGCCAGCCGCTCAAAGGGATGCCCGTCGATTCAAAGACGGCCAGCGCGCGCATGATGCGTTGGCTGTCCATGGCATGAAGCCGCGCGGCTGTTTCAGGATCGCACTGTTGCAGACGCCGGTGCAGCCAACGAACTCCATGCTGGTGACGCAGTTGTTCGAGCATACGACGGACTTCCGGCTTTTCGGGTGGAATCTCGGCAAGGCCTTGCAGCAGGGCGCGCAAATAGAAGCCACTACCTCCAACAATCAGCGGTATGCGACCCGCCGTGTTCTCACGATGGATGACCGCACGTGCGCCAGCTGCCCAGCGTGCGGCGGAGAATTGATCGGGTAGGGAACAGCAATCGAGCATCGCATGTCGAACCAGACGCTGCTCCTTAGCTGTCGGTTTGGCGGAGCCGATATCCAGATGGCGATAGACCTGCATGGAATCGCAGCAAATGATGCACTGTCCGGATTCTCGACAGATGCGCATGGCCAGCGCGGACTTTCCGGTTCCGGTGGCGCCAACCAGGGCGACGGCGCGCAATGGCGTTTTCTTCATGGCGCAAAGCTATCGCGATGCCGAGCGCGATGCACGGAGCTTGCAAGACAAGGGCAAGTCTCGCATCTTGTGGCGGTGCGTTGTCGGATTTCAGTTGCGTTGGTGCATGCGCCGGTGCTCAACCGTCAGGGAAAAACCGCGGTCACTGCGGTAACTCCGGTCGATGTCTATGATTTCGCGCGCAGTTGCGCGTTTTATGGAGTACAACCGGTATACCTGGTACATCCCGCGCCGGCCATGCATCGCTTCGTCGAGGAGCTTTGCGCCTATTGGTGCAAAGGGGGCGGGGCGCGGCGGAACCCTGCGCGGGCGCAGGCTCTGGCCTCGGTGCGCATGGTATCCTGTTTGCAGGATGTGCTCGGGGAGGTGGACGCATGGTGGTACACTTCGGCTCGCCCGCCGGCGCATGCGCCTATTGTTTCTGTTCGCGATCTGGCATGGCGCGAGGGGCGTCATTTGCTCGTCTTTGGGACGGGATGTGGCCTTGATGCGGCGGCGCTGCCCGAGCCATCTGGGTGGTTGTCACCCATCGAGGGGGACGGTATGGTTCGCCACCTTTCCGTGAGAGCGGCCTTGTCCATCTATCTGGACAGGCTTTTCGCCGGCAGAGCATAGAGTGTGGAGGCATAAAGCATGCGTGCGTTGGATGAAGTGACCAAGGATCAGTTGCGCGACGATATTCCGGAATTTCGTGAGGGTGATACGGTTCGTGTCAATGTCCGGGTCGTCGACTATAAGGAAACCAAGAAGGGATTGGAGCGCCGCGAGCGCTTGCAGGCCTTTGAGGGTATCGTGATTGCGCGTCACAACAACGGTATTTCGAGCACGTTCACCGTGCGCAAGATTTCGAACGGCGTGGGTGTGGAGCGCGTGTTCCCGCTGCATTCGCCAATGCTGGAGAGCATCAGTGTTGTGCGTCATGGCCGTGTACGTCGCGCCAAGCTGTACTATCTGCGCGCGCTGCGCGGCAAGGCGGCGCGTATTCGCGAGCGCCGTTTCTGACACAACGTTGCGAGCTTTTCAGGGGGGCTATGGCCCCCCTTTTTTGTTGCACAATCTTCGGGTGACGCCACCGGTCGGATTCGCCATAATGCGCGACCCGCAAGGGTGAGCCCTGTCGGAAAAGAATTGAGGAGTTTTTGCTATGACGGATCGCAGCCGCTTTTTCAATGCGCCCTTGGCTGATGCCGAGGTGCAGGAGGCCATCGCCGCGGAATTGGGTCGGCAGCAACATACACTGGAGCTGATCGCAAGCGAGAATATCGTGTCGCGCGCTGTGCTGGAGGCCCAGGGATCGGTGTTGACCAACAAGTATGCAGAGGGGTACCCTGGGCGACGCTATTACGGCGGTTGTGAACATGTCGACAAGGTGGAGCGGTTGGCGCAGCAACGCGCGCGCGAAATTTTCGGCGTCAAGCATGTGAACGTACAGCCGCACTCGGGTTCGCAGGCCAATATGGCCGTGTATATGGCGGTGCTCAAGCCGGGCGATACGATCCTCGGCATGGATCTGGCGCATGGAGGACACCTGACCCACGGAAGCCCAGTCAATTTCTCCGGTCGGTTGTACAATGTCGTGGCCTACGGGGTGCGCGAGGACAACGAGCTGATCGATTACGACGTGATGCAGAAGCTGGCCGAGATCCACCGCCCGAAGATGATCATCGGTGGCGCGTCGGCTTATGAACGCCATATTGATTTCGCCCGCATGCGTCAAATCGCCGATTCGGTGGGCGCGCTGTTGATGGTGGATATGGCGCATTATGCCGGCCTGATTGCGGCAGGCGTGTATCCGAGCCCGGTGGGGCATGCGCACGTGATTACCAGCACGACGCACAAGACCTTGCGCGGGCCCAGGGGCGGGATGATCCTGACGGACGATGACGAGTTGGCCAAGAAGCTGAACTCGCGCATCTTCCCCGGCATTCAGGGTGGGCCGCTGATGCATGTCATTGCGGCCAAGGCGGTGGCTTTCGGTGAGGCCCTGGGCGATGATTTCCGTCAGGATCAACGGCAGGTTGTGGCCAATGCCCGCGCGCTGGCGGAAACGCTGCGCGATGGAGGTTTGCGTATCGTGTCCGGCGGCACGGATTGCCATATGTTCCGTGTTGATTTGCGCCCGCAGGGCCTGACCGGCAAGGTCGCCGAAGAGGCATTGGAAGCGGCCGGCATCACGGTGAACAAGAACACGATCCCGTTCGATCCCGAGTCGCCGTTTGTGACCAGCGGAATCCGGATCGGCACCTCGGTGATTACCTCGCGTGGTATGGGTGAGACCGAGGCGCGGCTGATCGGAGAGCTGATTCTGCGTGTGCTGCGCGCGCCGGAGGACCGCGAGGTACAGGCGGGCGTGCTTGAGGAGGTGCGCAAGCTTACCGGCAGGTTCCCGGTCTACGAGTTCTGATTGTGTATTGCCCGTTCTGCGGCCATGACGACACGCGCGTGATTGATTCGCGCGTAGTGGAGGATGGGGCGGCGGTGCGCCGGCGGCGCGCGTGCGCGGCGTGCGGCAAACGTTTTTCGACCTTTGAGCGAGCAATCTTGCGTTTGCCGTTGGTGGTCAAAAAAGATGGAACCCGTGAGGCTTTCGATGTCGGCAAGATTCGGCGGGGCATGCAGAAAGCCTTGGAGAAGCGGCCTGTATCGGCTGAGCAACTGGAGCGCGGTATCAACGAGGTGTTGCGCTCGGTGCGTGAGTTGGGTGAGGATGAACTATCGGCCACGGCGATCGGAGAGTTTGTCATGGAACAGCTTCGTCGTTTGGATGGAGTGGCTTATGTGCGGTTTGCTTCCGTGTATCGCGAATTCAAGGACGTGGATGATTTTCTGGCGGCGGTGAAAACGGCCGTAGGTAAGAAGGAGTAGTCATGGGTGTCAAGATTGCGGTGCTGCCGGGCGATGGTATCGGTCCGGAGATCGTTCGCGAAACATTGAAGGTGCTGGATGTGCTGAACACGCATTTCGGCCTGAATGCCGAATGGGAGGAAGGGTTGATCGGCGGCGCTGGCTATGACGGTGCGCGCGACCCATATCCGGAAGCGACGCAGCGGCTGGTGAAAGCCAGTGATGCGGTGCTGCTGGGGGCGGTGGGCGGTCCCAAATGGGAGCCGCTGGCCAAGCCCTTGCGCCCTGAGGCGGGGCTCCTGCGTATCCGTGAGGATTTGGGGTTGTTTGCCAATTACCGTCCGGCCAAGGTGCAAACGCAATTGCTGGCCGCTTCCACGCTGAAGCCTGAGGTGATCGAGGGGGTGGACATCCTGGTCGTACGCGAGCTTGTCTCGGGTGTTTATTTCGGCCAGCCGCGCGGCATTGTCGAGGAGGAAGGCGGGCGGCGCGGATTCAATACCATGAGCTATTGCGAAAGTGAGATTCGGCGCATCGCACGCAAGGCCTTTGAAGCCGCACGACTGCGCGACAGGCGGGTGTGCAGTGTGGACAAGGCCAATGTGCTGGAAGTATCCGAGCTCTGGCGCGAGGTGGTTTCGGAGGTGCAGGCACGGGAGTTCCCTGATGTGCGCCTGACCCACATGTATGTCGACAATGCGGCCATGCAGTTGATTCGTGCGCCGCGTCAGTTTGATGTGATCGTGACCGGCAATCTGTTCGGTGATATTCTGTCCGATGAGGCTTCGATGTTGACCGGTTCGATCGGCATGTTGCCGTCGGCGTCGATCGGGGAACGCTACGCGATGTATGAGCCGATTCATGGTTCGGCGCCGGATATCGCCGGCCAGGACAAGGCCAATCCTTTGGCCACGATTCTGTCGTTGGCGATGATGCTGCGCTATTCATTGAATGCCGCTGAACTGGCCACCAAGGTGGAGCGGGCGGTGGATCTCGTATTGGATGATGGCGTGCGTACGGCGGATCTGGCGCTTGATGGGGGGGCTGTTGTGTCCTGCAGTGCGATGGGCACGGCTGTGGCGGAGCGATTGAAAATGTTGGGGGATGAGTGATGAGCGAGCGTTTTTTGCCGGAGAAGGACGCATATCGCGTGGCCGTGGTGGGAGCCACCGGCGCGGTCGGGCGTACGATGGTCGAGATCCTCGAACAGCGTGGCTTTCCGGTGGAGGAGCTTATTCCGTTGGCTTCCAGCCGTAGCGCGGGTTCGAAAATCGAATTCGGCGGCAAGGAGTATGTCGTTCGCGATCTCGAGCAATTCGATCCGGCTGGACTCGATATCGCATTGTTTTCCGCCGGAGGTGGCACCTCGTTGGCGCATGCGCCGCGCTTTGCCGAGGCGGGTTGTTATGTGATCGATAATTCCAGCGCCTGGCGCATGGAGCCGGATGTGGCGTTGATCGTGCCCGAGGTCAACCCCGACGCCTTGGAGATGGCGCGGCACAATCGCATCATTGCGAATCCGAATTGTTCGACGATTCAGATGGTGGTGGTGCTGAAGCCGTTGCATGAGGTGGCGAGGATCAAGCGGGTGGTGGTGTCCACCTACCAGGCCGTATCCGGCGCCGGGGGCAAAGGCATGGACGAGTTGGCCCGGCAGACGGCGCAATTGCTCAATGCGCGCGAGGTGGAGCAGGAGGTCTTTCCGGCCCGAATCGCGTTCAATGTGATTCCACATATCGATGTGTTCCTCGAGGACGGCTACACGAAGGAAGAGCGCAAGATGATGGACGAGACGCGCAAGATTCTCGATCCATCCATTGCGGTCACGGCGACAACGGTGCGCGTGCCGGTGTTCTATGGCCACTCAGAGTCGGTGAATGTGACCTTTGAGCGACCGCTACCTGCTGAAGAGGCGCGCGCCATTCTGGCGGACAGCGAGGGCATCTGTGTCGTTGACGATCCCGCCAGCGAAGATTATCCAATGCCGAGCGAGGCAGCCGGTTCCGATCCGGTATGGGTGGGACGGATTCGCGATGATACTTCGTTCCCGAATTCATTGCAGCTGTGGATTGTCGCTGATAATGTCCGAAAGGGTGCGGCGCTGAATGCTGTACAGATTGCGGAAATGCTTATTCGCTGAGTAAGCGGCAAAAGGAGGGGGCATGCGGCAGCTTTTGATGCGCGGACTGATGGTCATTGCTGTGTGGTGTGCCGCTGTGATTCCGGCATACGCCGTGTCCCTCGGTGGCATCGAGGTTGCCAGCCATTTGGGCGAGCCGTTTTTTGCGCGTATTCCGCTGCAATTGTCCGCCGACGAGAAGGCAGCAAAAATCGAGGTGGATATTGCCTCGCGTGCCGATTACCGCGTGCTGGAGACGTATCGCGATCCGGTGCTTGATCGGTTGCAGGTCTCCCTGGTTCGCGATCGGCAGGGGCTGCGCGTGCAGGTGCGCAGCAATGCGGCGCTGAATACGCCCTTTTTCAATCTGATTCTGCGTGTGCGCGAGGGGCATTTTACCCAATTCAAGAAATTCCCTGTGCTGCTTGATCTGCCCAAAGTGGTCCTGCGTGGCAAAGGTACGGACACGCCCGCGCCGGTGCGCAAGGCAGGGCCGGAAGTGTCGCCCGTACAGCTTGTCGATGCGAGCAAGCAACGCGAGTCAGCCAACCAGAGCGCATCGTTTCATCCCTTTGACGGGTGGGCGCGCGCCTCGGTTTATGGGCCAATCGTACATGGGGATATGCTGTCCACCGTGGCACAGCGGTTGCGGATCGACAATCGCTATACGCTGGCGCAGGTAATGGTGGCACTGTACGAAAAGAACAAAGACAAGTTTGCGGCCCACAATTTCAATTTGCTCAAACAGGGCAGCATGTTACGCGTTCCGACCGCAGCCGAGGTGGAGCGGCATACGCCAAGGGAGGCAAGTCTCATTTTCGAAGATCATCAGCGGCGCTGGCGCGCGTTGGTGAAGCAGCCGCGTTATGCGGCCGAGAAACGCGCGCAGGAACAACGCTACAAGCCGCGTATCCGGATGGGTGGCAAGGCGCTGGGGTCAAGCGGCGAACGATCCGCTCAGGCGGCGGTTGCGCAACCGGCTGGTAAGCCGGCGGTGACCGCGCAGGCAGAGGCGCCGATCAAGGCCGAGGCGCGGGAGCAGCAGCAACCCACTGCGTCCACCGCCGCGCCTCAACCGAGGGAAGCAGCACCGCCAATGCCTGCTCCGAAGCCAGCCCAGTCCGCCGAGGCAGAGACAACATCGGTACCCCCGGCACCTTTGGCGGCACCCAGGCAGCCTACGCTTGAGCCGAGCATGAGTGCGGAGACGAGGCGGCGCATGGATCGGCTGGAGCATCAACTTAAACGTCTGCAGGCGCAGTTGGCTTTGGTGATGGAGGAAAAGCGTCAGGCGGAAGCACGTCAGCAATGGTTGCTGATGGCTCTGGGCGGGATGGGCATTCTGCTACTGTTGCTCTTGCTTTGGATCATGCGCACGCGCCGCAGCGGCACAGTACAGCCGGCAGTTGCTACAGCGCCCGCCGCACCGGCGGATCCCGTTGAGAAACCTGCTACCGAGCGGATGTCCGCAACGGAAGCGGCGGGCGTCTCTGCACCGACCGTTGCCCAGCGCGACGAGCGCGAGGAGGCAAGTCGTGAGTCCGGTGAACGAGTGCGCCCGACATCGCCCGAGCGACCGCAGGCGCCCGCTGTCGATCCGTTGAGCGATGTCGATGTCTATTTGCGCTATGGAATGGAGGATGAGGCGCTCAAAACCGTGGAAAGTGTGCTTGCACGTGAGCCCAAACGCTTGGATGCGCATTTGAAGAAATTGCTGGTGCTCAGCTTCCATGCCGATCCGGAGACGATGCGCCGGCATGTCGCCGATGCGTTGGCCGCGCTGGACGAAGCAGAGCATGCGCGTTTTCGTCAGGAGCTGGCAACGATGGGGCTCGATGATTTTCTGTCGGATGCGACCGAAACACCGGATACGCCCGCGCGCGCCGAGTCTGCCATGGAAGGTGATGCGCATCCCGCGCAAGGGAACGAGGATATCGCGCATGATGAACCCGCGCCAAGCGGGGATGAGGAATTGCGTGCGCAAGCGCCAGTTGCCGAGGCCAGCGCCTCGGGCCCGGACGAACTGGAGTTCGATATTTCCGATTTCGATTTGGACAAGGCCATGGAACAGTCACCCGCTGGCGGTTCGGGACTGGTGGAACACAATGAACAAGCGCTGAGTTTTGACAGTGAGGCCGGGTCGCAGAACGACAAGGATGATGTCCGCAGGCTGGATGAGTTGCTCAAGCGTTTGGAAGATGATGACGACCCGAAGCGTTGAGTGTGTTGCGTGGTTTAACCATCTGGCACGAGGCTATTTTACCGCGATCCTGCTGTGGCTGTGCTTGACACGTCCTGCGCCCTGGTTGGCGGCTGGCGTGATCATCCTGCTGTTCGGGCTGATCGTCCGTCATGATCAAGGGGTGCATCGATTGCGTCGCTTGGGGGTGGTGTTGCCTTGGCTGCTGCTGCCCACATTCATGTTGCATGCCCTGTTCACGCCTGGCGAGGTGCTCTGGTCCGGCGCGGGATTGCATGTAACCCGGGAAGGGCTGGCAAGCGGCATGGGGTTGGCACTGCATTTGGCGCTATTCTTTTTGTGCGGGATGATGATCGCGCGTCTATGGCCGCCGGCGGATTGGCTGATGGGACTCAGGCGCCTGCCAGTGGTGGGCCATCGCCTTTATCCATTGCTGTTGTTGCTTGAGCCCTTGCGCAAGGACATCGTGCATGAGCTGGCTGGGCTATGGCGCGCCAGGCGTTCATGGCGCGCCCTGCCGTCCTTGTTGGAGGATGCGGTGCGTCGCGCATTGGCGTTGGGTCGAGAGCATGCCGAGCGTTTGTGGTTGACTTGGGATGAGCGCGATGATCGGCATTCTGTGCGGCGCGCTGGGGGCGCGATCGAAAGCATATTCTGGTTGGTGCTCGCTGGCATGTTGAGTGTGGGCTTGGGACAATGAGCCAACGCATTGCGCTTGTGCTCGAGTTTGACGGACATGCCTTCAGCGGTTGGCAACGACAACGGAATGCGCCGTCCGTGCAACAGGCGCTTGAGCAGGCATTGGCACGCATCGAGGGGCATAGCGTTGCCACCGTCGCTGCAGGAAGAACCGATGCGGGGGTGCATGCCGAGGCCTTGCTGGTTCATGTCGATGTCTCGGCTTCTCGCTGGCTGCGTTCACCGCGCGCCTACGTGCATGGGGTGAACGCGCTGTTGCCCGCAACCATTCGTGTGCTTGGCGCGCGCGCGGTGGCGGCGGACTTTCATGCCCGTTTCGATTGCCTGGAACGTGCTTACCGTTATCAGATTTGGAATCGACAAACGGTTTCCGCCCTGCATCGTTGGCAGCATTGGTGGATGCCCAGGCCGCTGAATCTCGATTTGATGCGTGAGGCGGCGAGGTATTGTCTGGGCAGGCAGGATTTCAGCGCCTTGCGCGCAAGTGGGTGTCAGGCGCGCCATCCAGTGCGCGAGGTGCGCGAGGTGGTTATCACCCGCTCAGGCTGCTGTATTTGCATCGAGGTGCGGGCGGACGCTTTTCTTTATCACATGGTGCGCAATTTGGTCGGCAATCTCGTCGAGGTTGGACTTGGCAAGCGTACACCCGAGGACTTTGCGCACTTGCTAAAGGGACGGAACAGGGCCGCTGGAGCGGCGACAGCGCCCGCCCAGGGACTGTTTTTCACGGATGCGCGTTATGCGGATTTTCGTGCGCGCGATCTTGTGCTTGGCCAATCACCCGCAGAATCTGCGTATGCAACTCCTTCAGGCTGATCGGCTTGCGTAGCACCGTCACTCCATAGCGTCCTGCCTCTCGCAGGCGATGGTCCTCGCCGTAGGCGGTAATCATCAGTATCGGCGTGTCGACTCCCCGCTGGCGGAGCTCGATCGCCAGTTCCAGCCCATCCATCTCCGGCATACGATAGTCGGTGATGATCAGATCGAATGCGTTCTCGCCATGACGGGCGAGGATAGCCAGTGCCTGTTTGCCATCTCTGGCGGTGCTCGTTCGATGTCCCAGCTTTTGGACCAGCGCAGCATGAATGGCCAAGACTTCAGGCGCGTCGTCGACCAAGAGAATGTCATAGCTGTTGCCCGGTTCGGCAGTGGTGGGGGAGTGAGATGGCGCGTCAGAGGTCGATGGCCAGGCATCGTTTTTTGCACCCGCTGGCGCATTGGCGGGAAGCAAGATGCGAATACAGGTGCCCTTGCCAGGCTGGGACTCGATTTCCATGCGTCCCCGATGGCTGCGCACAATGCGCTCGATCATGGCCAACCCCAGTCCGGTGCCACCTTTTTCCCTGCGTGAGGTCCAGAAGGGTTTGGTCACCATGGGAAGGTCTTGCTCGGCAATGCCGATGCCATCGTCCCGCACCTGGAGTAGTAAATGGTCGTGCAGGTTCTTGATTTCGATATGGATTTGGCCCTGGTCTTCGATCGCTTGGGCGGCGTTATTGATCAAGTTGAGCAGAATTTGTTCGATCTCCACCAGGCTGATCGATACGCGCGGCAGAATATCGTCAATCTCATGGTGCAGGGTGATCTTCGGCGGCAGTTGTAGCCGTGCAATGCCGATGATGCGTTCCAACGCCTCGCTATGGTTGCTGTCGATGACCTCCGTGTCCACCTCGGCCGTACTCTGCGCAAGCGTCAACAGGTGGGTGACCATGGTGGAACCACGCTCACCGGCCTCAATGATGCTCTCGATTTGGTCGCGCAAAGCCGGTTCGTCGATTTCCATTTGCAACACTTCCGCCTGACCGATCATCGTGGTCAGCACATTGCGGAAGTCATGTACCACGCCGGCGACGAGGGCGGACATATAGCCATGCTTATGCGTGGCTTCATAACGTTCCCTGCGCGCTTCGCTCTCGGTGATGTCCTGGATGAAACAGACACCGATATTCCGCTCCCGCCAACGAACATGGGTCGCGGTGCATAGCAGACGCAGGGGCTGATGTTCAGCGCCATGTCCGCGTACATAAAGTGTTCTTGGCTGGGTGTCCGGATGGCGCAGCAGTTGTTGGCAGAAGTTGTTGAACAACGGGCCATCCTCAGGCAGGCAAAGCCGTTCGGGCGAAGCGCCGATCAGAGTGCTTTTTTCATGTTTTGCAACCGTTTGGATTGCCTCGTTGGCATAGAGAATGCGCGCGTTCCCTTGCGCGTCGAGGTCAAAGGCGAACACAGGCAAGGGGCCCTGGTCGATCAGGCGCATGGTGGTTTCTTCCGCCTGTCCCTGGCTTTGCAACGCGCGTTCCGCCTTGTCACCGATCAGGTACATATACAGGGGAATGATGATCAGGCCCAGCAGTTGCCAGAACAGCAATGTAATGTCGATATCCTGCTGCAGCATTCCCAGGGTGATGATGCTGGTCAGCGCCAGAAAAATGATGCCAAGCACTTGGGAATAGAGCAGCAGGGCATTGCCATAGCGGAACGCGTTGCCGAAGATGATGATGACCATCATGATGTACATGCCGCTTGTATGTCCGCCATCGATGAGCATCGCGCAAGCGACAACCGCAAAGTCGAACAGCGGTCCCGATAGTGTACGTGGGGCGGATAGCGGCTTGCGCTTGATGAACCAGATCGAGCATGCGTTGTACAATAGATAGGCAGCACTCAAGGGCAGGAACCACGTCTTGTTTGACGCAAACAGCGGAGCATGCAGATAGAGATAGGCCAGACCGCCGAGCCCGAAAAGCAGGCGGGCCTTGACCTGTTGAACCTGCGATTGGATGAGCGATTGATCGTCCGGGCGATGATGTCGGAGCAACCAATGCTGAACGATGTAGTCTTCCAGGACCGCCACCTTCGATGAAGTTTTATCCAAGCATAGACCTTGCTCGGCCAAGCGCAAGCGACACCGCTTAAAGCAAGACGCTGCTTGATACGCATGCTATCCTCGCGCGCCATGGAGCGCCGTCCGGCGGCGCTTTCAGTCCAGTTCAGGAGATTGTTCAGTGCTATATGTCGCCGTACGCGTGGCCCGTCGAGCGGGCGACCTGATTGCTCGCGCCTTCGATGAACGAGGGCACTTGAAGGTTCAGCAAAAGACGCATCGGGATTTCGTCACCGAAATCGATCAGCGGGCCGAGGCGCTGATCATTCGGGAGATCCAGCGGCATTATCCGGCGCATGGCATTGTTGCCGAAGAGAGTTCCAAGCGGGTGAACCCGGAGGCCCCAATCCAGTGGTACATCGATCCGCTGGATGGAACCACGAACTTTATCCATGGCTATCCGCACTTTGCGGTATCGATTGCCGCCTGGAAGCATGGCAAACCCATGCTGGCCGTGATTCACGATCCGATTCGCAACGAGACCTTCGAGGCGAAGAATGGGGGCGGTGCATTTCTGAACCGTCGCCGTTTGCGGGTAAGCACTACCGAACGGCTTGAACATGCCATGTTCGCTTCCGGACTTCCCGCTTATCGCAAGGATGGCCTAGATATGTTCCAGCAGCGTATGGATGCATGTATGCGCCATTGCGACGCTTATCGTCGCGGCGGTTCGGCCGCGCTGGATCTTGCCTATGTGGCGGCGGGCCGCCTGGATGCTTATTGGGAGTCCGGGCTGTGTCCATGGGATATCGCGGCTGGCTACCTGCTTGTGCAAGAGGCGGGAGGGATGGCCACCGGCCTGGCCGGCGAATCGCTGGAGCTGGAGCGAGGCGATGTGCTGGCCACGAATGCGCGCCTGCACCAAGGATTCGTCCGCTTGTTGAAGCTGTAATCAGGGCAGCATGGGGCGCAAGAGCCAGACCAGCAGGGTGATAGCCAAGGCCATGCTCAGGTTCATGCGCAGCCCCGCCTTGGCCATATCCCGAACATGGATGAAGCCGGAACCGAACACGATCGCATTCGGTGGCGTCGCCGCCGGCAACATGAATGCGCATGAGGCGGACAAGGTCGCCGGCAGCAGCAGCAATACCGGGTCAAGACCGTTGCCGAGCGCACCCGCCGCAAGGATGGGGAGGACCACCTGTGTGGTGGCGGTATTGCTCGTGATTTCGGTCAGCATGGTGATGAGCAGCGCAACGCACAGCATGATCAAGAAGACGGGCATGGCGCCAAACGCGCTCATTTGAGCGCCAAGCCATGCGGACAGCCCCGATTGCTGCATGCCATAGGCCAGCGCGAAACCGCCGCCAAGCAGCAGGACGATGTCCCATGGCAGGCGACGAACGGCATCCGCCGCAAGAATGGGGGCTCCATGTTCGTTTTTGAGCAGAAACAACAGCATGGCCATGAACATGGCCACCGTGCCGTCATCGACACCGCGATAGGGTAGCAGCGCCGACCAGCCGGGGACGTCTCCGATACCTTTGCGCGTCATCCATAACTGGGCGGTGAGAGCGAGGATCCAGGCAACATGTTTTTCGGCGCGGGACATTGCCCCCAATGCCCGCCGCGCTTGATCAAGCGATGCGGCATCGGATGCCCGCCAGGGGATACGGATGAGGGTCGGCGCTTGCCAGAGAAAAAGGACCAATAGTCCCGCTGCAACAGTAGGCAAACCGACCAGCATCCATTGTAGAAACGAGGGGGTGTGTTCCGGGGCATGCAAGCGCATGTTTTCGAGAAAGACAAGATTGGGTGCTGTGCCCACGGGCGTGCCCATGCCGCCAATGTTGGCCGAGTAGGCGATGATCAGCATGAAACTGGTGGCCATGGGCATAATCATCCGTTCCCCATGTTCCTCGATGAGACGCTTGAGCATGGGCAGGGCGATGGTGACCATCAACATCGTGGTGGCGGTGTTTGAGATCCACATCGAAAGCAGTGCTGTGACCAGGGAAAAACCGAGCGCCAGTTGCAGGGGACTGCCGTGAAGGCGGGCGAGTAGCTCGAGGGCGATGCGTTTGTGCAGTCCGCTTCGCTCCATCCCCTGAGCGATCAGAAAACCGCCGATGAACAGAAAGATGATGCTGTTCGCGTAGCGTGGCGCGATGTCGTGGCCGGTCGCAATACCGCATAGCGGAAACATCGCCAGCGGAATCAGTGCGGTGGCAGCGATGGGAAGGCATTCGCTGATCCACCACAACGACATCCAAAGCGCAAGCCCCAACATCGTTGCCGCATGCGGAGCGTCGGGGATGTTCAAGCCCAGCGCGATGATCGCTGCCAGGGCAGGGCCGGCGAGCAGACTGATGCGTTTGAACCACATGGCGGAGATATTGCCCGCTGAAGGCGGGCATGCAAGGGCGATTCCTCGCGCTCATGTGGGCAATGGTTTATTTTTCCGCCCATGTCCTATGCACATCCGCGATCCGTTTATGCCTGGGCCATGTACGACTGGGCCAACTCCGCCTATACCACCACGGTGATGGCGGGCTTTTTTCCAGTATTTTTCAAACAGTACTGGGCTTCCGACATGGCGTCGTCCGAGAGCACGTTCTGGCTTGGCACCGGCAATGCGCTGGCCGCCTTGATCGTGGCCTTGCTCGCGCCGTTGCTTGGGGCGATGGCGGATCGTGGCGGGTTGAAGAAACGCATGCTGTTGTCTTTTACCACGATGGGGGTGGTGATGACCGGCGCATTGTTTCTGGTCGGGGCTGGAGCTTGGCCGTGGGCACTGCTGATCTATTTCTTAGGCGCGGTCGCATTTTCCGGCGCCAATGTGTTTTATGACGCACTGTTGGTCGATGTCGCCGAGCGATCCGAGCTCGATCGCGCATCGGCCCTGGGTTATGGGTTGGGCTATATAGGCGGAGGACTGTTGTTCCTGATCAATGTGTTGATGACAGTGCATCCGGATTGGTTTGGTCTGCACGATCGCGCGGAGGCGGTGCGCTGGTCATTCATCAGCGTGGCGCTATGGTGGGGGGTGTTCACCCTGCCGCTCGCCAGGCATGTGCCGGAACGAGGCGGCCACGAGCGACTTGAGGTGCTGGCCGCCGCACGGGCCGGGTTTGCCCAATTGCGGGAGACCTTCGCGCATGTCCGCGAATGGCGCAATGTCTGGCTGTTTCTGTTGGCCTATTTTTTTTATATCGACGGTGTCAATACGGTGGCGCGGATGGCGGTGGATTATGGTTTGGCCTTGGGTTTCGACTCGGCGATTCTGATGAAAGCCTTGTTGCTGACCCAGTTTGTGGCCTTTCCCGCGGCCATTGCGCTGGGGTGGATGGGGGAGCGATGGGGCGCGAAACGTGTGTTGCTGCTCACCATTGCGGTGTATGCGCTGGTGTGCCTGTGGAGCGCGGGTATGCAGCAAGCCAGGGAGTTTTATGCGCTTGCCGCGGTCATTGGTTTGGTGATGGGCGGCATTCAGTCGCTGTCCCGTTCGCTGTATGCGCGCATGGTCCCGCGCGAGGAGGCGGCTGAATTCTTCGGCTTTTTCAATATGCTGGGCAAGTTTTCCGCGGTGGCGGGACCGGCTTTGATGGGCTTGGCCAGCCTGCTCTCCGGCAGTAATCGCCTGGCGATCCTGGCTATCTTGTGGTTGTTTGCGGTCGGCGCAGCATTGCTGTTTCGGGTAGAGGTGCGATAAAAAGAAAGGGCAACGCATTGGCGTTGCCCTTGTTGTTGGCGTCGTTGTCGCTTAGCTGTAGAACGAAACCATCTGCTCCAGCGACTTGGGCTTGATCTTCGATGCCTGACCCGCAGAACCGAAGGCCTCGAAACGTGCCTTGCAGATTTCCTTCATTGCGTCCTTGGCGGCCTTGTAGAACTTGCGCGGATCGAAGTTCGATGGGTTCTCCGCCAGATGGCGACGAATCGCGCCGGTGGACGCCATACGCAGATCGGTATCGATATTCACCTTGCGCACGCCATTGCGGATGCCTTCCACGATTTCCTCAACCGGCACACCATAGGTCTGGCCCATGTCACCACCGTATTCATTGATGATCTTCAGCCAGTCCTGCGGTACCGAGGACGAACCGTGCATCACCAGATGCGTGTTCGGCAGCTTGGCGTGGATTTCTTTGATGCGGTCGATACGCAGCACCGCACCTGTCGGCGGCTTGGTGAACTTGTAGGCGCCATGGCTGGTGCCGATCGCGATGGCCAACGCATCCACACCGGTCTGTTCGACGAAATCCGCGGCCTGATCCGGGTCGGTCAGCAGCTGATCCATGTCCAGCTTGCCGGACGCGCCCACACCATCTTCCTCGCCTGCCTCGCCAGTCTCCAGAGACCCGAGACAGCCCAGCTCGCCCTCGACGGAAACGCCGCAGGCATGGGCGATTTCGCAGACCTTGCGGGTGACATCCACATTGTATTCGTAGGAGGAAGGGGTTTTCGCATCTTCCATCAGCGAGCCATCCATCATCACCGATGAGAAGCCGGACTGAATCGAGCGGATGCATACGGCCGGCGAGGCGCCGTGGTCCTGATGCATGACAACCGGGATATGCGGGTATTGTTCGATCGCGGCGGCGATCAGATGACGCAGGAAAGGTTCGCCCGCATAGCTGCGCGCCCCCGCCGATCCCTGCATGATAACCGGGGAGTCGACCTCGTTGGCGGCCTCCATGATGGCATGGACCTGCTCCATGTTGTTTACGTTGAACGCCGGCATGCCGTAATCGTTTTCAGCGGCATGGTCGAGCAATTGTCTCATTGAAATTAGAGCCATTTTCTTCCTCCTTGATAGTCGCGGTTCAGCAAAACCGCAGTGCGTTGATTGGCGGAATCCCGCAGCAATGTATCATTGCTGCAGGGTGTCGCCAACCTTGATGATTTTCATGGTATTGGTGCTGCCCGAGTGTCCCATCGGGGTCCCCAGCGTCATCACCACCATATCGTCCGTGTCCACCAGATTGTCATAGAGCATCATGGTCAGCGCTTCGCGCGTGGCCTTGGGCGCGTCCGTTTCCAGATACTTGCCACTGATGCTCTTGGCGACCACATTGCGGAACAGGGTGACCCTGCCCGCCGTGCGCGGATCCGGAGTCAGCGCATAGATCGGCACCGATGAGAGGTGTCGGGACATGTACAGCGCGGTATTTCCGCTCTGGGTAAAGGCGGCGATCGCCCGCACCTTCAACATGTGTGTGGTCTCCATGGCTTGGCGCGCGATGCACTCGTCCACCGAGCGCGGCGGATAACGCGGATCGCGCGTCGAGGAGGAGGGAAGGACCTTCTGCTTTTCCGTTTCAATGCACGTGCGATGCATGGCCTCGACCGCCTCGACCGGGTACTTGCCGGCCGCGGTTTCTCCGGAAAGCATGATCGCATCGGTGCCATCCAATACCGCATTGGCCACGTCGTTGACCTCGGCACGGGTCGGAATCGGATTGTTGATCATCGACTCCATCATCTGGGTGGCGACAATCACCGGACAATTGAAGCGGGGGGCCAAGCGCAGAATGCGCTTTTGTACCGGCGGCACCGCCGCATCGCCGATCTCCACACCGAGATCGCCACGCGCGACCATCACCGCATCGGATGCCTCCAGGATGCTCTCCAGATTGTCGACGGCTTCCGCGCGCTCAACCTTGGCCACAAGACGCGCATGACCCCCGGCGGCCTCGACCAGCGAACGCGCATAGCGCATATCCTCACCATCGCGTGGAAACGAAATGGCGATGTAATCCACGCCGATCGCGCAAGCCGTTTTGATGTCTTCCTTGTCCTTGTCGGTCAGCGCCGCCGCAGACAGGCCACCGCCGGCTCGGTTGATGCCCTTGTTGTTGGACAGCTCTCCGCCGACGACTACCGTGCAATGGATCTCCGATCCGCGCACCTCTTCGACGTCCATGACAATCAGGCCGTCGTTGAGCAACAGGCGGGCACCCGGCTCGACGTCATTGACCAGTTCCTTGTACGTCAAACCCACCCGTTCGTCGGTACCGGCGTCCAGGTCCAGCGCGGCATCAAGAATGAAGCGCTGGCCGGGCTCAAGCGTTGTTTTGCCACGCTTGAATTTGCCGCAGCGGATCTTGGGTCCCTGCATGTCGGCCAGGATGCCCACGCACACGCCATGTTTTTTGGCGGCGGCACGCACGTGCTCGGCCCGCTGCCGATGTTCATCGGGAGTACCGTGCGAAAAGTTCAGCCGAACGACATTGACACCCGCCGCAATCAGGCGGTCGATGACCTCGGGCGACTCGGAGGCCGGCCCGAGGGTGGCGACGATCTTGGTTCTACGAAAATTTTCCACTTACGATGCACGCTCCTCTAGCATTGCAACCGCGGGCAGTTTCTTGCCTTCCAGGAATTCAAGAAACGCACCCCCGCCGGTCGAGATGTAGGAGACCTTGTCACCGATGTTGTACTTGGCCACGGCCGCCAGGGTATCGCCGCCGCCGGCAATCGAAAACGCGTCCGACTCGGCGATGGCCAGCGAGATGGCCTTGGTGCCTTCGCCAAATTGGTCGAACTCGAACACGCCGACCGGGCCGTTCCACACGATCGTGCCAGCGTTCTTCAGAACGTCGGCAAGCGCCTGGGCGGAGTCGGGTCCGATGTCGAAGATCATGTCATCGTCGGCGACATCCTCGACCTTTTTCAGCGTGGCCTCGGCATCCGGCGAGAATTTCTTGCCCACCACGACGTCGGTCGGCACCGGGATGTCGGCACCGCGCGCCTTGGCATCGGCAGTGAGTTTCTTGCAGGTGTCGATCAGGTCGGGCTCGTACAGCGATTTGCCAACGTTATAGCCAGCCGCTGCGATGAACGTATTGGCAATGCCGCCACCGACCACCAATTGATCCACGACCTTGGACAACGATTCGAGTACCGTCAGCTTGGTGGACACCTTGGAACCGCCGACGATGGCGACCATCGGCCTTGCCGGATTATCCAGCGCTTTGCCCAGCGCGTCGAGCTCAGCGGCCAACAGGGGGCCAGCGCAGGCGACCGGTGCGAACATGCCCACACCATGGGTGGATGCCTGGGCGCGATGGGCGGTGCCGAACGCATCCATGACATAGACATCGCAGAGCGCGGCATATTTCTTCGCCAGCGTCTCATCGTTCTTCTTCTCGCCCTTGTTGAAGCGGATGTTTTCCAGCAACACCAGCTCACCTTCGGCAACCTCGGGCGGGTTGTCCAGGTAGTCCTTGATCAGGCGCACTTCCTTGCCCAATACCTTGGATAGATGGCGCGCCACCGGGGCCAGCGAGAATTTTTCATCATACTCCCCCTCGGTGGGTCGGCCAAGGTGCGCCATGACCATCACCCGCGCGCCAGCGTCCATTGCATGCTTCATCGTGGGCAGGCTGGCGCGGATCCGCGTGTCGTCACCGACCTGGCCATCGACGATCGGGACATTCAGATCCTCACGGATCAGCACGCGCTTACCTTTGAGATCAAGATCGGTCATTTTAATTACTGACATGTTTCACTCCTTTCTTGCGGACACAAGGACACCATTCCGGATGGTTGTGGCACGGCGTCTTTACGTTCGTGGGGCACCCCGAATGGAGCGCCCCACGCCAGGTTGATCAGTGATTGGCTACGTGACGGGTGAAACGCAGCATGTTGCAGGTATAGCCGTACTCGTTGTCATACCAGGCAACGAGCTTGACAAACGTGCTGTCAATGGCGATGCCGGCGGTGGCGTCGAAGATCGATGAGTAAGCGCAGCCACGGAAGTCCGTCGAAACCACTTTCTCATCGGTAAAGGCCAGCGTATCGCCAATCCCCGGTTTCTGCTCGGAGGCTTGCTTCACTGCGGCCACGATCTCGTCGTAGCTGGTTTCCTTTTCCAGTTCCACGGTAAGGTCAACCACGGAGACATCCGAGGTCGGCACGCGGAAGGCCATCCCGGTCAGCTTGCCGTTCAGCGACGGAATGACCTTGCCCACGGCCTTGGCAGCGCCCGTGGAGGAGGGGATGATGTTTTCCAAAATGCCGCGACCGCCGCGCCAGTCCTTCTTCGACGGTCCGTCCACCGTCTTCTGCGTCGCCGTTGCCGCGTGCACCGTGGTCATCAGGCCACGCTTGATGCCAAAGTTGTCATGCAAGACCTTTGCCAGAGGCGCCAGGCAATTGGTGGTGCAGGATGCTGCCGAGACAATGGCCTGCCCGGCGTAGTCTTCGTGGTTCACGCCATAAACGAACATTGGTGTGTGGTCCTTGCTAGGCGCGGACTGTACCACTTTCTTTGCCCCCGCCTGGATATGCTTCTGGCAGCTCTCCTCGGTGAGGAAGAAACCCGTGCACTCGAGGACAATATCCGCCCCAACCTCGTCCCATTTCAGGTTGGCAGGGTCGGTCTCGGCGGTGACGCGGATGGTCTTCCCGTTCACGACCAGATTGCCATTTTCCACCGCAACATCGCCGTCGAACAACCCGTGCACGGAGTCGTGCTTGAGCATATAGGCAAGATATTCCGGATCGAGCAGGTCATTGATTCCGACCACTTCCATATCCGTGAATTCTTTTGCGATGGCTCGGAAGGCCATGCGACCGATCCGACCAAATCCGTTGATACCAACTTTAATCGTCATTGCATTCTCTCCTTTCTGCTTTATTCGCTAACTTCGTGCACGGCCTGAATCACGGCCTCGGTGGTAATGCCGAACTCTTTGAACAGTTCAGCGGCTGGTGCCGATTCGCCAAAGCGGTCGATGCCGATCACCTTGCCGTTCAGCCCAACGTATTTCGCCCAGAAGCCGGTGACACCCGCCTCCACCGCCACGCGTTTGGTGACCGAGGATGGCAGCACGCTCTCCTTGTAGGCATCGTCTTGCGCGTCGAACCGCTCGGTACAGGGCATGGAGACCACGCGCACCTTCTTCTGGCCTTCCAGCGCTTTCTGGGCGGCCAGCGCCAGCTGAACCTCGGAGCCGGTGGCGATGATGATCACCTCGGGCGTGCCCGCACAGTCGCTGATGATATAGCCCCCGCGTTCCATGTTGGCCACTTGCTCGTCGGTATATTCGTTGCAGGGCAGGCCTTGGCGGGTGAACACCAGCGTGGTCGGACAATCACGCCGCTCGACCGCGCATTTCCAGGCCACGGCAGCCTCGACCGCGTCGCACGGACGCCAGGTCTGCATGCGCGGAATCATGCGCAGGGTGGCAAGCTGTTCAACCGGCTGATGGGTCGGCCCATCCTCGCCCAGACCGATCGAGTCATGCGTGTAGACGAAAATCGTGCCCACCTTCATCAAGGCGGCCATGCGAATCGCATTGCGCGCATACTCCGAAAACATCAGGAAGGTGCCCCCGAACGGGATCACACCGCCGTGCAGGGCAAGTCCATTCATAATGTGGCTCATGCCGAACTCGCGCACGCCATAGTGGATGTAGTTGCCATGCGGCGTTTCTTTGGAGAAGGCTACGGCCTCCGGCCATTTGGTGTTGTTGGATGGGGCCAGGTCCGCAGAACCGCCGACCAGTTCGGGCAACGCCTTTGCAATCGTTGCAATGGTCTTACCGGAGGCCACGCGGGTAGCCCAGCCCGGCTTCTCGTTGCGCAGCTGGTTGATCCAGTCGGTCATCGTTTGTTCCCAGTTGGCCGGCAGCTCGCCCGCCTGGCGGCGTTCGAACTCGGCGGCGAGTTCTGGATACTCGGCGCGATAGGCCTCGAACCTGGCCTGCCATTCGGCCTCGGCGGCAGCGCCTTTTTCGCGCGCATCCCAGCCGGCATAGACATCGTCGGGGATCACGAACGGTTCATGTTCCCAGCCCAATTCCTTGCGCACCAAGGCCACTTCTTCCTCGCCAAGCGGTGCGCCATGACAGTCGTGGCTGCCGGCTTTGTTCGGGCTGCCGTATCCGATAATGGTCTTGCAGCAGATCAGGGTGGGCTGCTCGGTGTTTGCACGAGCCGCTTCAATGGCCGCCTTGATCTCATCGGCATCGTGTCCATTGACGTTGCGAATCACTTGCCAGCCATAGGCCTCGAAGCGGGCGGGCGTGTCGTCGGTGAACCAACCCTCGACCTCGCCATCGATCGAGATGCCATTGTCATCCCAGAAATAGATCAGTTTGCCCAGTCCCAACGTGCCGGCAAGCG
The DNA here is from genome assembly GCA_003696795.1 of Zetaproteobacteria bacterium. Taxonomy (GTDB): domain Bacteria; phylum Pseudomonadota; class Zetaproteobacteria; order Mariprofundales; family Mariprofundaceae; genus J005. The sequence continues at coordinate 7,732 of RFFT01000012.1, read as the reverse complement.
ATGCCGCCTCATGGCTGATGCCTTCCATCAAGCAGCCGTCACCATGGAATACATAGGTATAGTGGTCCACGATCTCGTGGCCGGGCTTGTTGAATTGGGCGGCCAGCATGCGCTCCGCAATGGCCATGCCCACCGCGTTGGTGATCCCCTGGCCGAGCGGGCCGGTCGTGGTTTCCACGCCGGGAGTATAGCCATACTCAGGATGGCCCGGAGTCTTGGAGTGCAACTGCCGGAAGCGCTTGATTTCATCCATGGGCAGGTCATAGCCGGACAGATGCAGCAGGGAATAGATCAGCATCGAGCCATGGCCGTTGGACAGAATGAACCGGTCGCGATCGCACCATTTTGGATTGTTTGGATTGTGCTTGAGGAAGTCGTTCCACAACACCTCGGCGATATCCGCCATGCCCATCGGGGCGCCGGGGTGGCCGGAATTGGCCTTTTGCACGGCATCCATGGACAGGACGCGCACGGCGTTGGCCAAGTATTTGCGATTGTTCTTCATTTATCGTTCCCCTTTGTGGATTGGTCCAATTCGCATCGGACCTTACGTGTTTTTAGTATAAAAGCTAATTAGTGATGGTTATAGAGAATATAAGCAAACCTTATTCTCAAACATGAACCGTCGTCTGTACGCGCCGAATGTTCCCAATACCTCCATCCAACACGATCGTGTCGGTGGTCATGTAGCGCCCGAAACTATCCGTTCCCGTTTTGACATGATGGACATAGGCGCCGCTGGTCAGGCCGGTGGCGATAAACAGCACGTCATCGCTGGTGACCAGTTCATCACGGGTGATGATGCGCGTGGTGTCCAGTCCTTCCTTCTTGCAAGCCTCGATCTCGAAATCCTTTTGCGGCGCCATGCGACCGAACATTTCCGCACCCATGGCGCGCGCCGCGCAAGCGGTGACAATTCCCTCGGGTGTGCCGCCAATACCGAACAGGGCATCGCAGCCCATGTTCAGGATGGCCTGAATGGCGCCGTTGACATCGCCATCGGTCGCCAAACGAACCTTGGCACCGGCGCCATAGATCTCGGCCAGCAATTGTTTGTGGCGGGGCTTGTCCAGCACGAACACCTTGATCTCGGACACCTCCTTGCCAAGAGCGTCGGCCAGTTGGCGCAAGCGATCGGCTACCGGCGCTTCCGGGTCGATTTTTCCTCTTGCGGCTTTGGGATATACCTGCTTGTCCATATAGAAGCAGGAGCCCGGGCGATACATCGCCCCTTCGGGAGCGGCGGCCAGCGTACAGATCGAGCCCGGCATATCCTTGGCGAAAAGGTTCGTGCCTTCGATCGGATCGACGGCAATATCGACACCAAGCCCTTCGCCCGTCCCCACTTGCTCGCCATCGTAAAGAGCGGGCGCCTCGTCCTTGGCGCCTTCTCCGATCACGATCATGCCTTTCATGCCAACTTGATTGATACGGGCACGCATGGCATCGACCGCCAGGCCATCGCCTTCATCCTTTTTGCCCGAACCGACAAATGGAGCGCACGCGCGTGCCGCGGCTTCGCACACTTCCACCAATTCGATTTTCAGGTCGCTGACTTTCGTTGCCATGATTCGCACCCCTCCGTGAATTTTGCGGCAGCATGCTAGCCAAATCATGCGCAAAAATCGAGCGCCATGCGCCTTTCGCTATTCCTTCTGAAATATCGATGGGTTGTAGAGACAAGGCAAGGTTGCACCTTACCCGTCCGCAGGGTCAGTTGGACGACTGCGGGCCGCGGTTGAGCAGGGCGCTGAAATATTGCTGCAATGCAGGCGTGCAACACGCCAATATCGATGAGGAAATGTCTTGGTAGGGGAAAAGGGAGCGGGCATCGAAATCACCACTTACGCAGCCACTTTCCTGGGCGAGCAGGGCGCCGGCGGCAAAGTCCCACAACTTCTCGCCGCCATGAATGATGAAATGCGCCCTGCCTGCCGCCAGCCAGGCCCACTCCAGCGCGCAGGAGCCGAGATTGCGCTGGCTGCGATAATGTCCCTGTTCCAGCAAGATACCGGCCACGACGGGAGAGAGACGCTTGAAGTCGATGAATCCGATTGCCTCCGAAGGCGGGACGGGTGGGGCGCAGCGCAAATGTTCATCATTGCAGCGCGCACCCTGGCCGCGTCTGGCGGTGAATGTCTCATCACGGATTGGGTCGTGAATGTAAGCGGCAACGGGATACCCATCCTCAATCAAGGCGAGGGAAATGGCGCACATCGGGAAGCCCGCGACAAAATTGCTCGTTCCATCCAGCGGATCGAGGCACCAATACCGCCCTCCCTTGGCGATGCATCCGGTCTGCGCGCGGAGACTCATCTCCTCGCCCAGAAAAGCGATGTCGGGGGTCAATGCGGCGAGAGCTTGCGCCACATATTGCTGGCAGGCCAGGTCGGCCTCGGTGACCACCGAGCCATCGCCTTTGATTCCGCCTTGCGTGTGGCTGGCGAGGGCGGGGCGGATGATCTGTTGGCCCGCCGATCGCAAGATTCCGATGATGGTTCGGTCATGGTCCATGGCAGCGAGCCTAATGGGATACGCCTTTCCATGAAAGCAAGGAAGACAGACGCTTGGCTTTGGGATACCATGAGCGCGATTAGAGAGTAAGGAGGTTGCGATGGCATTCAGCGGCAAGATGGTCATTGGCCAGTCGGGAGGGCCAACCGTGGTGATCAATCAGTCCCTGGTCGGCGCGGTGCTGGCGGCGCGGGAACAGCGGGCGATCACGGGGGTTCTGGGAGCAAGACATGGCATCGCCGGCATTATGCGTGAGGATTTCGTGGACTTGAGCGCGCATGACAGCGCAACGCTTGAGCGGGTGGCCGCAACCCCGGCTGCGGCGTTGGGATCGGTGCGTCTAAAGCCTGGCCGGGAAGAGTGCGCGAGCGTGTTCGAGGTGTTTCGCAAGCATGATGTGCGCTATTTCTTCTATATCGGTGGCAACGATTCGGCGGAGACCGCGCACATTATCGCGCAGATGGCGAGCGAGGCCGATTATGACTTCTGCACCGTGCATATTCCGAAGACCATCGACAACGATTTACGAGTCACGGATCACTGCCCGGGATTTGCCTCAGCCGCGCGCTTTGTGGCATTGGCGTTTATGGGTGACGATCGAGACAATGCCGCGCTCCCGGGGATCAAGATCAATGTCGTGATGGGACGGCATGCGGGTTTTTTGACCGCCGCATCCGCGCTGGCCCGTCAACAGTCTGGCGATGGTCCGCATCTCATCTACCTGCCGGAGCGCGCGTTCGAGATGTCGCGCTTTGTCGCCGATGTGCGGCGTGTCTATGAGGAATTGGGGCGCTGTGTGGTGGCGGTGTCCGAGGGCGTGGCCGATGCCGATGGACAGCCGATTCTGACTACCGGGGAGCGGGACTCCCATGGCAATGTTCAATTGTCGGGTACCGGTGCGCTGGGTGATTTTCTTGCCCGGCATATCAAGGAATCTTTTGCCGGCGGTAAAGTTCGGGTGCGTGCGGATACCTTCGGCTATCTGCAACGCAGTTTCCCGACCATCGTATCCGAGGTCGATGCGCGAGAGGCGCGCGAGGTTGGCGCGTTTGCCGTACAGCATGCCGTTGCCCAGGGTGTGCCCGGGTCGGTGGCTATTCGACGTCTTGGCAATACGCCGTATGCGAGCGAGTACTTTATCACACCCTTGTCCAGTGTCGCGCGGAAGACGAGGTCGATGCGCGACGAATGGATCGCCGACGCGGGCAATGATGTGACAGCCGGTTGGCTGGAGTATCTCCGTCCGCTGGTGGGGCCATTACCCAGGCTCGGTCGCCTGTGATTCCTTGTCCGTAGTGTGTTCGGGATCACAGAGGTGAAGCGTGGGATGGGCAAGGCTTCCTCCAACAGTCAATGGTGGAGGGAGTTTTGCAGCATATATCACGCTCTGGCTTGTGGCCTGCCTTGATTTTGTTGCTTGGCTCGCTGTCAGCCTGCGCTACGCACAAGGCGCCGGTTCCTTTGCACCAAGCCCAGGGAAAGACCCCCAAGGTGATCGGTCTGCCGACGTTTGATGTGTCCCGCAAGCTTGATGTGCGTCGGGAGAATCCCATGTATGCGATTATTGGGCTGAGCGCGCGGCTGGTGCAGCAGATGGTGCAGGAATATCACCGTGTGGAATATGCGCGCGCCAACCCCAAGCTGCATCGCGAGTGTTTGGCGCGCCTGCGCAACAGAATCAAGCGCCGGTTGCGCCACCTTGGCTATCGCGTGCGTGATTTGAAGATGAATTATTGGCAGGCGCAGGCTGCATATCGCAAGGGTGCGCCCGAATTGCGCGGGGTGGATGCGCTGCTTCATGTGCAGATCAAACGCTTTGGTTATTATTCCGCCTCGCCGTTCAAGCCCTATCGGCCGGGAATGATTGTGGCCGCGGATTTGGTGTCCACCAAGAGCAGGCGAACGATTGCATCCAATGTGTATAATGTCGGCTATGATCCTGAAGACGTGCCCAAACTCGAACTGGGCATCGATTATATGACCACGATTCATGTCGCAGAGCGGCGTTTTTTCTATCGCAATTATGATGAGCTGATCGCGCACGCGCGCGCAAGCGCGAAGGCTTTGCGTTTTATCGCTTCAGTGGCGGCGGAGAGCATTGCTGGCGACATGCGCATCCGTTCAGGACAGTTCATGCTTGCGCGTCGCCGTTAGTGGTGCGTCGACGCTGGCGGAAGAATGCCTTCAACACGGCGCCGCAGGAATCGGCGAGCACGCCTTCGGTGATGGTTGGTCGATGATTCAACCTTCGGTCGCTCAGGAGTTGATAGAGCGATGCCACCGCGCCCGTTTTCGGGTCGCGTGCGCCATAGACCAGATGTCCGATGCGCGCATGAATGATCGCTCCGGCGCACATGCAGCAAGGCTCCAGCGTGACGTACAGGGTGGCTCCATTCAGGCGGTAGTTGCCGAGGGCCGCGCAGGCGGCGCGGATCGCCCGCATTTCGGCATGCGCGGACGGATCGTGGGTGGCGATGGGCGTATTGTGCGCGGCGAACAGGCGACCGGAGACCACGAGCACCGCCCCCACCGGCACTTCACCTTGCCGGGCGGCCAGTTCGGCCTGGCGCAGCGCGAGTCGCATATAATCTTCATGCGTATTCATCGCTTGGGATCCAGCACGTCGCGCAGCCCCTCGCCAAGCAGGTTGTAGCCCAGGACGGTGATCAGGATGGCAAGCCCCGGAAACAGCGACAGCCACCAGGCCAACTGAATATTGTCCTTGCCCTCGGTCAGAATGTTGCCCCAGGAGGCGTCGGGCGGCTGCACACCCAGGCCGAGGAAGGACAGCCCGGACTCAAGCAGCACCGCGCCCGCAATGCCGAGAATGGCGCTCACCAAAATCGGACCCATCGCGTTGGGCAGCAGGTAATGAGTGATCTGGCGCCAGGGGGAGACGCCCAGCGCCTCGGCCGCCAGCATGAACTCGCGTTCGCGCAGGCTCAAGAACTCCGCGCGAACCAGCCTGGCCACGCCCATCCACGAGGTGGCGCCGATCACGATCATGATATTCCAGATCGAGGGTTCGAGGAACGCGATCACAGCGAGGATCAGGAAAAAAGTGGGAAAGCACAGCACCATATCGGTCAGGCGCATCAGGGCGCTATCGACGTGGCGGCCATAGAAGCCTGCCAACGATCCGATCACGATTCCGATGGCCAGCGAGATGCCTACCGCCACCAGGCCCACCGCGAGCGAGATGCGAGCGCCGTACAGCATGCGCGAGAAGACGTCGCGCCCCAGCGTGTCGGTGCCACAGGGATGCTCCCAGGATGGCGGCAGCAAAATGGCATGGACATCGATGCGCTGGGGATCGTAGGGGGCTAGCCACGGTGCGGACAAGGCGAGCAGAGCCATGCACGCGACAATCAGTCCGCCCGCCAGGACCATGGGATGACGAATCATGATTTCAGTCCACGTCGTACGCGTGGGTCCGCCCAGGCATAGGCGATGTCCGCAATCAGATTGCCCAGCAGGGTGAGTACCGCGCCAATGACAGTTATGCCCATGACCAGCGGATAGTCACGCGACAGCACCGCTTCATAGAACAACAGCCCCATGCCCGGCAACGAGAACAGTTGCTCGACGATCACCGAGCCGCCGATCAGTCCCGGCACGGAGAGTCCCAGCAGCGTGATGATCGGCAACAAGGCGTTCTTTAGGGCCAGGCGGTAGCGGATGGTCGATTCGGGGAAGCCCATTGCGCGTGCGGTGGTGATGTAGTCCGCACGGATTACCTCCAGCATGCCGCTGCGCATGAATCGGCTCATGCCGGCTAGCCCCCCGATGGCGGATACGAACACCGGAATGATCAGATGTCTCAGGAGGTCGAGTTGCCGGTCCAGCCAGCTCATGTGCCGCCAGTTGTAATCATGCAGGCCAGAGATGGGCAGCCAGTTATGATTGACGCCCAACCAGATCATCAGCAGCAGCCCAAGCCAGAAGGCGGGGATCGCAAAGCCGATGAATACCAGGACGGTAGTCAGGCGATCGAACCAGGAATCCCGGTGCACCGCGCTGGCAACGCCCAGCGGGATGGCGATGAGCATGATCAATAGCATGGCCAGGACGTTGATCCACAAAGTCACTGGCAGGCGCTCGCGAATCTTGTCCAACACGTCACGTCCGTCCGCTGAGAAGGATTGCCCGAAATCGAGTACGGCCAGGCGTTTCAGCCAGTCCCAGTATTGCTCGTACAGCGGTTTGTCCAGACCGTAATAACTGCGTAGCCGCTGAATGTCCTCGGCGGATATCTTCGGGTTGAACTCTTGTCCGACGACGCTGGGCTCGCCGGGAGCCAAGTGCATCATGCCGAACGAAATGATCGTGATGCCAAGCAACAATGGAATCATCCCGAGCAGGCGCTTGACCAGGTACATTCTCATTGCCGGCAGGCTAGCCGGGTTGCGGGTGGGGTGGAAGCCGTTGCCTGGCCTATCGGCGTAGCAACCAGAAAATGAGTGAGAGTACGATGCTGATCACGATGGAGGTCGTGATCGGAAAGTAAAAACGGAAATTGTCCCGTTCCACAACAATATCGCCGGGCAGATGAAATAGCGGCAAACGGGTAAGCCAGGGCCAGAGCAGACCGAGCAACAATAACAACACACCCGCGAAAATCAGTATGCGCGACATGCAAGGCCTCCTTCGCGGCTACGGCGTGATCGCCGTGACATGGTATTTTTGCAGCGGTTTGGGTACATACCAGTGTTCGCTATTGTAGCCAATGCCTGCGGGCGCGGGCTTGATGCCGCGGATGCGTTTGTGCATGACCGGCAAGGAATAGGGGGCATACAGGAAGACCATCGGCACATCCTTGAAGATTTCTTCTTGCATCCGGTCGTACCATTGCTTGCGTGCGCCGCGATCGAAGGTGCGCCGCGCCCGTTCGAGCGCCTGATCGACGCGTGGATTGCGGTAGGACAGGAAGTTGAATTGGCGCGGCCCGTTCTGGGAGGAGTGCCAGATGAAAAATTGATCGGGATCGGGCGACAGCGACCAGCCGAGAATCACCGCGTCAAAATTGTGTTTGTTGATGAAATGCTCGATGAATGCGGACCATTCCACGAGCCGGATGTGAACCTCGATGCCCACCCGCTTCAATCGTTGCTGGATGATGGCAGCGGCGTTGGCACGCTGTTTGTTGCCGTTGTTGGTCAGAATCGTGAACCTGAATGGGTGCCCGTCTTTATCCAGGATACCGTCACCGTCGTGATCG
>RFFT01000050.1 GCA_003696795.1 Zetaproteobacteria bacterium | reverse complement strand
CGTAGCCAGGAAGCCATGTCCTTCCGCAGGCTTCAGACGATAGGCTACCAGCAGATGCCGGCCGCCGGCGATCAGATCCTCTTCCTTGAGGCTCAGATCCGCATAACGATTGGATTGGTCTAATGCCATAATATATCCCCTTGCGCGTTTGAAATTTCCGGGGAGTCTCATCCTCCCTCTAAGCCGATACGAGACTGCGCCGCTCGCATCATGGTGGCAAGTATGGAGGCGCCCTTCCATCATGTAAAATCAAGGCTTATAATGCCTCCCATAATTTTGACTTATGGTAAAAACGCATGCGCCTGACCCTCAAACAGCTTCAGATCTTCCGCGTCGTGGCCGAACAGCAAAGCTACACCCGCGCCGCCAAGGCCTTGTACCTGACCCAACCGGCTGTCTCGATGCAAATCAAGCAATTGGAAGCGGAGATCGGCATGCCGGTGTTCGACCGCATCGGCAAACAGATCCAACTCACCGACGCGGGCCGGGAGCTTTTGCGCCATGCGCGCAACATTCAGATTCAACTTGAGGAAACCCAGCAAAGCATGGAGGCCCTGCGCGGCATTCGCCGTGGCCGCCTGCACCTGACCATGGCCTCGACCGCGAATTACTTCACCCCGAAAATGCTCGCCGGTTTCTGCCGCGAATATCCGGACATTCAGATCAGTCTGAAGGTGGCCAACCGTGCCGGATTGCTCGATGCCCTGGCCAACAACACCACAGACCTGGTCATCATGGGCGAACCCCCGGCCACGATGCCGCTGGCTTCCGAAATCTTCATGGAAAACCCACTGGTCATCATCGCCGCCCCCACCCATCCGCTGGCGCAGCGCAAGGACATGATTCGTCTGCATGAGGTTGCGCGTGAAAACTTCATCATTCGCGAAATCGGCTCCGGTACGCGCGCCGCAGTTGAACGCTTCCTGAGCACGCATGAGTTCGATCGACCGCAGAGCATTGAAATGAATTCTTCGGAGGCCATCAAGCAAGCGGTGCAGGCTGGTCTTGGACTGGGTGTGGTTTCCATGCACACGCTGGAAATGGAACTTGCGCTCAACCGCCTGGTCGTGCTCAACGTGGAGGGATTGCCCATCATGCGCCATTGGTACCTGGTCTACCGCAAGGACCGGCACTTTTCACCGGTCAGCCAAGCGTTCCACGATTATGTCCTGAGCCACGCCGCCGAGCTAAGGCCCGAAAAAACACCCGAAAAATAAATAAGTTGCATACCAACCGCATGCCCGCGCGCGGCGTGTTCGGTTTGTCATCGCGACACTTTGCCGCTATCATGCCCATCCTTTTTTCGGGGAAAGGAGTGGCCCATTGTTCAAACGCATTCTGATTGCCAACCGTGGCGAATGCGCGATTCGCATCATTCGTTCATGCCAGGAACTCGGCATCGAGAGCGTCGCGATCTATTCGGAGGCGGACGCGCATGCATTGCATGTCAAGAAGGCGGACCGCGCGGTCATGATCGGCCCCGACCCCGTCAAGAGCTATTTGAACATCCATCGAATCGTGAATATCGCGCTGGATGCCGGCTGCGATGCCGTACACCCAGGCTACGGCTTTCTATCCGAGAACCCCGAATTCGCCGAGACGGTAATCAATGCCGGCCTGACTTATATCGGCCCGACACCTCAAGCGATTCGCGACATGGGCAGCAAAACCAAAGCGCGCGAAGCCATGATTGCCGCCGGTGTGCCCGTTATCCCCGGGTCGGACGGGGCGTTGGCGAACATCGACGAGGCGCTGGCCTGTGCACGCGAAATGGGGTATCCGGTCATGCTGAAGGCGGCGGCCGGCGGCGGCGGGCGCGGGATTCGGCGTTGCGACAATGAAGATCAGTTGCGGGAAAACTTCGAGATCACCCAGCGTGAGGCCATGGCCGCGTTTGGCAATGGCGAATTGTTCATGGAGAAATGCATTGTCGAGCCGCATCACATCGAATTTCAAATTCTCGCCGACCAGCATGGCAATGTCGTGCATCTGTTCGAGCGGGACTGCTCGATTCAGCGGCGCAACCAGAAATTGATTGAAATCGCGCCAAGCAGCTTTCTCGACGAATCTCTGCGCGCAAGGATGGGCGACATCGCGGTCCGCGCGGCGAAGGCGGTCAATTACGTCAATGCGGGCACGGTCGAATTTCTGGTGGACAAGGACCATAACTTCTGGTTCATGGAAATGAACACGCGCCTGCAGGTCGAACATCCGATCACCGAGGCCATCACCGGGGTGGACATTGTCGCCCAGCAGATTGCAATCGCCGCAGGGGAGCCTCTCTCGTTCACGCAGGAAGAGATAAGCCACAAGGGGTTCGCCATCGAGTTTCGCATCAATGCCGAGGATCCCAAAAACGGTTTTCTTCCCACTCCCGGCAAGATCACCCGTTATCATTCGCCGGGCGGGCTCGGGGTGCGCGTCGATGGCTGTGTCTATGCCGGCTATGAAATTCCGCCCTTCTATGATTCGATGTGCGCCAAATTGACCGTGTGGGGCCTGGACTGGCAGCAGGCCGTACGGCGCGCGATTCGCGCACTGGACGAGTATGACATCCGTGGCGTTCGCACGACATTGCCGTTCTATCGCCATGTCGCCAGCTCCGACGTATTTGCGAAGGGTTCGTTCCACACGGGATTTCTGGACCAACATCCCGAATTACTCGAATACAAGGCATACGAGGCGCGCGAAGATATCGCCGCCGCGGTGGCGGTCGCCATTGCCGTGCATGCCGGACTGTAGGAGATAGAACCTTATGACCCAGAGCAACAAGAAACTTGCGGTGACAGAACTAGCATTGCGCGACGGCCACCAATCGCTGCTGGCCACGCGCATGCGCCTGGACGATATGCTGCCGATCTGCGACAAGCTCGACAAAGTGGGCTTCTGGTCCATCGAGGCCTGGGGCGGCGCAACCTTCGACACCTGCCTGCGCTACCTGAAGGAAGATCCGTGGGTACGCCTGCGCGAACTGAAGAAGGCATTGCCCAACACACCGCTGCAGATGCTGCTGCGCGGGCAAAACCTGCTCGGCTATCGCCACTATGCCGACGACGTGGTCAAAAAGTTCGTGGATATGGCCGCAGCCAACGGGGTAGATGTGTTCCGCATCTTCGACGCGATGAACGATTTGCGTAATGTGCGGGTGGCCATCAAGCAGGTCAAACTCAACGGCAGACATGCCGAAGGCGCGATCAGCTACACGGTAAGCCCGGTGCACACGCTGCAGCATTTCCTGGATCTGGCGCGCGGCTTCGAAGACATGGGTTGCGACACGCTGGCCATCAAGGATATGGCCGGCCTGCTGACGCCCGCCGCGGCCCGTGAATTGGTAAGCGCACTGAAAGACACCATCGAGATCCCGATCCATCTACACTGTCATGCCACCAGCGGTGTGGCCGAAATGGTACAATGGGAAGCCGTGCATGCCGGCTGCGACATCATCGACACCGCCATTTCACCGCTGGCTGGCGGCACTTCGCATCCGGCCACCGAGGCCATGGTCGCCGCGTTCCAGGGCGGAGCCTATGACACCGGACTGGATATCGAACTGCTGCAGGACATCGCCAGCTATTTCAAAGAGGTGCGCAAGAAGTACGCGCGCTTCGAATCACACGTGACCGGCGTCGATACGCGCGTGTTCGTGAACCAGATTCCAGGCGGCATGATCTCCAACCTGGCCAACCAGTTGCGCGATCAGGGCGCGCTGGACCGCATGGACGAGGTGCTGGAGGAAATCCCGCGTGTGCGCAAGGACTTTGGCTATCCCCCGCTGGTCACGCCGACCAGTCAGATCGTCGGCACCCAAGCCGTGCTGAACATCATTTCCGGCAACAAATACAAGGTCATCACCAATGAAACCAAGTCCTATCTCAAGGGCATGTACGGCAAGCCGCTGGGCGAGGTCAACGAAGAGGTGCGCAAGCTAGCGCTGGGCGATGAAGAACCGATTAGCGTGCGCCCTGCCGACCTGCTCGAGCCGGAATTGGACGGACTTACGCGCGAAATCGGCGACAAGGCCAAGTCGGTGGAAGACGTGCTGTCCTATGCGCTGTTCCCGACCATTGCGCTGGAATTCTTCAATGAACGGGAAAGCGGACAACTGAAGCCCGAACCGCTCGATGCGCCCACCGAGAAAACGGAAGGCCAGGAATCAGCCATCGTGCCGACCTTGGCCCCGACCGAATTCAACATCACGATCCACGGTGAGGAATACCACATCAAGATCGAAGGCTCCGGCCACAAGAGCGACGCCCTGCGCCCGTTCTATGTCAAGGTCGACAACGTGCTGGAAGAGGTCATGGTGGAAACACTGACCGAGGTGCTGCCCACCGCCGATGGCAATATCGACGCCCGCAAGGCATCCAAGGGGTCCAAACGCCCGAAAGCAACGAAGGACTCCGATGTCACGACCCCGATGCCGGGCCGCATCGTGGCCGTCAACGTGCGCGAAGGCGACCGGGTCGAAGCCGGCCAGACCGTGCTGGTGGTCGAGGCCATGAAGATGGAAAATCCGGTGCATGCGCCGGTATCCGGCACCGTCAAGGCCATCCATGTGGCCGAAGGCGACAACGTAAATCCGGACGAATGCCTGATCGAAATCGAATAGGCGGACTCAAACGACCAGTCGTTTGTACTTGATTCGATGCGGTTGGCAAGCCGCCTCGCCCAGCCGCTTCCTCTTGTCCGCCTCATATTCGGCAAAGTTGCCCTCAAACCACTCCACGCGCCCCTCGCCTTCAAAGGCCAGGATGTGCGTCGCCACACGATCGAGGAACCAGCGGTCATGCGAAATCACGACCGCACAGCCGGCAAAATCGAGCAGCGCCTCCTCAAGCGCGCGCAGGGTTTCCACATCGAGATCATTCGTGGGCTCGTCCAGCAGCAATACATTGCCACCGCTTTTCAGCATCTTCGCCAAATGCACCCGATTCCGCTCGCCGCCGGAGAGCACCTTGATCTTCTTCTGCTGATCGCTCCCCTTGAAGTTGAAGCGACCGCAATAGGCGCGGCTGGACACCTCGATGCGTCCCAGCCGAATCGTATCGGCACCGCCCGAAATCTCCTCCCAAACGGTTTTCTCAGGGTCCAGCGCATCGCGCGTCTGATCGACATAGGATAGCTGCACCGTCTCCCCGATCGTGAGCGTTCCCGCATCGGGCCGCTGTTCTCCGGTGATCATGCGGAACAAGGTGGTCTTGCCCGCGCCGTTGGCACCGATCACGCCGACGATGCCGCCGCGCGGCAGGTTGAAGTTCAGGTCCTCCATCAGGATACGCTCGCCAAAGCCCTTGCGCACATGCTCGGCGCGAATGACCACATCCCCCAGACGTTCGGCCACCGGAATGTAGATCTGCTTGGTCGCATTGCGCTCCTCCACCTCCCGGCTGACCAACTCATCGAACGCCTTGAGTCGCGCCTTGGACTTCGCATGGCGACCTTTCGCGCCGGCGCGCACCCACTCCAGCTCGTGCTGGATCGCCTTGCGCCTGGCCGTTTCCTGTTTTTCCTCGATGGCGAGCCGCCGCTCCTTTTGCGCAAGCCACGCCGAATAGTTGCCCTCGAACGGGATGCCCTGCCCCCGATCCAGTTCCAGAATCCAACCCGCCACATTGTCCAGGAAATAGCGATCATGGGTGACCGCCACGACCGTTCCCTTGTAATCGTGCAAAAACCGCTCCAGCCAGGCCACGGACTCCGCATCCAGATGGTTGGTCGGCTCATCGAGCAACAACATGTCCGGATTCGACAACAGCAAACGGCACAGGGCCACGCGCCGTTTCTCACCGCCGGACAAAGTGCGCACATCGGCATTCCAGTCCGGCAAGCGCAACGCATCGGCGGCGATCTCCAGCTTGCGATCCAGATCCCACGCATCGGCCGCATCGATCTGGTCCTGCAATCGCCCCTGTTCCTCGATCAACGCGTTCATTTCCTCGTCGCTCATCGGCTCCGCGAACCGGGCCGAAATCTCGTTGAACCGATCGAGCAGCGCCTTGGTCTCGGCCACCCCTTCCTCGACGTTGCCGCGCACGTCCTTATCCGGATTCAATTCCGGCTCCTGCGGCAAATAGCCGATGCGCACACCAGGGGCGGGCCTTGCCTCGCCAACAATATCGGTATCCACCCCGGCCATGATACGCAGCAAGGTCGACTTGCCCGCCCCATTCAGGCCCAGCACGCCGATCTTCGCGCCCGGCAGAAACGACAAATAGATGTCCTTGAGGATATGCCGGCCACCTGCCACGACCTTGCCCACGCCCTGCATGGTATAGATGTATTGATAATCGGCCATCCACGCTCTCCTTGCCTCGATCCGCGATTGCGCGCATGCTATGAAGCATGCGCATCGACGGCCAGTATCTTTGATGGCCGGGCAGCGCCGACCGTAAGGAACAGGAGTTTTACATGCATCTAGCAATGATCGGTTTGGGCCGCATGGGCGGCAACATGGTTCGCCGACTGAGTCGTGCGGGGCATACGCTTACCGTATTCGATGTCGATCCCGCGCCGGGCGAACGGCTCCAACACGAACTTCCCGGCGTCCAGGCCGTACCCAGCCTTGATGCCCTGATCGAGGCACTGCCCGCACCGCGTGCGATCTGGATCATGGTGCCGCATCGCTATGTCGAGGACACGATCGACGGGCTGCTCAAGGCCGGACTGGCCGCGGACGATCTCTTGATCGACGGTGGCAACTCGAACTATCGAGACAGCCAACGTCGCGCAGCGAAACTCGCGCGCAAAGGCATCCTGTTCGTCGATTGCGGCACTTCGGGCGGCGTGTGGGGACTCAAAAACGGCTATTCGCTGATGGCCGGCGGCGAGGCGCGCGCCATCGAGCGCATCGCCCCCGCCCTCACGGCTCTGGCCGCAAACCAGGGCAAGGCATGGGCACATGTCGGGCCGGTCGGTGCCGGACATTTCGTCAAGATGGTCCACAACGGCATCGAGTACGGCATGATGCAGGCGTTTGCGGAAGGATTCGAGATCATGAAACACAAGCGGGAATTCGCACTGGACATGCATCAGATCGCGCGTGTCTGGCAGCACGGCTCGGTGGTCAGCTCCTGGCTGTTGGACCTGATTGGCGATGCATTGGAACAGGATGCGGATCTCGCTGCGCTTTCCGACTGGATGGACGATTCCGGCGAGGGGCGCTGGACCGTGCACGAGGCCATTGACCTGGATGTGCCCACCCCCGTGCTGGCATTGGCCTTGCAAATGCGTTTCCGTAGCCGGCAAAAAGACAGCTACGCGGGAAAAATCGTCAATGCCATGCGCGCCGGGTTCGGTGGACATACGATCAAGCCCGCGGATGGACAATCATGAGCATCAGCGCCATCGCCCGCCCCGACGATGCGGACATTGTGATCTTCGGCGCCTCCGGCGACCTGAGCAAGCGCAAGCTGCTGCCCGCACTGGCTCATATGTATCGCTGGAACCTGATCGCGCGAAGCAGCCGGATCATTGGCGTCGTTCGCCAACCGGAAGATGCGGAACGCTGGCGCGAACATGTTCATGCCGCACTGTTGCAATATGCTCCGGATACGCTGGCCGATGCACAGCTTTGGCAGGGCTTTGCGCGCATGTTGCATCCCCTGCTCGGGGACCTGGAAGATCCGGAGACCTATGTGCGTCTGTCGCGCATCGTGGAGGACAGCGACACATCAAAAAATGCGCTGTTCTATTTCGCGATTCCGCCCGCCTATTACCATCTCACCGCACGCAACCTGCATCGCGCCGGACTCACGAGGGAGGAGGCAGGCTGGCGACGCCTGATCATCGAAAAGCCTTTCGGCATGGACCTGGACAGCGCACGCCAACTGAATCGATGCCTGTTGTCCTATTTCAATGAATCGCAGATCTACCGCATCGACCATTACCTGGGCAAGGAAAGCGTGCAGAACCTACTCGCCTTCCGCTTTGCCAACGCGGTACTCGAACCATTGTGGAACCGAAACTATATCGACCATGTGCAAATCACCGTGGCCGAACGCATTGGCATCGAATATCGCGGCAAGTATTATGAAAAAGCCGGCGCCTTGCGCGACATGGTGCAGAATCACCTGTTGCAGCTGATGGCCCTGGTCGCGATGGAACCACCCGCCAAGATCAATGCAACCGCCGTGCGCAACGAGAAGATCAAGGTGCTGCAATCCATTCATCGCATGACGCCGGATGAAGTCCGCACGCATGCCGTTCGCGCCCAATACGGCGCGGGCATGATCGATGGCGAACCGGTGCGTGGCTATCGCTGGGAAAAGGATGTGGCGCACGACTCGAACACCGAAACCTTCGTCGCCCTGAAGCTATATATCGACAACTGGCGCTGGCAGGGCGTACCGTTCTTCCTGCGCACGGGCAAGCGCCTGCCCTCTCGCGTCTCCGAGATCGCGATCCGCTTCCGTCAGGCGCCGCTCAATATGTTCAAGCATACCTCCTCGACCATTGTCCCCAACGAATTGGTGTTCCGCCTGCAACCCAATGCGGGCATGAGCCTCGGTCTGAATGCCAAGAAACCAGGACTGACCATGCGCCTGCATCCGCTGCAATTGGACGCACCGTACGTTGAACATGATGAAAGCTTGCCCGAGGCGTATGAAACCCTGCTCTACGATGTACTGCTCGGGGATGCCACGCTGTTCAACCGCGCCGATGAAGTGGAAGAGGCCTGGAAAGTGGTTGCCCCGATCATGGATGTTTGGAGTGAGACACGCAAAATCACGCTCTATCCGGCTGGAACCTGGGATATTCCCGGCATGGACGAGCTGATCGCCGGTCACGAGGGCGGATGGCGTACGCTATGAGCCCCTCTATGCGATGGGTGCGCCTGCCAACGGCCGAGGCGGTAGCGGTCCGGGCCGCCCGTTTCATCGCCACCGCTTGCCGGCGTGCGGTTTCGCGGCGCGGGACATTCCATTGGGTGCTGGCCGGCGGCACGACACCGGAACGCTGCTATCGCCTGCTGCGCGACTGTCCCCTGCCCTGGCACAAGACGCATTGCTGGTTCGGCGACGAGCGCCTGTTGCCCGGGGGGCACCCTGAACGCAACGAAACGATGGCGCGCCGCGCTCTGCTCGATCATGTACCGATCCCCGATGCGCACATCCATGCGATCCCATATGCCGACGATGCGGGGCAGGCTGCCATGCACTACGCACGGATGCTCGCCGAGCGTTGCACGCTTCCTTTCGACCTCGTGATGCTCGGCATGGGTGAAGACGGCCATACCGCAAGCCTGTTTCCCGGCCAGCTCGAACCCGTCGCCGCGCGCCTGACCATACCCGTGACCAAGGCTCCAAAACCGCCAGCCCAACGCGTGAGCATGACCAGCCACCTTCTGAACCAACACCGCCATTGCCTGATCCTGGTCACCGGCGAACAAAAGACACATGCCTTGCGACGAATTCAGCACGGAGCACCGCTGCCGGCGGCGCGCATCACACGCGCGTGGTGGCTCATCGACCGCGAAGCCTGGCCGAGTGGATACAAAAGCGATGGATGGGCAAGCGCGCGGCGGCTATGATCCGCGCATGAGCGCGCAACCCGATTTATCCGTTGAATTCGCCGGCCTGCGCCTGAACACGCCATTGGTACTGTTATCCGGCTGTGTGGGGTTCGGCGACGAATACACCCGCGTGGAGGGCTACAGCCATCGCGATGTAGGCGCCATCATTCTCAAAGGCACCACGCTTGAACCTCGCCTGGGCAACGCGCCGCACCGCATCTATGAAACGCCGGCGGGCATGCTCAATGCCATCGGTCTGCAAAATCCGGGGGCCAGGGTGGTGGTTGAAGAAATCCTGCCGCGCCTGCCGCACGACGAAACACAATTCTGGGCAAACGCCAACGGCACCAGCCCGGAGGAATACGCCGAGGTGGCACGCATCTTCGACGACTCGCCGGTCACCGCCATCGAGATCAACATCAGCTGTCCAAACGTGAAGGCTGGCGGCGTGCACTTCGGCAACGATCCGTGCATGGCCGCCCGCGTCGTTGAAGCCATGCGCCCGATGACCCGCAAACCGCTGATCACCAAGCTATCCCCCAACAGCGCGGATATTGCCGAAACCGCCAGACTGGTCATCGAGGCGGGCTCGGATGGCCTGTCGGTGATCAATACGCTGGTCGGCATGGCCGTGGACATCGAGCGCCGCCG
>RFFT01000049.1 GCA_003696795.1 Zetaproteobacteria bacterium | reverse complement strand
GCGCACATACCTGCTGTCATCTCGTCGAGTCAGTACGCGCAACTCTCCGATGGCTGGCGCAAAGTCTTCGACGAGCGCCGCTGTGCACTGCGTCAGCGCCAACAGGCAGACAAGATTCGTGACGGTCATGGCGATCTACATCTCGGCAATATCGCGTTGCTCGATGGCCATCCCATCCCCTTCGACTGCATTGAATTCAGCGATGAGCTTCGCTGCATCGATGTGCTCAACGATGTCGCCTTTTTGGTGATGGACTGCGACGCCGAGCAACGGGCGGACCTAGGCTTGCGCTTTCTTTCCCGCTATCTGGAATACACCGGCGACTATGCGGGGCTTGCGGTGCTTCCCTTGTATCTGTGCTACCGTGCCAGCGTGCGCGGCAAGGTGGCATGCATCCTGGCCGACGAGCAGGCACCCAACCAACGCGACTGGAAAGACGCGCGCGCCTACTATGCACTGGCTCAGCGCTATCTGCACACCGCCCAACCCAAGCTATACGCCATCGGTGGTCCATCGGGCAGCGGCAAAAGCCATCTTGCCCTGCTTGGCTGTGGTGCGGAACGCGCCATCATTATTCGCAGCGACGCCACGCGGATGCGCTTGAGCGCTCGCCATCCCGAGCTTGAACGCTATGGCCCGGAAATGCATCGGCGCACCTATGCCGCAATGTTCGAGGCCGCGCGCAGCAGTCTGGCGGCAGGTTTTTCGGTTATTCTCGATGCCACCTTCCTGCACCCGGACGCGCGCGCCGGACTGTACGCGCTGAAACAAGCCAGCGGGGTGCCACTCCATGCCTACTGGTTGGATATCGACACGAACAGGCTGAAAGCCAATATTGCCGCTAGAAAGAAGCATGGACGCGACATTTCTGAAGCGGACATCCAGGTGCTCGAGCAGCAATTGCGTGTCTCAAAGCCTCCCACCGATGGGCGGTGGCAGCGACTGCATTCAGCCGCGTTCTGGCCATCAGCCACGCAAGCGCCAACATCCCAACACACCTCGGGAGGGGACCATGAGCCCAGCTAAAAAGGATAGACTCCGAGTGCGAGTGATCTTGCTCAACGGCAAGACACTGCATGGGTTCATTGCGCATTTCTCGCCTTCCATGAACGAGCTTCCCCTGCACACAAAACATGGCCGCCGTATGATCTTGCTTGACGAGATTGCCTATATCCTGTTTCAGCACGCGGCGGATGGCGCCATGCTCAAATCGCAGCTACCCAACCTGCTCGAAGTGCGCATCACCACCTTTGATGGAAAGATTTATCGTGCCAAGATTCAAAAAACCGAATTCAACCCACGCGGCTTTCACGCCTTTCCCGTCCATACCGACAGTACATTTGCGCACGCCTATTTTTTTCATCGCGGTGTTTGCCTGGTGGAGTATGCCAAGCCTCTCGGCGATATTTTGGTGGCAGAAAAGCTGACCGGCAAAGAGGACGTTCAACAAGCGCTGGACAAGCAGCGTAAAGGCCAGGTACCGCTTGGGCATATCCTGCTCGAATCCGGCAAGCTCAATGAACAGGACTTGCAGAATTCGCTGAAACGCCAGCAATGGATGCGCGCAAAACTAGGCGAAGTGTTGATCGAGAGTGGCCATATCGACTCAGAAGAGCTCGAACTGGCACTGACAGAACAACGCAAACGACACGACAAGCGCCTGGGCGACTTGCTGATCGAGATGGGCTTGATCACCGAGGAGGCGCTGGTTTCGGCATTGTCGATTAAGTTTCACCTGCCCTTGGTGAATCTGGACGAATACCCGATCAATGACGATGCGCACAGTGAACTGCAAGAAGACATCATCATGCGTTATCAGGTTCTACCCATCGATATTGACGAAACGACCTTGACCGTAGCCACCGCCGACCCTCTTGATATTGATGCATACGACGCAATCCGTTTTCATACCAATCGACGCATTCGCCAGGTGATCGCCATTCCCTCCCAATTACGGCAATACATTGATGATCTCTTTGCCAGCGGACGCGCGGAGGACTGGCTGGAAATCGATCAATTGCATGAGGAAGAGGAAGACGAGGAGACCGAGGTCACGCAGCTGGCACTCAAGGGCTCGGAGGCCGTACCCATTGTCCGCTTGGTCAACAAGATCATCTTGGAAGGACTGCGCAAGAATGCCTCGGACATTCACATTCTCCCCCAAGCAGACAAGACCATACTGGCCTACCGCATCAACGGAGAGCTTCTGCAAGAAACCACTCTGGACAAGTGGCATGAAAAACGCGTCGTTGCACGCCTGAAAATCCTTTCCGGCATGGATGTCACAGTTCATCGCATGCCACAGGATGGTCGCATGGCTGTCCGCCATGAGCATCTGGCACGGGAACTTCGCATTTCCTGCATTCCCAATGCACATGGCGAATCCATCGTGATGCGCATCCTGCATCGGGAGAGTTCCGCCGAGCTAAACACGCTTGGCCTGCGCGGGCAAGACCAAGAAGCTCTACAACGCCAAATGCTCCGCCCATTCGGGCTGATCCTCGCCACCGGCCCAACCGGCAGTGGCAAGTCCACCACGTTGTTTGCGCTGCTGAAGTCGATTGCCGATACCCCCAAGCATATCCTGACCATTGAGGATCCCATTGAGATGGAAATACCAGGGATCAATCAGATTCAGGTAAACAGCAGGATTGGCATGAGCTTTTCACGCATCCTGCGCAACGTGCTGCGACACGACCCGGATGTCGTCATGGTCGGCGAAATGCGGGATCCGGAAACAGCGGAAATCGGGATTCAAGCCGCTCTAACCGGCCATCTGATGCTCTCTTCTCTGCACACCAACACCGCTGTGGACACCGTAGTCCGTCTGATCGACCTCGGCATCCCGGCATATCTGCTCGCCTCAGCCCTGAATGCGGTCATCAGCCAGAACCTGGTTCGAAAGCTCTGCCCGAACTGTCGCATTTCGCTTCCCGTGGATAGCGACATAGCAAAGCTGTTGCAGCAAACCAATATGGACATTCCCCATCGGCTATATGTCCCCGGACAGTGTGATGCATGCCATGGCACTGGCTTTATCGGACGGGTCATGGTGTATGAACTGCTTGAGCTGAACGATACGATGCGCATGGCCATTCACGATGGACTGGTCGGCCAGGAACTGGAGAAACTGGCTATCCAGGCAGGCATGGTTCCCAAGACACGCCATGCCTACGAACTGGCTACGGCTGGAGAGATTTGCCGGGACGATCTGATGCACCTTCTCATCTAGAAAGGCAAGCCATCATAAAAATTGGAGGCAGGGGCGGGAATCGAACCCGCGATAAAGGTTTTGCAGACCTCTGCCTTACCACTTGGCCACCCTGCCGGAAAACACAAAAGGGCCCATAACGGGCCCCATCAACTGGAGCGGGTAACCGGTCTCGAACCGGTGACCTCAACCTTGGCAAGGTTGCGCTCTACCAACTGAGCTATACCCGCTGAACGACGCGAATCATGCCAACCGTTTCCGCTCTGTCAACCCCCGTTTTCGTTGCGCGAAAGCGTTGTATTTCCCCGCAACGCACGTCATGCTTGACTCCCGAATTCCGGGAGCATCATAGGCATATGCAGCAAGCGCGCAAGATCTATATCCTCGATACCAATGTGCTGATCCACGATCCGACCGCATTACAGCATTTCGATGAACATGATGTGGTGATTCCCATCGTGGTCCTCGAAGAAATGGACAAGGTTAAACGTGGCATGGATGAACTGGCGCGCAATGTACGTGAGGTTTCCCGCCAACTGGACGAGCTCAGTGCGCAGAGCCCCTCGCTTGCGCGTGGCTGCCCGTTGCCGGGTGGGGGCTGTCTGTTTTTCGAAATGAGCCTGGATGGAGAAAAGCTTCTGCCTGAGCCGCTGAGCCGGAAATCAGCGGACAACCGTATCCTTGCCGTGACGATGGCCATCCGTGAGCGACACCCACAGCGACAGGTCATCCTGGTTTCCAAGGACATCAACTTGCGCATCAAGGCCCGTGCCGTGGGCCTCGTCGCCGAGGACTACCGCTCCGACCGCGTCATCGATGACCTATCAGTCATTCCCAGCGGCAAAATGCGCCTGAACGAAGAACAATGGACCACCATGGCCGAAGACATGCAAGTCGATGAGCAAGGCCATCAATACCTCGTGCATTGGCCGGAGACGCTTGCTTTGCCGCTCCTCAACAGTTTTGTCATCCTACCGGGCGCAAAGGAAGTCGCCCTTCGCGTGACCAATACCAATCCGCATACCCGCAAGGTCCAATTGCATGACATCATCTCTTACCGCCATGAGCGCCATGCCATCTGGGGCGTGCGCGCGAAAAACTTTGAGCAGAACATGGCCATGAATCTACTCATGGACCCAACTATTGACCTGGTCACCATGATGGGGCGGGCAGGTTCGGGGAAAACCCTGCTTGCGCTCGCGTGCGGTCTCCATCAAACGCTGGAAATGAATGTATACGAGCGCATTGTGGTAACCCGCGCCACCGTACCGATGGGCCAGGACATCGGCTACCTGCCCGGCGGGGAATTGGAAAAGATGGAACCCTGGATGGGAGCCATCACGGATAATCTTCAGTACTTGCTGGGTGATGCGTTCGATAGCCTGCAAGCGGCGCTGGGCCAGCACCGCATCGAAATCACCGCGCTCTCCTATGCGCGGGGGCGCACGTTTACCCGAACCTGGTTGATCGTCGACGAGGCGCAAAACATGACACCGCATCAAATGAAGACCATCGTGACCCGCATGGGCGAGGGCTCGAAGATTGTCATCCTCGGCAACAACGCGCAAATCGACACACCCTATCTTACCGCCCATACCAACGGCCTCACCCATGTCGCAACACAATTCGCAAACTGGAAACACAGCGGCCTGATCGCGCTGAAAGCCAGCGAACGATCTCGTCTCGCCGCATATGCGGCGGATGTGTTGTGAGCAAGCCTAATCCCGCTTGCCCTTATATCCGCAGTTGGCATGATTCCGAAACACATATGCCGGGATGGTGGAATCGGTAGACACACGGGACTTAAAATCCCGAGGATGGCAACATCCGTGCGGGTTCGACTCCCGCTCCCGGCACCAGAACCAAGGGAGGGAAGGATGCTGGAAGGCAAGTGTCTGCGAATCTTTCTGACAGAAACGGACCGCATCGATGGCAAGCCCGCCCTGGAGGCCATTCTCGCCCTGTGCCGCGAGGCTGGACTACAGGGCGTTTCCGTGATGCGCGCAATCGAAGGCATTGGCCGGCATGGCGTTCACTCCGCCTCTTTTCTCTCGCTCTCATCGGACCTTCCCCTGCTGGTAGAGGCCATCGACACCAGCGAGCGCATCGACCATGCACTCAAGGTACTGCG
>RFFT01000011.1 GCA_003696795.1 Zetaproteobacteria bacterium | reverse complement strand
TGAGGTGGCGTTGTACGAGGCAGCGTATGCGGCACGGTTGCCGGTCATGATCAAGGGACCCACCGGTTGTGGCAAATCAAGGTTCGTTGAATATATGGCTTGGCGATTGGGCAAGCCGTTGATTACCGTCGCCTGCAACGAAGACATGACCGCTTCAGACCTGGTTGGTCGCTATTTGCTTGATGCCCAAGGGACTTGCTGGTTGGATGGTCCGCTCACGCAGGCCGCGCGCATCGGGGCGATTTGCTATCTCGATGAGGTGGTCGAGGCGCGTCAGGATACCACCGTCGTGATCCATCCCCTGACCGATCATCGGCGCACGCTTCCCTTGGACAAGAAGGGGGAGCTTGTCGAGGCGCATCCGGACTTCCAGCTCGTGATTTCCTACAATCCCGGTTATCAGTCCTTGATGAAGGACCTGAAGCAGTCCACCAAACAGCGGTTCGCCGCCTTTGAATTCGATTATCCGACGGAAGATGTTGAAACCTCGGTGGTTGCGCAGGAGACCGGGGTGGATCCCGAAACGGCGGGCAGGCTGGTCAAGATCGGCAAGGCTGCCCGCAACCTGAAGGGGCATGGGCTTGACGAGGGCGTGTCCACGCGCCTGTTGGTCTATGCGGGGACGTTGATACGCCAGGGAATTGCGCCCCGGTCGGCATGTCGCATGACGTTGGTTCGACCCATCACCGATGATCCCGATATTCGTGATACGTTGGATCATGCAATTGATGCGGTCTTCCCGGACTGAGCCGGGATGATATGACGAACTCTCCCGATCTTGCGACGTTGCGCGAGCAACTCGGCCGCACTTTTCCCGCGGTTGATGCGGTTTTCGATGACCTGGCACGGGCGGCGCTGGCCCGCCTTTCACCGGATGGCGTTGTCGCCTGGCTTGAGGGCGGCAAGTTTCTTGGCTCGCTGGGGCGAGGCGCGGAACCCATGCTCGTGTTCCTCGAGGAAGCGCCCGAGGTTGCCCAGATCCTTGGCGAGAATGCCATGCATCGCTTGCGCGAGACAGCGTATGCGATTTCCCGCACGCCCAATGGGCAAGCCATCGTGCCGTTCCTGCAGTCGGCGCCATTCGCGGCGCGGCGTTTGGAGTCGTGCGAGATGTACGAACGATGGCTTGAATTGGTGCTCAAGGTGATGCATGAGACGACAACCTCGGTGCATGGGATCGTGGCCACCCATCCGAGTCCATGCTTTGAAGACTTTCTGAAAAGTCTGCCCACGCTGCTTGCTCGGCTGTCGCTTGAAGGGTTGGCCCGTTGGATCGATTTTGGGCTTGCGGGCTATCCGAACGATCCCGAGGGGCAATCGAACTATTTTGCTCTGCAGGCGCCTGAAGCGCATCAGGTCATGGCGCGCGAGCGACATGGAACTTTGCTGGTGGACCGGGAGCGCGCATTGTCGTTGTATCTACGCGGCTTGTGGCGGCAAGAGATGACCTTGCATCCGTTTACTCATCTGTTTGAGGAGATCCGCGCACGCAAGCCTTTCTTCGATCAGGGGCGGGCCCATTTGCCCGATGTGCTGGATGACCTTGAAACCGAGGATGGGCACGTGTCGGGCATAAATCGCTATCGGGCCATGCTTGCGCACCTGGCCGCCCATCGCCGTTGGACGACGCCGATTGTGGCCGACAACTTTTCTCCTTTCCAGCGTCTGGCGGCTGAGGTGTTTGAGGATGCGCGGGTGGATTTGTTGGCGATCCGTGAATGGCCCGGCCTTGGAAAACTTTTTCTGGCTTTGCATCCGAGGCCGAAAGAGGGCGCGGCTCCCGAGGGAAGCTGCGATGTGCATCATCGACTGAGCATGCTTTCGCGCGCATTGCTTGATGCTGAGCATGGATATCGTGATCCGGTGTTGCTGGACTTTGTCCATCGATTTCATGCGCTTCTGGAAAGCGGTGGAGACACGCAGGATTTCGCCCGCTTGGCGGTGCAGTGGTATGTACGGTCGCGCAAGGATTCCGATACCTCAACACGGCTCTACCTTGAGGATGTCGATGTCGATTATCGCGATGACAATCGCCTGATGTGGGTGTTCATCGATCCCGATGAGCACGATGCGCAATCGAGCAAGCAAAGCGAGGCCGAGCCCGACGATCCCGGCTTGCCGCCCATTCATTACGATGAGTGGGATCAAGCCGCTGGCCATTATCGACCGGATTGGGTTTGTTTGTACGAGCACCTGCATCCAGCCGGCCAGGCATCCAAGGTGGATGCATTGCTGGCCAAGCACAAGCCGTTGGTAAAACGCCTGCAGCGATTGATTGACATGCTCAAGCCCCAGAACAAGGTGCGTATCCGCTTCCAGGAGGAGGGAAGCGAGCTCGATCTCGATGTGGCGATTCGTTCGCTGGTGGACTATCGGGCCGGCTCCCAGCCCGATCCACGCATCAATATGAGCCACCGCACCGACGGACGCTCGATTGCTGTATCTTTGTTGTTGGACCTTTCCGTCTCACTGAACGAACGACCGGATGGCCTCACCCAGTCGGTTCTCGAATTGAGCCAAGAGGCTGTGAGCTTGCTCGGATGGGCGGTACAACAGACCGGGGATCCATTGGCCATCGGCGGGTTTCATTCCAATTCGCGGCATGAGGTGCGCTATTACCACCTCAAGGGCTTCTCCGAGGATTGGGGGGATTCGGTGAAGGCGCGTATTGCCGGCATGGAAGGGGCGATGTCCACGCGGATGGGGGCAGCGCTGCGCCATGCGGGGCGATATCTGGCCAGGCAGACGGCGGAGAAGAAGCTGTTGCTCGTGCTTACTGATGGACGACCGCACGATGTGGACGTGAAGGATGAGCAGTATTTGGTGCACGATGCGCACAAGGCGGTGCAGGAACTGGACCAGGAAGGCATATATACGTTCTGCATCAACCTCGATCCAAAAGCCGACGAATATGTGACCGACATCTTCGGCGGCCAGTACACGGTCATCGATCGTGTCGAACGC
>RFFT01000048.1 GCA_003696795.1 Zetaproteobacteria bacterium | reverse complement strand
CGTTCATGGACGCGGTGGACCGGGCGCGCGCCTACATCCATGCCGGCGACATCTTCCAGGTCGTGCTTTCGCAGCGCTTCAGCAAACCGCTCAACTGCCAACCGTTCGACATCTATCGCGCGGTGCGCCATATCAATCCTTCGCCCTATCTGTTCTACCTGCATATCGGCGACACGATCCTGGTCGGTTCGTCGCCGGAGATCCTGGTGCGCAAGGAGGGCGCGCGCGCGATCGTGCGTCCGATCGCCGGCACGCGGCCACGCGGCAAGACCCGGGCGGAAGATTTGGCCTTGGAACAGGAGCTGCTCGCCGACGCCAAGGAGCGGGCGGAGCATGTGATGCTCGTGGATCTCGGACGCAACGACCTTGGCCGCGTGTGCCGCTACGGTTCGGTGCGCCTGTCCGAGTCGATGGTGATCGAACGCTATTCGCATGTGATGCATATCGTGTCCGAGGTCGAGGGCGAGCTGCGCGACGATGTGGACTGCCTCGACCTGCTGGCCGCAACCTTCCCCGCCGGCACAGTGTCCGGCGCGCCAAAGGTGCGCGCGATGCAGATCATCCATGAGCTCGAACCCGTCGCGCGCGGGCCCTATGCCGGCACGGTCGGCTATATCGACTTCGGCGGACGACGCATGGACACCTCGATCGCGATCCGCACGGCCGTGATCCACGACGGCATGGTGCACATCCAGGCCGGCGCCGGCATCGTGGCCGACTCGGTGCCGGCGCGCGAGCATGAGGAATGCGTGAACAAGGCCACCGCCATGTTCCGCGCCGTCGCGCTCGCCGAGCTGCAACCGCGGAATGGAGACAAGACATGATCCTGGTCATCGACAACTACGACTCGTTCACTTTCAACCTGGTGCAGTACCTGGGCGAACTCGGCGAAACGCCACGCGTCTTTCGCAACGACAAGATCACGCTGGACGACATCGCAGCCATGCAGCCGGACCATATCCTGATCTCGCCCGGCCCCTGCACCCCGCATGAGGCGGGCATCTCGCTGGATGTCGTGCGCCGCTTTTCAGGACAAATCCCGATCCTCGGCGTCTGCCTCGGCCACCAGTCGATCGCCCAGGCGTTCGGCGGCGAGGTAGTGCGCGCGGATCGACTCATGCACGGCAAGACCAGCCCGATCCATCATGACGGCCAGGGCGTGTTCGCCGGCCTGCCGTCGCCGTTCACGGCCACGCGCTACCATTCGCTGATCGTTGCCGAGCCGCTACCGGACTGTCTCGTGCGCACGGCCTGGACCGCCGAGGGCGAGCTGATGGGACTGCGCCATCGCACGCACCCCACCTTTGGCGTCCAGTTCCATCCCGAATCCATCCTGACCGAGCATGGCCACGCCATGCTGAAAAATTTCCTGGCCATCCATGGAGGAAGCGGTCATGTCTGACATCATCCACGATACGATCCGCACGCTGCAACTAGGCGGCGAGATCGACGAGGCGCACAGCGAGGCGGTGTTCACGGCCATCATGCGCGGCGAGGCCACGCCCGCACAGATCGCGGCGATCCTGATGGGGCTGTCGATCCGCGGTGAAACCCCGGCCATCGTCAGCGGCGCGGCGCGCGCGATGCGCGGCGCGGCGACACCGGTTCCCTGCCGGCAACAGGGGCTGATCGATACCTGCGGCACGGGCGGCGACGGCGCCAAGACCTTCAACATCTCGACCGCGGTCTCGTTCGTCGTGGCCGCCTGCGGCGTGCCCGTGGCCAAGCATGGCAACCGCGCGATGTCGTCGAAATCCGGCGCGGCCGACGTGCTCGAGGCGCTGGGCGTGAACCTGGATCTCGAACCCGCACAAGTAGGCAGGTGCATCGACGAGATCGGCATCGGCTTCCTGTTCGCGCAACGCCTGCACCCAGCCATGCGTCACGCGGGCCCGGTGCGCCGAGAGCTTGCCGTGCGCACGATCTTCAACCTGCTTGGCCCGCTGACCAATCCCGCCGGCGCGGAATATCAGGTGCTGGGCGTGTACGCCGGCGACAAGCTCGAACTGATGGCCAACGCGCTGACCCGGCTCGGCTGCCGCCGCGCGCTGGTCGTGCATGGCCATGACGGGCTGGACGAAATCACCACCACCGGCATCACCGACGCGGTCCTGATCGAAGGCAACGGCGAACCCATCCGCTTCGAAATCGATCCCGCCGCCTTCGGCATGCCCTATGCCGCACCGGAAGCGTTGCGCGGCGGTGATGCGGCGACCAATGCCAGCATCATTCGCCATATCTTCGCCGGACAATCCGGCGCCGGTCGCGACATCGTGCTGCTCAATGCGGCAGCCGCCCTATGGGTGGCCGGCAAGGTCAACGGTATTAGCGAGGGTATCGCCCTGGCCGCTCAGGCCATCGACGACGGTCGCGCGCAGGCGAAACTGGACGCGCTGATCGCGTTGACGCGTCAGTAGGGACGGCGGGCGGAAAAGTCCGCCAGTTCGGCCAGCAAGGCGCGCACTTCGTCATCACCATACGTGCCCAGCACGCGCTTGGCGCGCGCGGCGTATTCCTCCGCCTTGCGCATCGTGAACTCGATGCCGCCCAGCTCGGTCACGCGCGCGCGAATCCAGTCCCGCTCGCCCTCGAGGTACTGACCCTCGCGCTCGGCGATGGCCTCTACACGGGCGCGCAAGCGCGCATCCTGCGCCATCGCGTGAATCAAAGGCAGCGTGATCTTGCCTTCTTCCAGATCGTGGCCGACCGGTTTGCCGGCCTCCTGTTCGCTGGCCAGATAGTCCAGCACATCGTCCATCAACTGAAAACTGACACCCAGGCACATGCCGTATTCGGCCAGCGCCGCCACCGCCGCCTCGGAGCAGCCCGCCACATGCGCGCCCACCTCGGCCGCGGCCTTGAACAGGATGGCCGTCTTGCGCTCGATCACCTCCAGACATTCCGCCTCGCTCATCTCCAGATGGAAGGTCCGCGACAACTGCAGCACCTCGCCCTCGGCCAACGCATTGGTCACATCGGCCATCAGCTTGAGCATCGCCAAATCGCCATCGGCGACCATCATCTGAAAGGCGCGCGAAAACAGGTAGTCCCCGACCAGCACGCTGGCCTGGTTGCCCCACACCCCATTGGCCGACGGCGCGCCGCGCCGCTGGGTGGAGGAATCCACGACATCGTCGTGCAACAATGACGCGGTATGAATGAACTCGACAACCACCGCCAGCGGGATATGACGTCCGCCCCGATAACCGAACAGACGCGCCACAAGCAGGCACAGCAACGGACGGAAGCGCTTGCCGCCGCTGTTCACGATGTAGTGCCCGATGGCCGGAATCATCATGATGTCCGACTGCAGGTTGTCGTGAATACAGGCATCCACCTGCTGCATTTCATCGGCACATAGGGCTTGCGCGCGTTCAAGGGGGGAAAGCGTTGCGGTGTTCACGGTGGCCAGCATCGTACGAGCATCACCGTTAGCGTCAAGCGCCTTAGACGCTATGCTTGCGCCATGGAAGTCATTCTCGCCTCGCGCTCGCCCCGCCGCCTGTCGTTGTTGCAGGCAGCCGGACTGGCAGTGGAAACGCGACCGACACATATCGACGAAAGTGCGCGCGCCGGCGAATCGGTCGAGCAATTGGTGCTGCGGCTGGCACGGTGCAAGGCCGAAGCCTGTCCAGTGCAAACAAGACCGGTGATCGCTGCGGATACGCTGGTCGCCCTGGACGGTCGCGCACTGGGGCAACCACGCGACCTGGAGGAGGCACGCCGGATGCTGCACGCGTTGTCCGGCCGCACGCACGAGGTACTGACCGGCGTGTGCGTGCGCAAGGGCAAGTGCACGCAATTGGCGCGGGTGACCACCCAAGTGCGCTTTCGCGCGCTCACCGATGACGAAATCGACACCTATCTGGCGCACAACGAGGTGCTGGACAAGGCCGGCGCCTATGCGATCCAGCAAGGTGCCGCCGGCTTCGTGATCGGCATCGAAGGGCCGCTCGACAATGTGATCGGCCTGCCCGTACACACTACCTTGCAACTATTGCGTCGGGTTCATTCCAGGGAGTCGAAATCATGAGCGTGGAATTACTGGTCAACGTCTCGCCGTTTGAAACGCGCGTCGCGCGCGTGGAGAACGGCCAGGCCGAGGAGCTCTATATCGAACGCGAACGCGAGCGCGGGCTCAAGGGCAATATCTATAAGGGACGCGTGCAACGCGTGCTACCCGGCATCCAGGCCGCGTTCATCGACATCGGACTCGGCAAGGCGGGCTTTCTGTATGCGGGGGACATCGTCACCGGTGACGAGGAGCTGGACCCGGACCCCGATGAGGAAGGCGACGACAAGCAGCCCGTCGAACTGCACAACCGCCGCAACATTCCCCCGATCAACACCCTGCTGCGTGAAGGCCAGGAGGTGATCGTCCAGGTGTCGCGCGATCCGATCGCCTCCAAGGGGCCGCGGCTGACCACGCACATCGGACTGGCCGGTCGCTATCTCGTGTACCTACCCGAACTCGACCATATCGGCATCGCCCGTCGGCTGGAGGACCCCGAGGAGCGCGCCCGCCTGCTGGCCATCGGCCAGCAAATCGTGCCCGAGAAGGGCAATATCATCATTCGTACCGTGGCGGAAGGCCACGACAAGCCGGAGCTGCAGCGCGATCTCGATTTCCTGCTCCGCCTGTGGAGCGACATCGAACAGCGTGCGCGCCATGCCGCGCCCGCGACGATGATCCACAAGGAACTGAACCTGTACCTGCGCGTGATGCGCGATTATGTCGACGACGAGGTCGAGAAGATCCATATCGATTCGCGCGAGGCGTATGACAGCATGAAACGCTTCGCGCAGAAATTCATGCCGGAGGTCGCCGACCGGCTGTACTACTATCCCGGCAACCGGCCGATATTCGATGTGTATGGGGTGGAGGATGAAATCCAGCGCGCGTTGCAAAAGCGCGTGCCGCTGAAATCCGGCGGTTACCTGATCATCGACCAGACCGAAGCGCTGATCGCGATCGACGTAAACTCCGGCGGCTTCGTCGGCTCGCGCAATCTCGAGGAAACCGGGCTCAAGACCAATCTCGAGGCGGTCAACGAAATCGTTCATCAGCTGCGTCTGCGCAACCTCGGCGGCATCATCGTGATCGACTTCATCGACATGCGCGAACAGGAGAACCGTCAGCGATTGATGGAGATGCTCTCCAAAGCGCTGAAGCGCGACAAGGCGAAAACGCATATCGTGCAATTTTCGAGCCTGGGCCTGGTGGAAATGACCCGCAAGCGCACGCGCGATTCACTGGGCCGGGTGCTGCTCGAGGAATGCCCCTGCTGCCATGGTACCGGCCATGCCAAGAGCGCGACCACGATCTGCTATCAATTGTTCCGCGACATTGTGGCCGAGGCGCGCGCCTATCCATGCGAAAAGCTGATGGTCATCGCCCATCCGGACATCATCGACCGGCTGCTGGGCGAGGAAAACGAAAATGTGGCCCGCATCGAACAGTTCCTGGGCAAGGAAATCGCGCTCAAAAGCGACCCCGCCTTCCGCACGGACCAATACGAGGTGGCCCTGCTCTGAACGCGCTCCATCTCTACGTGCATATCCCGTTCTGCGCGCACAAGTGCCACTACTGCGACTTCAACTCGCATGCGCGTGCGCCCATTCCCTGGCGCGCCTATGCCGACGCGCTGTGCCGCGAACTGGCGCACTGGGCCGGGCATCCCGCCTATCGCGGGCGCACATTGGCGAGCATCTTCTTCGGCGGCGGCACCCCATCGCTGGCGGAACCCTGGCTGATTGCGCGCGTGCTCGCGGCCATTCGTGCCGCGTTTCCGTGCAGTCACGATTGCGAAATCACGCTGGAGGCCAATCCGGACAGTGTAAGTGCCGAGCGCCTTGCCGCATGGCGCACCGCCGGCATCAACCGGCTGTCGATAGGCACGCAAAGCCTGAACGACCGCGAGCTGGACTGGCTGGAACGCATCCATGACCGGCAACAAGCTCTCGACGCCTTCGCACACGCGCGCGCGGCGGGCTTTGCGAACATCAATCTCGACCTGATGTATGGCCTGCCCGAACAAACGCTGGATGACTGGCTGGATACGCTGAACGAAGCCATCGCGCTTGAGCCCGAACACCTGTCCTGCTACCAGCTGACCGTCGAACCGGGCACGCGGCTTGCGCGCATGCACAACCGACAGCCGTTGCCGCTACCGAACGAAGAGGCATCGCTTACATTCCTGTTCGCCACCCGCAAACGGCTGGCCGAGCAAGGCTATCGGGCCTATGAGGTATCCAACTTCGCACGCGCCGGCAGACACTGCCGTCACAACGACGCCTATTGGCGCTATCGCGACTATCTCGGCATCGGTGCCGGCGCATTCGGCAAGTTCGATCGTGGGGATCGCGGCGCGATCCGCTACGGCAATCTGCGCGGCCCGGAGCGTTATATGCGCCAGCTACACGAAAC
Source organism: Zetaproteobacteria bacterium (assembly GCA_003696795.1). Classification (GTDB taxonomy): domain Bacteria; phylum Pseudomonadota; class Zetaproteobacteria; order Mariprofundales; family Mariprofundaceae; genus J005. The sequence goes on along the minus strand of RFFT01000048.1, from coordinate 14,736 downwards.
CGGCCACGCGATTGCGCAACAGGAGGAGATTCCGCCGCGCCTGGCCGCCGCCGAGGCGGTCTGGCTCGGCCTGCGGCGCACGGACGGCATCGACTGCCGAGCCTTTGCAGTCCGTTTCGGCGCAACCCCCTGGCGGATGTTCGCCGAAACACTCGCACCCTTCGCAGCGCGCGGCCTGCTCGACCATGACGCGGAACGCCTGCGGCTCAGCGAGACGGGCCTGGCGCTGGCCGACGACATCGCCGCCGCGGTCATCCAGGCCGCCCGTTGATCAGACGATCATCCCCGCGCCGACCGTGTTGTTAGTGAACGTATCGATGATGATGAAGCTGCCGGTCACCCGATTGTCCGCATAGGCATCGTAATACATCGGCTTCTGCAGGCGGAAGGTGATGCGCCCGATCTCGTTCATTTCCAGCGCGTCGGCGGCCTCCTGCTCCAGGGTATGGATGTTGCGCCGGAACTCGATCTCGGCCACCATGGCCTTGACCGTGTTCGTCGTATGCTTGATCAAGTACTTCTTGCGCCGCGTCAGCGGCTCCGCCCCGATCCAGCATACATTGGCGCTCAGATCCCGCGTGTCCTGCGGCGGGGTGTCGGGATGCACCAGCATGTCTCCGCGCGACACATCGATTTCGTCGGTCAACGTCAGCGAAACGCTCTGCGGCGCAAACGCCTCCTCAAGATTGCCGTCGAAGGTCACGATCTCCTTGATATGCGTTTTCAACCCCGAGGACGCGACCATCACCTCATCGCCCACGCGCACCGTGCCCGAGGCGATCGTGCCCATGAAGCCACGGTAGTCGGGCAACTCCCGCGTCTGCGGGCGATTCACGAGTTGCACCGGAAAACGGAACGGCTTACGGTCGATATCATCCATGACCGACAGCGTTTCCAGCGTCTCCAGCAGCGTTTTCCCCGTATACCAATCCATATGCTCGCCACGCACGGCCACCATGTCGCCGTTGAGCGCCGAGATCGGAATGCAGATCAGATCGCGAATACCCTGCTTGGCGCAATACTCCCGCATCTCCGCGCGAATCGCTTCGAACACGGACTGCTCGTAGCCGACGAGATCCATCTTGTTCACAGCAACGATCAGGTGCGGAATGCCGAGCAGGCCGAGGATATGGGTGTGCCGCCGCGTCTGCGGCATGACCCCGTTGCGGGCGTCGATCAGGATGATCGCCGCGTTCGCGGTCGAGGCGCCGGTGACCATATTGCGCGTATATTGCTCGTGCCCCGGGCAGTCGGCCATGATGAACTTGCGCTTCGGTGTGGCGAAATAGCGGTAGGCCACATCGATCGTGATGCCCTGCTCGCGCTCGGCGGCCAGCCCGTCGGTCAACATGGCCAGATCGATCTCCTCGGGCGAGGCGATATGCGCCTGCCCCCGCTTCTTGCGCACGGCCAGCAACTGATCCTCGAACGCGCCCTTGGTGTCCACCAGCAGGCGCCCGATCAGGGTCGACTTGCCATCATCCACGCTGCCCACGGCCACCAACCGCAGCAACTCGATCTCCTGGCTCAACTTGAAATCATATTCCGTCATATCCTTGTTCCTCTCCCCTCGTTCCGTCGCCTAGAAATAGCCTTCCTTCTTCTTGTCTTCCATCGAATTGGACCCATGGTCGATGATCCGCGTCTCCCGCTCCGAACGCCGCGCGGCCGCGGCCTCGGCCACGATCTCGTCGATCGTCGCGGCCTCCGAACGCACCGCACCCGTGCAGGGAATGCAGCCCAAGGTGCGGAAACGGCACATCACCTCGACCGGCTCCTCGCCCTCGTGCAACTGGTCTTCCATGCCCGGATACACCGGAATCAGCAGCGGCCCGCGTTCGACCATCAGCCGCTTCTTCGCATAGTACAGTGGCACAATCGGGATGTTCTCCTCCCGGATATACAGCCAGATATCCATCTCGGTCCAGTTGGACAGCGGAAACACGCGCACGCTCTCGCCCTCGTGGATGCGACCGTTATAGATGTTCCACAGCTCCGGACGCTGATTCTTCGGATCCCACTGCCCGAACTCGTCGCGAATCGAGAACACGCGCTCCTTGGCGCGCGAGCGTTCCTCGTCGCGCCGCGCGCCACCAAAAGCCGCGTCATAGCCGCCCTCTTCGAGCGCATCGAGCAGGCCCTGCGTTTTCAACGCGCCGCAGCAGCGCGCCACGCCATACTCCTTCGGATTCATGCCGCGCGCGATCGCCTCCTCGTTGCGGCGCACGATCAGCTCGGCGCCGATCTCGCGCGCGTACCAGTCGCGGAACTCGTACATCTCGGGAAACTTGTAGCCGGTATCGACATGCAACAGGGGAAACGGCAGCGGCGCGGGATAAAACGCCTTACGCGCCAGATGCAGCATCACGCTGGAGTCCTTGCCGATCGAATACAGCATGACCGGGTTGCGAAACTCGGCCACCACCTCGCGCATGATATGAATCGACTCGGCCTCCAGCGCCTTCAGCTGCGTCAGTCGATGTTCCGAAATTCGTTCAGCCATCACTCTCTCCTTGCTCAAATGCCTTCGCCCTGTTCGTTCTCGCCCCTGGCGGCGCGCAGCCTGCCGACATGCAGCCCGCACTCGGACAGGACATCCTCATGCTCCCACCACCAGCGACCCGCGCGCGGGTCCTCGCCGACCGTAATCGCGCGCGTGCAGCAGGCGCAGCCGATGGACACATAATGACGATCCAGCAACCGGTTGTAGGGCACCGCATGCGCATCAATGTACGCGCGCACATCCCGCCAGCTCCAGTCCAGCAGCGGATTATACTTGGTCAGGCCATACACATCATCCGTTTCCACCGCCTGCATCCGCTCGCGCGTCTTCGACTGTTCGCGCCGCCGGCCCGTGATCCAGGCGGACCTTCCCTCGAGCGCGCGCCCGAGCGGATGCACCTTGCGCACCTTGCAGCACAACTGCCGGAGCTCGACCGAGGTGCGAAACAGGTTCGGCCCGTGCGCGCGCAGCATCGCCTCCACCTCCTCCCGATCGGGAAACAGCATCGTCACCTCGATGCCGTAATGGCGCCGCACCTCATCAATAAAATCATAGGTCTCCTGCGGCAGACGCCCGGTATCCAGCGTGACGACCGGAATCGGCAACCCGGCCTGACGAATCAGGTCGAGCAGCACCGAACTCTCGCCGCCGAAGCTGCACGGATACACCAACCCCTCGCCATGCTGCTGCCAGGCTTCGCGTAGAATAGCCAGCGACGCTTCGATCTTGTCTTTCAAAGTCCAACTCCTTCGGACACCCAGCGCATGGATGCCCATGTGAATATCAACAAGGCCAGCAAGGAAAGCACGCCCCCATAGCGCAGCATCACCCCGCTGCGCACGCAGCCGGTGCCCACCACCATCGCGTTCGGCGGGGTGCCCATCGGCAGCATGAACGCGAAACCGGACACGATCCCCACGGCCATGGCCACGTGCATCGCATCCAGCCCGGCCGCCGCGCCGTACGGAAAGGCGATCGGCAACAAAATCGCCACCGCCGCCGCATTGCTCACCGCCTCGGTCAACAGCAGGGTGGCCAGCCCCAGCATGGCGAGCGCCTGCCAGCCGGAAAGCCCAGTCGGCAACAGATGCGCCGCCAGCCAGCTCGCGGCCCCCGTATCGTTCAAGGCCTTGCCCAACGCGATCGCGCCGCCGTACATCAGCACCACGCCCCAGTTCACCGCCGACTCCAGCTCGCGCCAGGCCACCAAGCGCAGCACGAACATGGCCACGACGCTGATCAACGCGATGCTGGCCAGACCCACGCTGTGCCCGGCCACAATCCACGCAGCCAGGGTCGCACCCATCAGCACGAGCATGATGCGCGCGCGCCAGGACATGGCCCCCAGTTCAAGCCGACGCTGCGCGATGTACGCCTGCGCCTCCGCGATATGCATGCGCGCAAGCGGCGCCAGCCGCCCCTGCAGCCAAGCCGCCGCCAACAACAGCGGCAGCACGATCGGCAACGCCGCGCGCGTCCAGTCCAGGAAGGAAAACGTCGTCCCGTCGATCTCCTGCAGCAGCGCCAGCGCCAGCGGTCCGCGCGCACCGCCGAGCAAGGTGGCCACCCCGCCGATGATCGCCCCCCAGGCCATGGACAAAAACAGCGCCTGTGCATAGGGATGACCGGGCTTCAAGCCCAAACTGCGCACGATCTGCCACACGATCGGCAAAAACACCGCCGCGACCGCATGCTCGGGCATGCTCGTCGCCATCAGCGCGGGCAACAGCAGCATGGCCAACAGCAGCCCTCTGGCGCCTTTGCCGAAACGCGCGAGGAGCAAAAGCGCCAGGTGCTCGGAGGCCCCGCTCTGCATCAGGCCGGCGGCCAGCATGAACGCCCCGAGAATGAAAAACACCGCCGGATTGCCGAACAGCGCAAACACCTCCGAGGGCGACATCACACCGCTCATCGGCAACGCCGCCATGCCCAGCAACGAGGTGATCGGCAGCGGCAGCAGCTGGCTGACCCACAACACCAAACACACGCCAAACACGATCAAGGCATGCCAGCCGCGCGCATCCAGCCCGTCGGGCGCGGGCAAACCCTGCAGCCATCCGGCCAGCGCGAACAGCAGCCCCATCGCGGCGAACGGAGCGCCATTGCTGAGCAGCAGCACGCTCCACGGACGCCGATCCAGCGAGCCGCCGCGCTTGCCCGCGCGCAAATGGCGCCGCACCTCGTTGACCCAACCGCCCAGCTTGCGCGCCAGCGAGGATGCCGCCCACAAGTCCCCCAGGGTTGGTTGCGAGCCATCCAGCACGCGACTCTCCATCGGCGTCAATACGCGCCCCATATGACGCAACCGGTGCATCGGGAAAGGCGCCCGCGCAAGCAGCGCGTACAGGTGCAGGAACGCCTCCTCCAGCACTTCCAGCGAGACCGGCGGATGTCCGGCCAGCGGCGTGCCGGGCAAGGGACGAAACGGCACCAACAGGGGCACGATGCCCTGGGCGACCAGCGCCTCCATCCCCTGTTTCGTGGCCTCGATCGGCTCCAGCCCCACGATCAGGTGGCTGACCACCGAGCCGGGGCGGAAGATCGTGCGCGCATGACTGAGCGCACTCCATACCGCATCCTGCCCCCCATGACGCTGCTTGCCCGGACATACCTCGGCAAAGCGCGCGCCGTCGAACACCTCGAGGTTGCAAACGAAGATGTCGAGACCCGCGGCGTACAACTCGTCGATCACCGCCAACTGCCTCGGCGCCACGGTCTCCAACGCGATCTGGCGATGGCCGAGATGGCGGCGCAGCAACGCGATCACCGGAATCAGCCGCTTCAAGCCGACATCCGCGCCGGGGGCATAGCCATTGTACAGATAGACCGTGTCAATCTCCCGCTCGGCCATCGCCGCCTGCACGACCTCTACCAGCTCGAGCGGATCGCGCAACGGCGGCGTTTCCTCGTTCAGCATCGAATCGTACTGGCAATAGCGGCAGGCCTCGCCCTCGCGCGCGAAGAACCCACAGCCCAGAAACGGGTGCAGGATCAACAGCCGATCATGCAGGGCGGCGATATTGCCCATACGCGCCCCGCTGCGCGTGCGGCGGCGATAAAAGGCGGGCGCGGGCAGCAATTGCACGTCCAGCGTCTCGCCGTCCATGCGCAACACACCCTCGCTCTCGCCGGCATGCACCTCCAGCCGGATCGGGCTCGCCTCGGTGTATGGCTGGCCCACCGGCACGGTGCAGAAATGCCCCGTCGGCAGGCGCAAATCGAGCACGGTTTCCGTGGCATTGGCCTGCGACAGCCAGCGCGACGCCTCCGGCAGCCCTCCCGGCAACGATACGCCGCGGCTGACCAGGGCGAGCTTCGTGCGTCCCGGGTTGCGGAAAAGGTGAGCTTCCCCGTTCATCGCTCAGATGTCGCTACACTTCTCCACCCGAATCTTCCACTGCCCTTCGCCGTGGCGTTCCTTGGCAAGCACCTTCTGCCCCTGCTCCTCCAGCGACAGCGGCACATTCTCGATCGGCGCGCCGTCGTCGAGAATCACGTCCAGCCGTGCCCCCAGCGGCAATTGCGCCAGGCGGATCTTGGTCTTCACGAAGTTCATCGGGCAGGCCACGCCGGTCAAATCGAGCAACGGCACCTCGGCATCCGCGGTTTCGGGCTGCGCTGGTCGCTCCGCCGGCGGCGGTGTCGGCTGCGCGTCTTGCTCCTCGGGCACGGGCGCAAAGCGCCGTTCGGCCAGCGCCAGCCAGGCCTGTTGCGCATCGCGCAGGCGGGTCACCCCCGGCGCCGGATCGGCAAGATCAATGCCCATCAACGCGCCCTGCACAGCCATGAAGCCGCGCGCAAGCTCGGCATCGTCCGCGGCCTTGGCCAGCAACGTAGCGAACACCTCGTCGTCATGCTCCGGCGCCTCGCCATAAGGCACCAGGAACGCGCGCGCGGTCGCTATCGCCGAGCGGCGCAACGAATCGGCGGCCTCGGGCCAGAACATCGCATCGATATGCGCCCGCGCCAGCCGCATCTCATAGGCCGCCTCGCTGACCAACGCATCGGTCATCGACAACACCGCGCCGGCGCACTCGCCCTTCTTGTTGCCCTTGGTGGAAAACGCCTCGTTCTCGTTCCAGTCGTACACCAGGCCGTCCACATCGCCTTCGCGCGCGACATAGGGCGCCAAAATCGCATTGATGCCCTCGCGACCGATACGCGCGGCCCAGTCGTGCACGGACTCGTCCGCCCGCCGGTCACGCCGATAGGCCTCAAGAACCGCGCGTCCGGCTTCCGGCGCATGGCGCGCCGGCACCGGATCGGTCGCAAACGCGAACGGCTCGCCCGCGCGCCCGGAACCGCCGATATGCAACTGATAATGCGGCACGGCGCGGCCATCGATCTTCTTGGCCAGGCCATGAAAGCCGAGATCGGCGACATGGTGCCGACCGCAGGAGTGCTGACAGCCGGAGGCCTTGATGGAAAGACCGGCCAACACCGGGTCCTGCCGCATCGCCTCGGCCACCGGCTTCAGCGCCTCGGCCAGCCCGCGGCTGGCGGTGATGCCCAGACGGCAGGTTTCGGTTCCCGGACAGGCCACGATGTCCGCGATCCCGCGCGCATACTCGCTGTGCAGTCCGGCGGTGCGCAGGATCTCTTGCACCCGTGTGACATCCTCCGGGCGCACATCGACGATGATCATCCCCTGCTCGGCGGTCACCCGCAGCGTCGCACTGCCGGCAGCGCGCGCGGCCTCGGCCACGGCATGGCATTGCGCCGGGGTCAGATCTCCGCGAAACAGGCGCAGCAAAATCGCCTTGCGCCCGTCATGCTGGTCGAGCACGCCGGTCTCGCTCGCCGGCGCGCCGCTGGCTCCCGGCTTCCGCCAATGCGCATCGGCCGGCGGCGCATCGTTGGCATGCGTCTTCTCGATGACCGCGCGCTGGCGCCGATATTCCTCGACGAAGCCCTCGGCGCCCAGCTTCTGCGCCACATATTTCAGCCGCGCGCGCGCCCGGCGCTTGCGGTCCGAATACTTGAAATGCATGCGCATCAACGCCTCGCCCACGAGCAGCATCTCGCGTTCGGGAATGAACGATTCGAGCAGCAGCGCCCCCATCGGCTGCGAGGACAGACCGCCGGCGGCCCATACCTGAAAGCCGCGCTCGCCATCCCGCTGGCAGGCGATGAAACCGATGTCGTGCATGCCGGACAACCCGCAATCGGCTGCGCAGCCGGAGAAATTGACCTTGAACTTGCGCGGAAACTGCTGCGTGAGCGGATGGCGCAGGAAATACTCCGCGAACGCGCGCGCATGCACCGACACATCGGCATGCTCGGCCGGGCAACGCCCCGCAAAGAAGCAGGAGGTCACATTGCGCACCGTGTTGCCGCAAGCCTCGCGCGTGGTCAGCCCCACCGCGTCCAGCCGCTTCAGAAACGCCGGCACATCGTCCAGCGACACGAAGTTGACCTGGATATCCTGCCGCGTGGTCACATGCGCCAGCTTTTCCGGCGCCTCGTTCAGCGAACCGTCGCTTGGCATGCGGCCCGCATAGTCGGCCACGCAATCGCCGATCACATCCATCTGCTCCGGCGTGAGCACCCCGCCGGGCAGCTTGATGCGCACCATCTGCACGCCTTCCTGGCGCTGGCCGTAGATACCCATCTGCAAGCGGAACGGCGTGAACCGCTCCTCGCTCATGCGGCCCGCGCGGAACGCGCGGTAGCCCGCCTCGAATTCCTCCACGTCCTTGCTGCGCGCAAAACGAAATCCGCTCATGTCAATCTCCCTGCTGCTTGTCGGTGCGGCGGATTTATTCGCCGCGCTTCAGTTCACACGCCTGCTCGTAGGTCACCAGGTCGGTGATCGTCGGATTCGGCCCACACAACGGACAGGCCGGGTCCTTGCGCAGACGCAACTTCTTCCACTCCATGCGCAGTGCGTCGAAGGTCATCAGGTAGCCCGCCAGCGAGTCGCCGATGCCGAGCAATTCCTTGATCGCCTCCACCGCCTGGATCGTCCCCACCGCGCCGGCCAACGCGCCGAGAATGCCGGCCTCGGAACACGAAGGCACCAGGCCCGCCGGCGGCGGCTCGGGATACAGGCAGCGATAGCACGGCGCATCCTTGGCCTGGTGCGGCTTGAACGTGGCCACCTGCCCCTCGAAGCGAAACATCGCCCCGGACACCAGCGGCTTCTTTTCGAAATAACAGGCGTCGTTGACCAGAAAACGTGTCGGAAAGTTGTCGCATCCGTCGATGATCAAATCGTACTCGCGCACAATCTCCCGCACATTGTCGGCGGTGATGTACTCGTTGTAAGTCCTGACCGTCACGTCCGGATTCAGCGCCTGTATCGTCTCGCACGCGCTTTCCACCTTGGGCATGCCGACCCGATCCTGGTTATGGATGATCTGGCGCTGCAGGTTGGACATGTCCACCACGTCCGCGTCGGCGATGCCGATCGTGCCGACACCGGCGGCGGCCAGGTAATAGGCCACCGGCGAGCCGAGGCCGCCGGCGCCGATCATGAACACCTTGGACTCCAGCAGCCGCGACTGTCCCTCGGCGCCGACCTCGGGCAGGATGATATGCCGTGCGTAGCGCTCGATCTGCTCTTCGGTAAAATCAATCATCGATTCCGTTCTCCTCCGCTCACACGTCGATGCCCTTGAAGAGGTCCGTGGACATATACCGCTCGGCCATGGACGGAATCACCACCACGATGCGCTTGCCAGCCATGTCCTCGCGACCGGCCACGCGCAGCGCCGCCGCCACCGCGGCCCCCGAGGAAATGCCGCCCGCAATGCCCTCCTCGTCGGCCAGCCGGCGCGCCATCGCGAACGCTTCTTCGTTGCGCACCTGCTCCACCCCGTCGAGAATGTCGACGTTCAGGTTCTTCGGAATAAAGCCCGCGCCAATACCCTGGATCTTGTGCGGCCCCGGCTCGCCGCCGGAGATCACCGGCGAATCGGCGGGCTCCACCGCGATGGCCTGGAACCCCGGTCGGCGCGCCTTGATCACCTCGGCCACGCCGGTGATCGTGCCGCCGGTACCGACGCCGGCCACGATCGCGTCCACCTCGCCGTCGGTGTCGCGCCAGATTTCCTCCGCCGTGGTGCGCCGATGGATTTCCGGGTTGGCCGGATTCTCGAACTGCTGCGGCATGAACGCCTGTTCCTTGCGCGCGATCTCGCCCGCCTTGTCGATCGCCCCGCGCATGCCGAGCTCGGCCGGGGTGAGCACCAGCTCAGCGCCGAGTAGGCGCAGCAGCTTGCGCCGCTCCAGACTCATCGACTCCGGCATGGTCAGAATGCAACGGTAGCCCTTGGCGCGGGCGATGAAGGCCAGCGCGATCCCGGTATTGCCCGAGGTCGGCTCCACGATCGTGCCGCCCGGGCGCAGGCGACCGTCGGCCTCGGCGGCCTCGATCATCGCCCGCCCGATGCGGTCCTTGACCGAATTCAACGGATTGAAGAACTCCAGCTTGGCCACCAGCTCCGCCGCGCAGCCCGCGCTCACGCGGTTGAGCCGCACCAACGGGGTGTTGCCGATTGCCTCGGCGATATTGTTGTAAATCGTTGCCATCGTCTGCTCCCTTGCGCTTGCTCAGCCTTCCAACACGTTCTGCTCGATGGGCGAGACCTGCACGCCCTGCTCGCCCAGCCAGGCCACGGCCCGTTCGACGACATCGTCCGCGCCCTCGATCTCCAGGCCGACAAGCCCCATGTGATCCTTGACCTCGGCGGTGCGGATGTTGGTCACCACATCGAATTGCTTGCCCAACTTCCAGATGATCGGCTCGCGCACCGTGTCCTCGTTGAAGGTCAGATACAGCCTCAGTTTCATGATTCGCCGCCCGGCTCAGCGACCGCCGGCGATCGCCGGCACGATGGACACCTCGTCGCCGTCCTTCAGCTTGGTGTCGCGCCCGTCGAGAAAACGCACATCCTCGTCGTTCAGGTACACGTTCACGAAGCGGCGGATTTCGCCGGACTCGTCGCACAGCCGCTCCTTGAGCCCCGGATACGCGGCCTCCAGATTGTCGATCAGCTCGCCGATCGTGCCGCCTTCGACACGCACCTCATCGGCGCCGCCGGTCAGCTTGCGCAGCGGGGTGGGAATACGAACGGTAATACTCATCTCTCTTCTCCTTGTATTGATATATCAGGCGGCGCAGCGCTCGCCCTCAGCCTGCACCAGCGCATCGAACTCGTGGATCGACGGCTTGATCACACATGGCCGGTCCACCGCGTCGGTCACCGCCTCCAGGGTCTTGAGCCCGTTGCCGGTGATGCACACGACGATCGACTCGTCGCGCGGAATGCGTCCCTGCTCGATCAGCTTCCGGGTCACGCCCAGCGTCACCCCGCCCGCGTTCTCGGTGAAGATGCCCTCCGTTTCGGCGAGCAGCTTGATCGCGTCCACCACCTCCGCATCGGACACATCCTCGGCCCAGCCGCCGGACTCGCGGATCACGCGATTGGCGTAATAGCCGTCCGCCGGATTGCCGATGGCCAGCGATTTCGCGATCGTGTCGGCCTTGACCGGATGGATCAGATCCGAGCCTTCCTTGACCGAGCGGGAAATCGGCGAGCAGCCGGTGGCCTGCGCGCCATAAACCGCCGTGCCGGCGTCCTCGACCAGCCCCAGCTTGACGAACTCCTTGATCGCCTTGTCGATCTTCGTGCACAGCGACCCGGAAGCCATCGGCACCACCACATGCTTCGGCGCGCGCCAGCCGAGCTGCTCCATGATCTCATAACCATAGGTCTTGGAGCCTTCCGCGTAGAACGGACGCACGTTCACGTTCACGAAGGCCCAACCGTACTTGCCCGCGATTTCCGAACACAGCCGGTTCACATCGTCATAGGCGCCGTCGATGCCGACGATCTTGGTGCCGAACACGCCGGCGCCGACCACCTTGCCCTGCTCCAGATCGTGCGGAATGAACACATAGGACGTAAGCCCCGCCGCCGCCGCGTTGGCCGCCACCGAACCCGCGAGATTGCCGGTGGAGGCGCAGGCCACGGTCTTGAAGCCGAACTCGACCGCCTTGGACAGCGCCACCGACACCACCCGGTCCTTGAACGAAAGCGTCGGATAGCACACCGAATCGTTCTTGATATACAGCTCGGACACGCCCAGCACCTTTTCCAGGTTGCGCGCGCGAATCAGCGGCGTAAACCCGTTCTGCGCGCCCACGCTCGGCTCGCCGTCGATCGGCAACAGCTCCTTGTAGCGCCACATCGTGCGCGGACGCGATTCGATCAGCTCGCGCGTGAACCTGCCCTCCAGCCGCTCGTAATCGTACACCACCTCCAGCGGTCCGAAGCAGAACTCGCACACATGCGTCGGCTCAATGGGATATTCCTGACCGCATTCGCGGCACTTCAGGGCACGAACAATACTCATCGATCCTACTCTCCCTATGTTGTCGGGCATCATCCAGAAACGAAAAAGCCTCCGCGAGGAGGCGAAGGCTGAACAAGAGACTGGCACGAACGTGCGACTGTTGATCAACCCGCCATTATCGCTCCCCTGGTCCCCCAGAGGCAGGCATTGGCACCAGACACCGCGATGATTCCCCATCTTGGCCGGTTGCCGCAGCTTCACAGGGCCTGGACCCTCCACCGCTCTGGATAAAGCCGGATTCAAATTGTTCGGCGCATTATGCGCGTCCGCGCCGGAAACGCAAGCGACAATTGCCGCGCGCACCGTGCCGCCCTACACTCGCGCAACCAGCAAACGCAAGGGAGGCGGACATGAACAAGGTACTGATTATCGGCGCGGGCGGCGTGGGCCGCGTGGTGGCGCACAAATGCGCCCAACTGCCGGACACGTTCAGCGAGATCACGCTGGCCAGCCGCACGCTGCGCAAATGCGAACACATCGCCCGCGACGTGCGCGCCAAAACCGGACGCGAGATCCACACCGCCACCGTGGACGCCGATCATGTCGGCGAACTGGTCGCCTTGATGCGCGACATCCAGCCGCGACTGGTGATCAACGTCGCGCTTCCCTATCAGGATCTGACCATCATGGACGCCTGCCTGGAGGCGGGCGCGCATTACCTGGACACCGCGAACTACGAGCCGCCGGATGTGGCCAGGTTCGAATACAAATGGCAGTGGGCCTATCACGAACGCTTCGAACAAGCCGGCCTCATGGCCCTGCTCGGCTCCGGCTTCGATCCGGGCGTGACCAACGTGTTCTGCGCGCATCTCGCCAAACACCATTTCCGCGCGCTGGAATATGTGGACATCCTGGACTGCAACGGCGGCGATCACGGCCTGCCGTTCGCCACGAACTTCAATCCCGAAATCAACATCCGCGAAATCACCCAGCCCGGTCGCTACTGGGAACGGGGACGGTGGGTGGAAACGCGACCGATGGAGTTCCACCACACGTTCGACTTCGAACAGGTGGGCCCGCGCCGCATGTACCTGCTGTATCACGAGGAGCTGGAATCGCTGACCCGCCACCTGCCGGGCGTCAAGCGCATGCGCTTCTGGATGACCTTCGGCGAGTCGTACCTGAAGCATCTGGAGGTGATTCACAACCTCGGCCTGGACGCCATCGAGCCGATCGAGTTTCAAGGGCACAAAATCGTGCCGCTCAAGTTCCTCAAGGCGCTGCTGCCCGACCCCGCCTCGCTGGGGCCGAAAACGCGCGGCAAGACGAACATCGGCGTGATCGCGCGTGGCCCGGACAAGGACGGCCGGCCCGCCTGCCGCTACATCAACAACATCTGCGACCATCAGGCCGCCTACCGGGAAACGGGCGCGCAGGCGGTTTCCTACACCACCGGCGTGCCGGCCATGATCGGCGCCAAGCTGATGCTGGACGGCGCCTGGATGCGTCCCGGCGTGTGGAACATGGAACAGTTCGACCCCGACCCGTTCATGGCCGCGCTCGATCAATTCGGCCTGCCCTGGCGCTGCCGCGCGACCGACATCGACATCGACGCGCTGCCTGCTTGACGAAATAGACGAATCCAAGCAACTTTTCCCGGCAAAGGAGGAATGCGATGGACAGGGCAGCTTTTTACGGACGCGCGATAGCGGCGCAAAGGGAGGCCAGCCAAGCATGGAGAGAAGCCAATTATTGGCGCTCGGAGGCTGCCCGCTGGAAGCGGGTGGCTGAAAGGTTTGAGAGCGCATTGAATCATTGTAAGGATGCATTGAAACATAGTAAGAATGCGACTGCGGCTTTTGAGGGCGCGTTGGCGACGGCAGAGAGTATCATTGAGGATTTGGAGAGAGAGAATGCCCAGCTAAAGGAGCGAATATCGCGCTATGAGCCCGACAAGGGGGACCCCGAGATGCTGCGCCTGGAGAATGCCGCACTGAAAAAGCAGATCGAAGCTCTGCGGCGGGATCGCGAATCGCGGCGCGAACAGACCGCCCAGGCGGGCGACGAGATGCTGCAACTGGAGAATGCCGCGCTGAAAAAGCAGATCGAAGCGCTGCAGCGGGATCGCGAATCGCGGCGCGAACAGACCGCCCAAGCGGGCGACGAGATGCTGCAACTGGAGAATGCCGCGCTGAAAAAGCAGATCGAAGCGCTGCAGCGGCAGCTTGCCGAGCAGGCGCAAGGATAACGCCCCTGTTCGCGCGCAGACCGGACGCATGATCGTGCACTGCACCCGGCAACTGGCGGCCCGGCTCGGGCCGGCGCGCGGCGACCGTCGGTGAACGCGCAGCCCATCGGCATCATCGATTCCGGCATCGGCGGGATGAGCGTGACACGCGAAATCCGCCGCCTGCTGCCGCAAGAACCGCTGGCCTATGTCGCCGACGAGGCGCTGCTGCCCTACGGCGACAAGCCGCCGACGGTGATCCGGCAGCGCCTGCTCGAACTGGGCGACTGGCTGCACGCCGTGCAGCGCGTCAAGATGCTGGTCATCGCCTGCAACACCGCCACCGCCGCCGCGGCCAGCGCGCTGCGGCGCGCCTTGCCGATCCCGATCATCGGCATGGAGCCGGCCGTCAAGCCGGCGGCAAGCGCCACGCGCAACCGGCGCATCGGCGTGCTGGCCACCGAGGGCACATTGAAAAGCGCCCGCTTCGCGGGGCTGTTGCGCACCTTCGCCGCCGGCCTGCACGTGTACACCCAGCCCTGCCCGGGGCTGGTCGAGGCGATCGAGGCGGACGATCAGGCGCGCATCCGCGCGCTGCTCACACGCTTTCTCAAGCCGCTGCGGCAGCGACGGATCGACACGCTGGTGCTCGGCTGCACCCATTATCCGCTGGTGCGGCGACACATTGCCGAGCTCGCCGGTCCGG
>RFFT01000047.1 GCA_003696795.1 Zetaproteobacteria bacterium | reverse complement strand
CCGTGGCCTCGGTCAGCAGAAATTCCAGTAGCGCCTTTTGCACATGCATGCGGTTTTCGGCTTCCTGCCAGACAACGGACTGCGGCCCGTCGATGACGCTGGCGGCCACCTCTTCCCCACGGTGGGCGGGAAGACAATGCATGAACAGCGCATGTGCATCGGCGAGCGCCATCATCCGATCATCGACGATGAAGCCGGCAAAGGCGCGCGCGCGTTCCTCCTGTTCCTGTTCCTGCCCCATCGAGGCCCAAACATCGGTGGTGACCAGATCCGCGCCCTCGGCGGCTTCCGCCGGCACATGGGTTAGCTCGATATGCGCCCCCCGTGCGCGCGCTTCGGCCAACAATTGTGCGTTCGGCGCATATCCTTGGGGCGTGGCGATACGCAGGCGATAGCCAAAGGTGACCGCGCCGTTGATCCAGGAGTGTGCCATATTGTTGCCATCGCCGATCCAGGCCACCGTTTTGCCCGCGATGTTTCCACGCAGTTCATGAAAGGTGAACACGTCAGCCAAGATCTGGCATGGGTGGGTGAGATCGGTGAGCGCGTTGATGACGGGCACCTGCGAATGGGCGGCAAACCGTTCCAGCAGGTCGTGACCGAAGGTGCGGATCGAGATGATGTCCACCATCCGTGACAACACGCGCGCGGTGTCTTCGATCGGCTCGCCGCGCCCAAGCTGGGTGGTGTCCGAATGCAAAAACAGCGCATGGCCGCCCAACTGGAACATGCCGGCCTCGAAAGAGACGCGCGTACGGGTGCTGGCTTTGTCGAAGATCATACCCAGCGTTTTGCCCTCCAGCACTCGGTGCGGTTGGCCATGCCGGTGCATGCGCTTGAGCTCCGCCGCTCTGGTCAGCAGGCGCGCCCCCTCCTCGGGACGAATGTCCAGCAGGGTGAGAAAATGTCTCATCGATGTCCTCCCAATCGTGTCAGCGCGAGGGTGAGGCGATCCAGGCCTTGTCGAATGTCGTCCCGTGGGATGTTCAGCGCTGGTGTGCAGCGCACCACGTTGTTGCCTGCCGGCAGCAGCAGCAAACCTTCTTCCCGCGCGCGCTCGATGATGTCGCTCGCAAGGTTTTCTTTCAACGCCAACCCCAAGAGCAGTCCGCGCCCGCGCGCGCCCGCAAGGCATGCAAATTGCGCGCACAGCGATTCCAGCCCGCTTCGCAACATCGCGCCGGCATCGCGCACATGCTCGATAATGCGTTCCCGTTCGATGACATCCAGTACGGTTAGTGCGGCGCGACAGGACAACGGATTGCCACCGAAGGTTGAACCGTGGCTGCCCGGTCCGAAGCTCGCGCTCACCTCGCGGCGAGCAAGCGTGGCGCCGATGGGCACCCCGCCGCCCAACCCTTTGGCCAGAGTCAAGATGTCCGGCCGTACGCCGGCATGCTCGAATGCGAACATGTGGCCGGTGCGCCCGATGCCTGTTTGCACCTCGTCGAAAATCAGCAAAAGGCCCTGTTTGTCGCATAGCGCGCGCACCGCGCGCAGATACGCATCCTCGGCAATGTGCACGCCACCTTCCCCCTGGATGGGTTCGAGCATGACCGCCGCCGTTTGCTCGTCGATCGCCTGTTCCAGGGCGGCAAGGTCGTTCAGCGGAACATGCTTGAAGCCAGCGGGCAGGGGCGTGAAGCCCTGCTTGACCTTGTCCTGGCCGGTGGCAGTGAGCGTGGCCAAGGTGCGGCCATGGAAGGACGCGTTGGCGGTGATGATCGTGTGTCGGGGCATGCCTCGGTCATGAAAATATTTGCGCGCCAGTTTGATGGCCGCCTCGTTTGCCTCGGCACCCGAATTGCAGAAGAATGCCTCGTCCAGGCCGGCAAGTGCGCACAATCTCTCGGCCAATCGCGTTTGCAATGGTATATGGTAGAGGTTGGAGCAATGGATCATCGTTGCCGCTTGCTCGGCGATGGCTTGAACCATGGCAGGATGCGCATGGCCCAGCGTGTTGACCGCAATGCCGGCGACAAAGTCGATGTATTCCCTGTCCTTCGCATCCCATACGCGGCTGCCCCGGCCGCGCACCAGGGCCAGCGGATAACGGGCATAATTGGACATCAATGCGTTCATCCGGCGCATTGTACGTCGCCACTTGAAATTCGCACGTGTTTCCGGCCGGGGGCGCGCGGTCCGATCAGGGACTGGCCAGGCTCCAGGCGACCAGTCCGTCGGCGAGCACGAGCAGCAACATGAGCCCGCTGCTCAACCAATGGACGATGTTCATATCGAGCAGCCGAATGTGTTGTCCGGTCGCCAGTACGATCGTGCGGCGCATGGCGACGATGCCGGCCGCGGCGAGGATGTGGGTTGCGACCACGAACGGCAGTAGCGCCGTGCCGTCATCCTGCAGCGCCAGGATCAATGGAGAGCCAGCCAGCATCCCGATCGGCCAACCGTGGTGGCGGTGGCGTCGCTTCCTTCTGCCCAGCAGCGGCAGCAGCATGGCGAAAACAAAGATCGGCGACAGCAACATCAACGGCAGCGATTCGCCAAGGCTTCGCACGCGCAAGCCCCAGGGTTCCATGCTGGTGCCGTGCGCGGGCAGCGTCAGGAATGTCACGATGAGCAAGGCGAACGAAAGCGCAAACCCGCGCACGTTGGCCTTGCGCATGGTCTCCGCGCCCGCCCAGGCCGCGCACACAAGGCAGAACAGCGCGAGTATTCCCGCATTGCCATTGACCGAATATTCCAGTAGCCGGGGGTGGAGCGCACAAAACCAACTGGCGAGAAAGGCGGCATGGCTGCCGTAGAGCTGGCGGGTGAGAAAGAACAGTGGCACCAGCACGAGCACACCGGGAATCAGGCTGGCGGCAAGCGGGGTACGGGATGGATGGATGCCGGTTGCCTGCAGCATGGCCAGCCAACCGTGGAACAGCATGCCGCCGGCGGGGCTTGCGTGGACCTGTGTCGCCCAGGCGAAGAGCAGACGGACAAGTATGGCGATCACGAGCAACAACAGCAGGTGACGCCGCTCCTGGGGGGTGGTGGGTTGGATGGCGCCTTGTACCAGGTTGCGTCGGCGCAGGCGTGTCATCCGGTCGCTGGCGAACACCGCGAAACGGTAGCCCAGGAAGGTGACCGACAGCGCCATGCATACCCCGGCAAGCTTGCCGGCATTGACCAGCAATATCGTCGGCGCGGAAGGAAACGCCTGTTGCAGGAAAGCGGTCGCGCTTGCGAAGGTGGCGGAATTGATCATCAGGCCAAGCGATGAAACGGCCATGAAGCGCGGAATGAGCATGCGCGTTTCGTTGCGGGCGCGGAAGGTCCAGCGGGAGTTGAGGTAATACGAATTGCAGGCCGCCACGGCGCAGGCGGCGGCGGAGACGGCGAACAGGCCTAATCGGCTGCTCGGCGCCAATAAGAACATCAGCGCATTGGTGGTGGCAAAATCCACCAGGGTGTTGAGCACGCCCACGGTGCCGAAGCGGGCGAATTGCAGCACCAGGCGCTGCAGTAGGCTAACTTGGGTCGACATGCCGCTGCCGTCCATGCGTGGAAGTCATATAGCCGGCGAACTGGCGCCGAATGCGAAAGATCGCCTTAAGCATGCGCCATGCGTCTCTGATGGGCGCGACTTTCGACCCGGCGACTTCCGACCAGCTGACCGGAACCTCTACGATGCGGAAGCCGGCAAATTGGGCTTTGTACAGGATTTCCACATCGAAGGCCCAGCCGGATTCATGTAATTGCGCGAACAGGTGATGCGCGGCGCTGCGGCGAAAGAGTTTGAATCCGCATTGCGTATCCTGGATGCCGGGCACCGCAAGCACATTGACCAGGGCGAAAAAAAGGCGACTCATGAACGCGCGATTGCCGCGGCGTTGGCGTTGCACCCCACTTGGCGCCACCACCCGCCGTGAGCCGATCGCCAGATCCGCGCGCTCGCTTTCCATGCTCCGCAACAACCGGTTGGCTTCGCGAATAGGGGTGGCGCCGTCGGCGTCGGCGAAGAGGATGTAGCGCCCCTTCGCGGCCAATACGCCGCGCTGGATGGCACGCCCCTTGCCCGTGTTTTGGGGTTGACGCAGCAAGCGAAGCGCTGGGCAGTTGCCCTGAATCTCGCGCACGCGCTCAGTCGTTTGATCGCGCGAACCATCATCCACGACGATGATTTCGCAAGGCTTGCCGAGTCTGGCGGTATAGGCGCAGACCTCGCGCAGATAGGCAGGCAGGCGCTGTTCCTCATTGTAGGCTGGGATGACGATACTCAAGTGGGTGTTCAGCTGTCCGTGTGCATCCGGGGCAGCGATGTGTTCCCGCCTCCGTTGCAGTTCCCGCATGCAACGTACCAAATCGGGTTGCAGCAATTCACGCTTGCGCATCTTGAATCGCGGGGCATAAGGCGCTGCCAGCAGCAATACGATGCCGGAGCGGCAGATATGCCAGGCCAACAACAGGCCGAGCAGATCCGGCGCCTTGCCCCACCAGAGCCCAAGCAGGGCTGGAAGTTCGGCCATGCCGATGGCAAACGGGGTGACGATGCTTTCGTATAGGCCGGTGAACAGCAGGTAGGCAAGCGACGTCCGATCCGGGCTCAACGATTGCGCCGCGATGGCGATGAGCAACGCGCATTCGGCAAGCCACACCAGGATGCCCGTCAACCAAGTGCGCACGTAGATCGATGTGGGAACGCGATGCTGCCGCCGCCAGGCGTGCGCGTTGAGTGCCAGCAGGAGCAGCGCCAGAAGCAACAACGCGGCGGCGGGAAGTGCAAGTCCGGTCAACGCAAGTGAAGTGGCAAGCATGAAGGCTACGATCGAGGGTACGGCGGATGTGCGCGCCTGTATCCAGGCCCGGATGCGCGCCGGGTCGACCCGCGTTTCACGTTCCAGGAAGATAGATTCAAACGCTCGCTTCGGCATCAGTGGATTCATCAGGTCCACGCACTGCACGATGACCTCATAGCCGAACGCGTCATGCAGCGAAATATGCGGATGGAAAAACCATTTGCGCCGGGCTGCGCGTAGCAACAGGCCGATCAGCGACGCGCCGGCGAGCAAAAGCCAGTTGCCTGGGCGCCAGACCAGGCCGCCGCAGGCGATGGCCAGCAGCAGGAGCAATGCCAGCCCCGCAAGAAGCAGTGTGGTGAACAGCGCCCAGCGATTCATTGCGGCATCATAGATGGGGGGCGCGACCACGCAAGGGTAGCCGGGTTTTACAGAGGCTGCGTTTGGTGCAGGGTTGGCGCATGGACATCACCACCCTGCCGTTGGCGGCGTTGAACGCGGAGCAATGGGAGCAATTGTGCGATGGGTGCGGTGTGTGCTGTATGCACAAATTCGAGGATGAAGACAGCGGCGAGGTGTTTTACAGCAACATCGCATGTCGCCTGTTCGATGCGACATCCTGCCGCTGCGGCGACTATGCGCACCGCTTTCAGCGTGTGCCCGAGTGTCTGGCGATTGATCGGTTGAGCGCGGCGCAGTATGCGTGGCTGCCCGAGCATTGCGCCTATCGTTTGCGCCATGAAGGCAAGCCGCTGCCCGCGTGGCATCCGCTGGTGTGCGGCGATGCCGAGGAAGTGCATCGCATCGGCATTTCCATGCGCGAGGCATGTGTCAGCGAGGATGAGTGGCGGGATTGAGATTGCGCATCAGCGACGCATGACGAGCATGCCCCACTGTCCCTCCGCTTCCTGCCGAACCAGGGTAAGCCCTTGTCGGGCATAGGCTTGGCGCACCCCCTCGCACTGCTCGACCAGCAGGCCGGACAGGATCAATGTTTCCTGCGCGCAGGCGGCAAGCGAAGCGGCCATCTCGATCAGCGGTTGGGCGAGGATATTGGCCACCACCAAATCGAAGCGCGCCTTTGGCGGATGATCCGTCAACAACGCTTCCAACTCGACGCCATTGATGCGCGCATTTTCCCGGCAAGCGAGAACGGCCTCTTCGGCGAGATCGACGGCGGTTGCTCGCCGCACGCCAAGCTTGCACGCTGCAATGGCCAGAATACCGGAGCCCGCTCCCATGTCGAGCAGTGTGTCTACCTTGCCTTGGGTGCAACATTGCTCGATCGCGCGCAGGCAAAGGCGGGTGGTTGGATGGGTTCCCGTGCCAAAGGCCATGCCAGGATCGAGCACGATGTCGATCTTGTCCGCCGGCGCGGGTTCGCGAAACGAGGGACGCACCCACAGCCGCTCGCCGATCGGCATCCCCTGCCAGTCGCGCTGCCAGGCGGTAGCCCAGTCTTGTTCGGCAAGCATGCGCAACTCGATCGCATCGGACGCAATTCCCCGCGTCTTGAGCGAACGCGCGAGGCTTGCGGCGGTGTGTTCGGTGGCATCGAACCAGGCCAAGCGTTGCGCCTGCCCGCTGTCCGCGTCGATCTCTTCCGCGGTGGCGATGGCGTGCATGGATGCGCACCATTGCTCGAATGCGTCCTCGTCCATCGCTGTGGCGGACAAGCGTAATTCCAGGTGTTTTGGTGCTTGCATCTTGTCGCTCCGTTCGCTGCAATAACCGCCCCCCGCGGGAGGTGCCGGTGGCAAAGTCTTCGACATATCGCATGCGCGTAAAGGAAAATGTTCGCATGACCGATCCCGCATGCGGTGATGTGGTGGTGCGCCTGGTGCTGGAGCCCGTTGAGGGCCAACCCGTGCCTCCGTTTGTGGCCGGGCAGTACGTCCGGCTGGGTATTCCCGATGTCGATCAGCCGGCGCCCGGTTATTTCGCGATCGCGAGCGAGCCGCATGAGCGGTCCAAGTATGAATTCTTCATCAAGCAGTCCGGGCCGCTGTCGCGCTATCTGTGCACCTTGAAGCCCGGTAGTCCGCTGGATGTTGATGGCCCAATGGGCAAGGGATTTGATTTGAGCCGCTTTCGCGGTCACGATGTTTACCTGATCGGGGTGGGTACCGGCATCGCGCCGCTGCGCAGTGTATGGCATTATCTGATTCGACATCGGACCGAGTTCGGCAAGGTCGCCATCTATGCGGGCTTTCTCACCCCGCTGCACCGCTTGCTGACCGATGAGTTGGCGACGATGGCCGAACACCAGATCGATGTCCATGTCACGGTGGAAATCGGACAGGATGCCTGGGATGGGCCGATCGGCTATGTGCAGCACGCGTTGGCGGCGGACCGGCCGGACGGCAGCCACGCGGTCGCCTGCCTGGCCGGGATGAGTGCGATGGTGGACGCTTGTCGGCAGACGCTGCAGGCTTTGGGTTTCGATGACAGCCGCATCCTGCTCAACTACTGAGGACCTGCCGGCAGGCGGCGATGGGCTCGCCCTTCCCTTGTTGGCACTGGATATCGGGATGCGGCGTATCGGTGTGGCGGTTTCCGATCGTCGCGGTCTGGTTGCGCGGGGCATTGCATGTCTGGCGCGGCGGGACAAGCAATGGCCGTTGCGCCTTAAGCGTGTGATCGACGAATACGGTGTGCGTGGCATCGTGGCCGGTTTGCCGCGCAACATGGATGGCAGCGAGGGAGAACAAGCGAAGGATGCGCGCGCAGCGGTGGCGGAATTGCAGCGGGTGATTTCGTTGCCCATTGTTTTTCAGGATGAGCGGCTGAGCACCTGGAGTGCGAAGGAACGGTTGTTCGCGCAAGGGCTTTCGGAGAAGCGGGTGCGCAAGAAACTGGATCAAACAGCGGCTGCGATCATTCTGGAGGATTTCTTGCATGCGCATCCGGAGTTGCGACCATGAGTTCGGCGCGGGTGCTGTTCGATGCGGCGGCGGTTGACCGGGCGCTGGATGCGATGGCTGTCGCCATGCGCGCCGATCCGCTTTTCCTGGTCGGCATTCAGCGCGGTGGCGCGCAAGTGGCCGATGCGTTGCAAGAGCGCCTTGTGCGCCAAGGATGTCGCGTGCACCGAGGCAATCTGGATATCAGCTTTTATCGCGATGATCTGGATACGATTGGTCCGAATCCCGAGGTGCGCCCGACCCGTTTGCCGTTTGATGTCACGGGGAGGCTGATCTGGCTGGTGGACGATGTGCTCTATACCGGGCGCACGATTCGCGCCGCGCTCGGCGAATTGTTCGATTATGGTCGGCCGACCGCCATTCGGCTGGCCGTGTTGGTGGATCGCGGCGGGCGCCAACTTCCGATTGCGCCGGATGTCGTGGGTTTGCGGCATCAGGCGCCGATGGATTGTTCGGTCAAATTGCAGTCCGGACCGGAAGGCTGGCGAATCGTGCAAAGGAGGGTGCGTCCATGAAACCCGTGCGGCATCTGTTTGGCATTGCCCAGCTGGAGGCCGAACAGATCGAATATCTGCTCACCCTTGGCGCTTCGTTCATCGACTTGTCCCGTCGACCCTTGCGCAAGGCGCCCACGCTACGCGGGAAAACGATCATCAACCTGTTTTTTGAGAATTCGACGCGCACACGCACCAGTTTCGAGATCGCCGGCAAGCGCTTGTCCGCCGATGTGATCAATATCTCCGCCGCGACCAGCGCAACCAAGAAGGGGGAGTCATTGCTCGATACGGCTCAGACGCTGGCCGCCATGCGACCGCATGTGTTGGTGATCCGCCATTCGATTGCCGGTTGTTGCGAGTTCCTGGCCCCCTATCTGGAAGGAACGGCGATCGTCAACGCCGGCGATGGTGCGCATGAGCATCCCACCCAGGTGCTTACCGACCTGCTTACCTTGCGCGCTCATGGGGGCTTTGCGGGCAAGGTCATCACCATGGTCGGAGACATCAGCCATTCCCGCGTTGCGCGTTCGCATTTGCTGGCCGCGCGGAAGATGGGCTACACCGTGCGCTTGGTTGCGCCGAAGACATTGCTGCCCGCCGAGGTCGAGCGGTATGGCTGCGAGGTGTTCCACGATTTCGATGCGGCGATTCCCGGTTCGGATGTGCTGTACATGCTGCGCGTGCAGAACGAGCGGTTGACCTCCAGTTGCTGCTTTCCCTCGATTCGCGAGTATCACGAGGCCTATGGTTTGAACCGGCAACGGCTGCGCCTTGCCGGCGAGGATTGCCTGGTCATGCATCCGGGACCAATGAATCGGGGTGTGGAGATCGCGACGGACGTGGCGGATTCTGTGCAGGCGCGCATTCTGGACCAGGTGGAGCACGGTGTGGCCGTGCGCATGGCGGTGTTGACCACCCTGTGCGGTGCGCATGCGATGGAGGAAGAAGCATGAGCGGTCTGTTGTTGCGCGCCGGTCGCGTTGTCGATCCCGCGCGTGGCCTGGATGCGACGGGCGATGTGCTTATTCGTGACGGGCGCATCGAGGCGGTGGGCGGTCGTCTGGATGGCGGCACCAAGGTGCGTGTGTTGGATGTCGATGGCCTGGTGGTTTGTCCCGGTCTGATCGACATGCACGTGCATCTGCGTGAGCCGGGGCAGGAGTGGAAGGAGGACATCGAATCCGGCTCGCACGCAGCGGTGGCTGGCGGGGTGACGACGATGTGCTGCATGCCGAATACCGAACCGCGCCTCGATCATGCCGCCGTCGTCATGCAGGTCATCGCACGTGCGCGTGCGGTGGGTTTGTGCGATGTGCATCCGATCGCGGCGGTTTCGCGCAATCTCGAGGGGCGGCAACTGACCGAGATGCGCGAGCTGGCGCGCGCCGGTGCGGTGGCGTTTTCCGACGATGGTATGCCGATCTGGCACGCCGGGGTGATGCGCAAGGCGCTGGAATACGCCTCCAGCTTCGGCTTTTTGATTATTCAGCATGCCGAGGACAAGCAACTAACGGAAGGCGGGTGTATCAACGAGGGTTGGGTATCCACCCAGCTGGGAGTGCATGGCATGCCGGCGGAGGGAGAGGATGCCATGATCGCGCGGGACATCATGCTGGCGCGCCGCACTGGGGGGCGTTATCACGTGGCGCACATCTCGACATCCGGTGCGGTGGCGTTGGTGCGCCGGGCCCGGGCTGAGGGGTTGCCGGTCAGTGCCGAGGCCGCGCCCCATCATTTTGCGCTGACCGAGCAAGAGGTCATGGCCTACAATGCGGATGCCAAGATGAGTCCTCCCTTGCGCACCGAAACCGATCGTCAGGCGGTGATCGAGGGGTTGGCGGATGGCACGATCGAGGTGATCGCAACCGATCATGCGCCGCACCATGTCGATGACAAGCGTTGCGGCTTGTCCTGTGCCGCGTTTGGTATCGTCGGTCTGGAGACGATGTTGCCTGTATCCTTGCAATTGGTGCGCGATGGCGTGCTGAAACTGCCTGAGATGATTGCGAAAATGACCGTGAATCCCGCGCGCCTGCTCGGCCTTGCGGCGGGTACGCTGGCGCCCGGCGCGCGCGCCGATCTCTGTGTGTTCGATCCGGAGGAATGCTGGGTGCTGCATCGCGACAAGCTGCGCTCCAAGTCCTCGAACACCCCCTGGCACGGCAAGACGATGACCGGTCGAGTCAAATACACGCTCAAGGATGGTCGTCTCGTGTATCGCGACGAGGGAGCGCCGGATGTCGCATAGGCGGATCTACGAGTTGCGCGCGGACGTCGTGGCGCATGCTCATCATGAGGGGGAACAGCATGTGCTGCGGCTGCACGTGCCGCGCATTGCGCAGCATGCGCTGCCCGGCCAGTTCGTGCATGTGCGCGTGTCCGAGGAGCGACCCTTGCGGCGGCCGATTTCGATCATGCGTGCCGATCGCGACAAGGGGACGATCGATCTGCTGTACAAGGTGGTTGGCGAAGGCACCCGCTTGCTCGCACAACGTCGGAAGGGATCGCGGCTGGCCGTGCTCGGCCCGATCGGCGAGCCGTTCGATCTTACCGACACGACGCGGCGTTATGTGCTGATCGGCGGAGGGGTTGGTATTCCACCGATGATTTTCGCGGCGGAGCAACTGGCAGGGCGCGCGGAGGTGGTGCTGTTCGCTGGATCCGAGGTGCCGTTTCCATTTGCGCTGCAGCCGGCGCCGGAGCTGTTGCCGGGAATCGACGGCAATGCGATTTTGACCCTTCGTGCGTTGGCCGATCGTGGCGTGCCCTGTCGCCTGGCCTCGAATGCCGGATTGTATGGTTGCTTTGCCGGTCATGTACCGGACTTGGCGCGCGCCTATCTTCAGGCGCTGCCCGAGGACGAGCGTGCACGGGTCGTATTGTTGGCCTGTGGTCCGCATCCGATGCTGCACGCGGTGGCCAGGCTTGGCCGGGCGTATGCGTTGCCGACGTGGCTGAGCCTGGAGGAGTATATGGCCTGCGCGGTCGGAGGTTGCGCGGGGTGCGTGGTCAGGACGGTGGAGCGCGGCAGGGAATATTATCGGCGCGTATGCGTGGATGGCCCCGTGTTTCCGGCCGAGATTCTGCCGGATTTCGCCTGAGCCTACCCGTCGAAGGTGTGCCGCAGTTCTTTGGGGAATGCGAACGGCTGCAGCCTTCCCCGTTCCGGCCCATGCCTGTGTTCCCCCATTGGCGCGGTCATGCTTCCATGCCATGCTTGGCGCGCAAAAAAGGAGGAACCCCCGTGACCCATATCCGTATCGCAACCCGCCGTTCGCCCCTGGCACTGTGGCAAGCCGAATACGTGGCCCGCGAGCTTAAGCGGCTCGATGCCTCGGTGACCACGGAATTGGTGAAGATCGTGACGCGCGGCGACAAGATTCTCGATGTGCCGCTGGCCAAGGTCGGAGGCAAGGGGCTGTTTACCAAGGAAATCGACGAAGCCCTGCTCGACGGGCGGGCTGATATTGCGGTGCATTCGATGAAGGATGTGCCGACGGAACTGCCGGCCGGGACCAGCATCCGTGCCAACCCCAAGCGGGAGGATCCGCGCGACGCGATTGCCACGGTCACGGGCGGGAATCTGGATACGTTGCCCGCCGGCGCGCGTATTGGCACCTCCAGCCTGCGGCGCATCGCCCAATTGAAGGAGCGTTATCCTCATTTCACGTTTGTGTCGATTCGCGGCAATATCCAGACTCGGCTATCCAAGCTGGGCAAGGAGGTCGATGCGGTCATCCTTGCTGCGGCAGGCGTGCGCCGGATGGGCATGGCCGGACAAATGCACGCTTTTTTGGATACCGATACGCTGTTGCCGGCGGTGGCGCAGGGGACGCTGGGGATCCAGACGCGCGACGCGGATGATGCGATCAACGCGTTGGTCGATCGCCTGAATGATGAGGAGACCGTGTGGCGCACAAAGGCGGAGCGCGCGTTCCTCGCTCGCCTTGAGGGAGGTTGCCAGGTGCCGATCGCGGCGCATGCCACATTGCGGGATGGCCGCTTGCATTTGCGTGGGCTGGTGGGTGCTGTCGATGGTTCGCGCATGATTCGACGCGAGATCAGCGGCGCCGCCTCGGATGCCGAGCGGCTGGGCGTGACGCTGGCCGATCAGGTGCTCGATGCGGGCGGACGCGAGATTCTGGAAGCGCTGTATGCGCGGGAGATCGAATAGAGCGGATTTGTGTGGCGTGTCACAGAAATGCCATGAAGCCGCGCTAGCTTCCCGCCCAGCAGCAGTAGAAACAAGCAGATTCCAGGGCGGGACTTCGGTTTCGCCCTTCTGTTTTTCCACTCCCTTCGGTGATCTTTGCTATCTATGGGATGGTGCGTCCTGCGCAAGGCTATGGTTCGGACGCATGTCGGGCGCGAAGAAGGCCGGCGATGATCCGGTGGCGCGTTGGCTCGATGCCTATTTTCACGGTCGATGGTTGCCTCTGCCGCCGCTTGCCGCTGCGCGCTCTCCGTTTCAGCAACGCCTGCGCGCGTTCCTATGGCGGATTCCGCCGGGGGCGACATGCACGTATGGTCAGCTGGCAACGCGCATGAACAGCGCGCCGCGCGCGGTGGGCCAGGCGTTGCGCGCCAATCCGTTGCCCGTTCTCGTGCCATGCCACCGAGTCGTTGCCGCCGACGGACTCGGCGGCTTTGCCGCGCCCGGGCATTGGAAGCGGGCATTGCTCGCCTGGGAGCGGCGTTTCCGTTAGTGCACGCCGAGAATCTTCATCAACGGTGCCAAATGCTTCGCATAAGGCCGCCAAGCACCGATCGAGCCGTCGTTCATGGGTCTGCGCACCTGCATGAAGCTGGCCGTGCGCACGTCGGTGTCGGTTTCGTAATAGCGCAAACAGCGTTCGTCGAAGGGAAGCTCGCAGGCCGCGAGTAAATCGCGAATCTGCCGCTCCGGTTCGGCCACGAGTTGCTCGTAGTCGAGCTCGTACATCGTGCCTTGCGGCAAGATGGATCGCCAGTGTGCCATCAGGCGCTGATACATGCGGTAGTAATAACCCAGTTCGCCCAGGTTGCGGCCATAATCGAACAGCGGCCCCAACAGGTGGTGACGGTAAATCGACCAGCAGGTGTCCATCGGATCGCGGCGCACATGGATGATGCGCGCATGCGGGAATGCGCAGTGGATGGCGCCGACGAAGCGGATGTTGCTCAACGTCTTGTCCGTGATCCGTTTGACCGCGGGCGACACACCGGTGCGCAACGCGTGTAGATATTGCTCGCCCAGGGCTTGCCATCGCTCGGGCGTATAGGCGCCGAGGTTGTCCAGCGTCAGCGGTGCGCCCTGAGCCCTGCCGATCCGCCACAGCGTTTCCTCGAATAGGGAACATTCGCCGCGCGGCGCCACGTCGGGATGGCTGGCCAGGATCTGTTCCACCAGCGTGCTGCCGCACCGCGGCATGCCGACGATGAAGATGGGCGTTTGTTCCTCATTGGGCGCGGCATGTTGCAGCACCTCGGGTGTATATGCGGCGATGATCGCCTCCAGGTGGGCAAGTTCCGCATCCGCATTGTACTCACTGTGCTTGTGCGCGATTTCATTGGCCTCGTGAATGCAGGCGAACGCTTCATCCACTCGGCCAAGGTCGTCCAATACCTTGCCATAGGCGAAACCGAGCCGCGCCCTTTCGGGGGATCCCTCCTCGGCCTGCTGATACATGTTCGCCAGCAGGGCGATGTCATGCGCGTCTGGTTCTGCCTCGAAGCGCTTGAGTTCGGCAAGCAGCACCGCCGCATCGGCATGATCCGGCCGTGCGCGCAGTGCGGCGCGCACCTCGCCCTCGCCCTCCCGCACATCACCGCGTTCCAGCAACAGCAAGGCCAGGCTGTAATGCGCGTCGCTGTGTTCAGGCTCCAGTTCGAGGACGCGGCGCAGCCATTGCTCCGCCTTGTCCGTGTCTCCGGCGTGATAGCATGCGCGGAACAGGCGCATCATCAAATCGGTGTCGCGCGGTCGCCGGCGTTGCAGCGGTTCGAGTTCGGCGATCGCCTCCTGATGGCGACCAAGGGCGACCAGGGCGCTGGCCTTGCCCAGTTGCGCCGGCAGGATGCCGGGATGGCGGCGCAAAGCCATGCAATAGTGGCTCAGCGCTTCGTCCGCCTGTCCCGCGCTGAGCAGCAATCCGGCCAGGTTGACATGAAACTCCGCGCGTCGCGGCGCCTTGTCGACCGCGCGGCGAAAGAAGCGGATGGCGTCCTGCGCACGTCCGAGCCGACTGGCCATCAGGCCACGGATGTTGTCGAGCTCGGGTTCGTCGGGGTGCAATGCTTCGACCTGGCGGCAGACATGCTCGCACATGTCCAGCGCACCGGCTTGCAGTTGCTTGTACGCCTGCTCGGTGAGCAGGCGGATTTTACGTTTCTTGTTGTTGGACAACCTGGCCATGTTCGGCCTCCTCATGAAAATTCCGCGGCTTGCGAAGCATGCCTTGGGCGCCCGCCTGGATGCAATCGGCAATCCCATTGGAGACATGCCCTCATGTCGGCGGTATGGCATAGTTCCGCCCATGCAACGCGATCGTCAACCCATCACCATCATTGGCGCGGGCCTGGCCGGGTCGGAAGCGGCCTGGCAGCTGGCCCGGCGCGGTGTGCCCGTGCGACTGTGCGAAATGCGACCCGGACGCATGACGCCGGCGCACAAGACCGGCAAGTGCGCCGAGCTTGTATGCTCGAACACGTTTCGCGCCGATCATCTGGAAAACGCGGTTGGCTTGCTGCATGAGGAGATGCGCCTGCTGGATTCGTTGATCATGCGTTGCGCCGATGCCGCGCGCATTCCGGCCGGGACGGCGCTGGCGGTGGATCGCGAGCAGTTCTCCACCTTGGTCACCGAAGCGCTGCATGGCGAGCCGTTGATCGAGTTCGTGCCCGGCGAGGTCACCGAGATACCTGCCGAGGGACTGGTGTTGATCGCCTCCGGCCCGCTCACCTCGGATGCGCTGTATCAGCGCATCCAGCGGCTTACCGGTGAGGCTTACCTGAGCTTTTTCGATGCGATAGCGCCGGTGGTGAACGCGGAATCGGTGAACATGGATATCGCCTTTTGGAAAAATCGCTATGACAAGGATGCCCGCGACGGCGCAGGCGACTATTTGAACTGTCCGATGAACGAGGCGCAGTATCGCGCTTTCATCGAGGCCTTGCTGGCCGCGGACAAGGTGTCGTTCAAGGGCTTCGAACACATTCCGTTCTTCGAGGGCTGTATGCCGATCGAGGAGATGGCCGCGCGCGGCGTCGATACGCCCCGCTTCGGGCCGATGAAGCCCGTGGGCCTGGAGCATCCAAAAACTGGCGAGCGCTTTCATGCGGTGGTGCAGCTCCGGCGTGACAACCGGTTGGGCAGCCTGCTGAACATGGTCGGTTTCCAGACCAAGATGACCTACGGCGAACAGAAGCGTGTTTTTCGCATGATTCCGGGGCTCGAACAGGCGGAGTTTTTCCGCCTGGGTAGCCTGCATCGCAACACGTTCATCAAGTCGCCGGCCTTGCTCGACGGCACCTTGCGCCTGAAAAAGGAGCCCCGGATTTTATTTGCGGGCCAGATCACCGGTGTGGAGGGTTATGTCGAATCGGCGGCGATGGGCTTGATGGCCGGTCGCTTTCTGGCGCGCATGCACCGCGGTCAGCCACCGTTGGCGCCGCCGGAGGACACCGCGCATGGCGCGTTGCTGGCGCATATCTCGCGTACGCGGCTGGAGGACTTTCAGCCGATGAATATGAATTTCGGGTTGCTGCCGCCAGGCCCGAAGCAGGATGGCAAACGGCGGCTCGGTAAGGCGGAGCGGCGGCGCCTGGTGTCCATGCGCGCGCTTGCCTCGCTACGCGCCTGGATCGCCGATAGCTGACCGCGCCAGCCATTGCTGCAACTGTTCGCGCACCCATCCCCTGCCGGGGTGGGGTTTGCGGTGCAGCCGGGTGCATTCTTCCAGGTGGCGCAGTCCGGCCAGCAGAATATCCAGGCGACGCGGCAGCGTATGCAGCAAGGTTTCCAGCACGCGCGGCTCCACCTCCCATTGCCAGGAACGCGCGGCGGACAGGAGAATTTCATGCAACGCCCCGTCGCGGGAGGGTGGTGCCATCTCGACCCGCTCCAGCACGCCCCTGAGGCGGGTGGAGAGTTCCGGCGGCAAGCGCGTCTCGGCAGGCACGCGCCAGCTGAGCAGCAAAGGGCGGTGCATGTCGCGCGCGCGTTCGATCAGATGAAAAAGCGCCAGCTGCGTGCCGCGTGGAAGCGGTGCCGCCTGAACATCGACAGCCCAGAAAGGCGCATCCTGCAGGTGCTCGTGCCACTGGCGCACCAATGCCAGCGAAGAGGATTGCACACTTGCATCGACCTCGATCAGGGCGAGCGTCGGATGCTCGTGCCGAAGCAGACGGATCAGATGGGTTTTTCCCGCGACCGAGGATGAGGTTAGCCAGAGCATGCCGCCGTGCACGATCCACAGGGCCAGTCGGTTGCAGGCCGCTTCCACGCCCGCATGGCGGACCCAGGCGTGGTAGTCATAGCGCTCGGGCAGAGGCAGGCGCAGCGTTTGCTGGCGCATTACGTCCTCTCGTCGTGCAGGGCCTTGCCCATCCAGACCACCATGTATTGGATGCCGGAAAGTACGGTTAGGGTGAAGGTAAGCCAGGCCAGGTCCTGGAGCCAGCTGGCGGGCCAGATATGCCACGCGGCATCGGACAAGACGGCCAGCACCAGCAGAATTTGCAGAAAGGTCGTGATCTTGGAGGTGACGGTAGGGCGCATTTCCAGCTTGTGGGTCACGATTTCGTAGGCAATGGCGCCGATCACGATGATCAGGTCGCGGAAAATCACGGCCAGAAACAAAAACAGCGGAATCATATTCATCGAATAGAGCGTGACGATGCTGCTGATCAGCATCAGCTTGTCCGCCAGCGGGTCCATGTACGCGCCGACCGTGCTGCGCTGGTTGAAAAGTCGCGCAATCGCGCCATCCAGCATATCCGTCAGTCCGGCCGCGGCCATCAGCAACAGCGCCAGGCGGGGTTGTTGCTCAAGGATCGCATAGACAATAAATGGGGTAAGCAAGATACGTGCCAGGGTGAGGATATTGGGCACGTTCAAGATGCGTTCGTTGCTCAGGATACGGGTCATCGTAGGCGAGGGGCGCGGAAGGGAACGTTCAAAAGGCGCGCCAGCCGCTGCTGGTACGCTGCACCTCAAAACCGCGTCGAGTCAACCAGTTCACCAACCAAGCGGCGTTATCGGTAGTGCGAATACGATAGCTGCGGCGGTCGTGCGCCAGCATGTGCGGCAACAGCAGCGCTACGCGGGTGTCTTGCCGCAGGTCGGATTCGAGCAATACCTGTTCGGTCAAGCTGGCCACGCGATCGATTTCCAGCTCCACTTCGTCCGCTTGTGCCGGCGACAACCAGGCCAGCGCGACAAACACCGCGACCCAATGCCGCATCATCTTATTTCACAACCCGCAGATGGCGGACTTTTTTTGTAGGCGCGTCTGTTCCGGCGGGCGCGGGCGTTTCCGTGCGTTCAGGCTGTTGCGTCTGCTCCTGATTTTCCAGCGCCTGCTGCGCCATCGCGCGGATGATCTCCGGCACATCCTGCTCCCAGACGATGCCTTGCTCGAGGTTGCCCTCGGGAAGGTATACGCCCCAGATCGCATGCATCGGGATCAGACAGGGATACGGTTGCCCGTTGAACGAGAAGTCGGATTGCAAGGCATCGTCGCGGATGTAGATGGGCTGCGGCATGCGTTGGTTGAGAACCAGCCGCAAGGCGGGGTCGCCACGCAGATGCGGGGGAACCTTAACGTCGTCGCCGGTGGCGTCGACAACAATGTACACGCGTCCGTGTTTGGCGAAGAATTCGCGCAGTTGGCGCGCCTTGGCGGCATCGGCGAAGTTGATGCTCATGTTTCCCTCCAATGGCCCAATGCCGGGCGAAACCGTCGGAGTGACCCTGTAAGCCGGGTTCTGTTCCCCCTTACGGGGGCGGTAATCATTCATCTAGGTTTGCCATTGCTGACAAACTCGAGCGGCCTACCCGGAAGCAGCGCGGGCCACGCCGTATGCTTCCCTATTCGGCCTTGCTGCGGGTGGGGTTTACCAAGCCCCCGCCCGTTGCCGAGCGGGTCGGTGCGCTCTTACCGCACCCTTTCACCCTTACCCCGCGCCTGGCGGGGCGGTCTGCTTTCTGTGGCACTGTCCCGGGGTCACCCCCGCCGGACGTTATCCGGCACCCTGCCCTGTGCAGCCCGGACTTTCCTCGTCGACCCGATGGTCGCCGCGATTACCCGGGTCACTCCACGGCGGATTTTACACGATTCGCTGCAACTTGGCACGGGCATGGTCCGATTCCATTTTGCGGCCGACCACAGCCGCCCCCACCGCATCGCCAAACACATTGACCGTGGTCCGGCAGCGGTCGAGGAACCAGTCGATGGCCAAAATCAAGCCAATGCCGTCCAACGGCAGACCCACGGCGTGCAGCACGATCACCATGGTGACCAGTCCCGCTTCCGGAATGCCTGCCGCGCCGATGGCGGCCAGCGTTGCGGTCAGGAGGACCAGCACTTGCTGTCCGAATCCGAGCGCGATGCCATAGGCCTGGGCGATGAACAGCACGGCCACCGCCTCGTACAGCGCGGTGCCGTCCATGTTCACAGTCGCCCCCAGCGGGAGTACGAAGCGGCGCGCCTTGTCGGTGACACCGGCTTGGCGCACCCCTTCCATGGTCAGCGGCAATGTGGCGCTGGAGGATGCGGTGGAAAACGCGGTCAACAGCGGTGCCGCCAGATGGCGAAGGTAATCGCGCACACCGCGCTGCGCCAAAATGGCGAGCAGCAGGCACAGCACGATGACATGCAGTATGAGGCCGCTGACAACTGTCAGGACATAACGGCCAAGGCCGAGCAGTTGCGCCATGAACGCCTCACCTCCGCCGGTTGCGCCGAGCTTTGATGCGATCAGGGCGAAAATTCCGACGGGCGCAAGGTGCATGATCCATTCAACCATGCGCATCATCGCCTCGTTCAGGGATTCGAAGAATGAGACGACCGGTTTGCCTTTTTCCTCCAGGGTGCTTAGCGCCGCGGCAAACAGGATGCAGAACACGATGAGCGGCAGTAGCTTCATTTGCGCCGCGGCATCGACGATGTTGGGGTGAACGAGCGAGAGCAGCAGGTCGGATATGCCCAGGTCCTTGTGCGCGGGAGGCGGTGTGCTTGCCGGCGCGCCGAGCGGAACGCCGACTCCGGGCTGCCAAAGGTTGGCCATCACCAGCCCGATCGCCACCGCGATCAACGTGGTGCTGGCATAGTAGGCAAGGGATAGCCCGCCAAGACGGCCAAGGCGGCGAACA
The DNA here is from genome assembly GCA_003696795.1 of Zetaproteobacteria bacterium. Lineage (GTDB taxonomy): Bacteria > Pseudomonadota > Zetaproteobacteria > Mariprofundales > Mariprofundaceae > J005. Next base: position 14,753 of record RFFT01000047.1, on the reverse strand, counting down.
TTGCCCAGCCCGGTGATGCCGGTGATGATGCTGGCGGCGACCAGCGGAACGATCAGCATTTTGAGGGTGGTGAGAAACAGCGTGCCTAACCAGGCGACGGCGGTCATGCGGTCACCCCACCAATACCCCGAGAAACCACCGGCCACAACGGCGAGCGCCATCCAGCTCGAAAGACCGGGCCGGCGCAAACGCATCACTTGTCCACTGCCTCCAGGTGCCGGGCCAGATACAGACTTTGACCGATAATGAACGCGAACGTAAGCCCCATCATGCCGAACAGTTTGAAGTTGACCCAGGTGTCGGTGTCGAAATGAAAGGCGACGTACAGATTGGCGCCACCCATCGCGATGAAGAACGCGATCCAGGCAAGGTTCAACCTGCGCCAGACCCGTTGGCCGAGTTCGATCTTGTCGCCTAGCATGCGTTCCAGCAAGCTCTGGCCCCCGAACCAGCGCGAGGCGAGAAACAGTAGCGCGAACAGCCAGTTGATGACTGTCGGTTTCCATTTGATGAACAGCTCATCATGCAACATGAGCGTTGCGCCCCCAAACACCAGTACCAGCGCAAGGGTGATCAGGTGGTTGTTTTCGAACCGGCCGAAATGCAGGCGGTGCCATAGGGTTTGCACGAGCGAAGCGACGATCAGCACCGCGGTGGCGACATAGATGCCATAGAGTTTGTATGCCGTGAAGAACAGCAGCACGGGCAGAAAGTCGGACAATAGCTTCATGCCGGCATCTCAGCACCTTGCCCGGTACTTGGCAAGCGGGTGCGTGGGGGCCATGCTTGCCTCTATGTTGGGCCTCCGTTGTCTGTTCATGCTGTTGCTGATGCTGAGCACGGTCGGTTGCTCGCTGAAGAAGAGCACCGAGGTGTACACACACCTGTGGCAGACATGGGAAGCGATGGACACGCTTGTGCAGCCGGACTTCCCCGACGCTCCGCCGATCATTCTGATTCACGGCTGGAACGGCGGCGAGTTCACCTGGCCGGATCCCGCGAGCCTTTCACGCTTGGAGCAGCAGCTGAGGCGGGACATTTACCTGTTTACCTACCGTACCGGGATTGTCGCCAATCGCTATCCGCCGATTGAAATCCTGGAAGAGAAACTGGATCGCTTTCTTGGCCGTTATCCCACCGTCGATGTGGTGGCGCACAGCATGGGCGGGCTCCTGTTGCGCCAGTACTTGAGTCATCACCCAAGCGATCCGGTGCGTCGTATCGTGTTCTTGTCCACGCCGCATTTCGGCACGCACGCGGCACGTTTGCTCGCCGGCCTTGGCGAGCTGCAGGCGGAAGGCAATATCCAGGCGCAGGAAATTCAGCCCGGCTCGGATTTCCTCTGGCAACTCAACGCCGGCGAGGGTGAGGAGCTGCAGGGACATGCGGTGTTGAATGTGTATGTCGCCGAACATGATTGGTTCAGGGGTGATATTGTTGTCGATCCGGCCTCGGCCTGGTTGCCTTGGGGGGTGAACATTGCGGTCGCCGGCGATCACCATTTGGGTAGACGGTTGCTGGAATTGCCGCGCGTACTGGATTTTTTGCGTGATGGCCGCTTGCCCGCGACCGTCGCGCCGATGCCGACGGAACACAAGGCCTGGCTGCGTTTTGTGGTCGGATCCGAGCATCTGGCGATCGGTTTCAACGACAGTCATGTCCAGCATATCGATGCGCAAGGCCATGCGCGGGATGACTTTACCGTATGCTGCAAGGCGCGCAGCGGTTTGTATCCGCTTGGCGGCAGCACGTTGGTGTTGGAGCATGTCCAGCCGGGCGATGTGTATCTTTTCCATCCCCGGCGCAAGGGATGTCCCGCCGAGGTGCGCATTTCGGGGGATGCGCTGCGCTCGCCCGAGCGACCGGTGGTGCTCAAGGAGTGGTTGCTGGACGCACCCTAGACGGTTGGAATGCCGCGCCGCGCGAGTTGATCCGCGCGCTCGTTTTCGTCATGGCCCGCATGACCTTTGACCCATTGCCAGCGTACATCGTGTTGCGCGGCCAACCGATCCAGTTCGCGCCATAGATCCTGGTTGGCCACCGGTTGGCGACCGGCGTTTTTCCAGCCGCGCTTCTTCCAGCCATGGATCCATTCCGTCATTCCCTGAACGACATATTTGGAGTCGGAGTACAGGGTCACCCGGCAGGGACGCTTCAAAGCCTTCAGCGCCTGAATCGCGGCCATCAGTTCCATCCGCTGATTGGTCGTTTGCGCCTCACCACCGCACAATTCCTTTTCATGCCGTCCCATGCGCAGCAGCACACCCCAGCCGCCGGGTCCGGGGTTGCCCGAGCAGGCGCCATCGGTATAGGCCTCGACCTCAGGCATCGACATGGGTATCGTCTTCCCGGCGTAGATACACCGTGCGCGAGGGGAATGCGAATTCGAGTCCCAGCTCGTTGAGCAGGTCCATGATGCGCAGGTTCACTTCCTGGCGCACTTGCAGGTGTTCCTCCCAGACCTTGCTGACCGTGAAATAGTAGAGAAAGATGGACAGCGAGGAATCGGCGAAGACATCGAACTTCACCAGCTTGTAGCCCTGATCCACGCCAGGGTGCTCGGCAAGGATGCGTTCGATGCCCGCAATGGCAGCGCGCATTTTGTCCGGTGTGGTGTCATAGGTTAGCCCGATGCGCATCTTGACCCTTCGCACATTGCGCGCATCGATGTTGTCGATCACCATATTCGCCAGATGCGAGTTCGGCACGTTGACCAGTGTTTTGGCGAAGGTGCGAATGCGTGTGGAACGGAAGCCGACCTCTTCGACCACGCCCTCGAATTCTGCCGTCTTGATCGAGTCGCCGACCATGAACGGTCGATCGACCAGGATCATGATCGAGCCGAACACATTGGCGATCGTATCCTTGGCTGCCATGGCCACCGCGATGCCGCCTATTCCCAGCGAGGCGATCAGGCCGGAAACCGAATAGCCCATGTTTTGCGCGATCACCAGCACCGCGGTGATAGCCAGGAAGATCTTCAATGTTTTGGCGACAAAAGGAATCAGTTGATCGTCCAGGCTCGAGTCGGTCTGCTGCGCCTTGGCGGAAAAGTATGCGGCCAGGCCGTCGATCAAGCGCCAAAGGAACCAGCATGCGATGAGCAGGCCGCCGATGCGCGCCGCCTTGTCCAATAGCGGCATGATGGGAAAGGCGTGTTCCGGCGGCTGCAATACATGCAGCGTCAACAGCAGCGCGAGCAGCATCAACAAGTAGCCGGCCGGTCGTTCCGAAGCCTCCAGCAGCACATCGTCCAGCATGGTTGCGGTGCGGCGGGCCAGCTTGCGCATCGTGGCGTGAAATCCGTGGATCATCACCCGGCGCAACACCAGCGTCGAAAACAGGATCAACAGCGCGAGCAGCCAGCGCAGCAATGGAATGTCCAGGATGCGGAACTCGTTGAGCGTGGTCATCCATTGATGCATATCGCCTCCTCCTTCCAATGGTGCCGATTGACGCAATACCTTGCGCGCCTGTAAGCTGCAAGCTGGGGGTGCGCATGGATCAGGCGAGAATAGCAGAACTCACAAGCAATACCGAAGCGTTGCGCGCGCTGGTCGGGCGTAGGGTACGCTACCTTGGGCGGGAATATGAGATTTCCGACCTGTTGCTGGAGGATGGGTTGATGATCCTCTCTTCCCACGAGCACAGCGAGACGCAGGATGACGCCTATGGGCGCGCGCATCGCCTGGTTCCCCGCCAGCAGAAGCTGAAAATCCGCGACGCGCAGGGATGTCCCACGCATGTGTGGGAGGATATGATTTTTCTCGACGGTCCTGTTGCGGGCTAATTGCGCTCAACGGCTCATGCGCTGGCGAGGGTCCAGCCACAGGTTCAGCATGTCGGCAACCATATTGGCCAGGATATAGCCCAGCGCGATCACCAGGATGCAGCCCTGCGCCAGGGGATAGTCGCGGCGCTGGATTGCTTCGATCGTGAGCAGCCCCAGTCCCGGCCAGTCGAACACGGTTTCCGTGATGACCGAGCCGGCGAGCAGCATGCCCAATTGCAGACCAAATGAGGTGACCACCGGCACGGCAGCCAGGCGCGCGGCATGGCGCAGCCAGATATGTCGTTCTCGAACGCCGAATGCGCGCGCCGTGCGGCAAGCGTCGCTTTGGATGGCTTCCAGGAGGCTGGCGCGAACCATGCGCGCCAGGGTGGCCGCCAAGGCAGTGCCCAAGGTGATGGCCGGCAACACGATGCTGCCCGGTTGTTCCCGCCCCGATACGGGCAACCAGCCAAGCCAAACCGCGAACAGCAGCATCAGCATCGGCCCCAGCCAGAAATTGGGAATCGATACGCCGAACAGGGAAAAGACCATCGCCGTTGCATCCCGCCAGTTACCGGCGTGGCGTGCGGCGAGATAGCCGAGCGGCAACGCCAGCATCATCGCCAGCGCCAGACTGGCCGCGGTCAATTGCAGGGTTGCGGGCAGATGGGCGGCGATGGCTTGGCGTACATCGCGGCCATCGATCAGGCTGTGTCCCCAGTCGCCGTCGCAGACGCCCGCCAGATAGTGCAGGTATTGCTGCCATAGCGGCAGGTCCAGATGCAAGGCATGGCGCATGGCCTGTTGATCGGCCGGCAGCGCCGCGTCCCCCAACCTCGCTTGCACCGGATCTCCCGGTGTCAAATGCAACAACAGGAACACCAGCGTCGCGGCACCGAGCGCGGTGGGCAGCAATTGCGCCAGCCGCGCCAACACCAGCCGGGCGATCATGTCGTGAGGCTGGCCGGCAGCTCCTCGATGCGCATCGCGCGCTGTTCGCCGCTGCGCATGTCGCGCAAGGTTACCAATTGCTGGCGCATTTCATCCGCGCCAATGATCAGCGCATATCGCGCGCCTTCGCGGTCCGCTATCTTGAACTGCCGCTTGGCGCCTCCACCGCCGCAATGCACCACCGCCAGTCCCTGTCCGCGTAGATATTCCGCCTGCCGCATGGACCATGCCAGGGTTTCCTGTCCCAACGCGACGACGGCGACGTCGGGGGTTGGTAGCGAGCTCTCCCGCACCAACATGGCCAGTCGCTCCAGTCCGGCGGCGAAACCGATGGCGGGGGTGTCCGGACCACCCAATTCGCGGACCAGGCCATCGTAGCGCCCGCCGGCGAGCACGGTTCCCTGGGCGCCGAGGCGGTCGGTCACGAACTCGAATGCGGTGCGGTTGTAATAATCCAGTCCGCGCACGATACGCGGATTCAAGTGATATGCGATATCCAACGCATCGAGTCCCGTGCGCACCTGTTGGAAATGGGTGGCGCAATCGGAGCACAGGTGGTCGATGATCTCCGGCGCGTCCTGCAGCTGTTGTTGGCAGCCCGGCTCCTTGCAATCGAGCACGCGCATCGGATTTTTTTCCGTGCGTTCATGGCAGGTCCGGCACAATGCTTCGGCCCGCTGGCGCAGGAACTCCACCAGTTGCGCGCGATACGCCGGTCGGCAGCGCGTGCAACCCAGGGAATTCAGTTCCAGGCGCAGGTCGCTGAGTTCCAGCGCCTGCAGAAAGGCATGGGCCATGGCCAGGATTTCAACATCCGATACGGGTCCCGGCGCGGCAAACCATTCGACTCCAATCTGCTGGAATTGGCGCAGACGCCCCTTCTGCGGGCGCTCGCGCCGAAACATGGGGCCGCAATAATACCAGCGTTGCATGCCCGCACGGGTCAGGCCGGCCTGCAGGTAGGCGCGCACCGCCCCGGCGGTCCCTTCCGGGCGCAGACAGATGTGGTCGTTGCCCTGGTCAACGAAGGCATACATTTCCTTGGAGACAATATCCGTTGCCGCGCCGATCGAACGCACGAACAGCTCGGTGGGTTCGAGTACGGGCAGGCGCACCTCGTGCACCGCGTACCGCGCGAACGTCGTGCGCGCAATCTGCTCGATATGCCGCCAGCGGGCCACCTCCGCGGGCAGGCCGTCATGGATACCTCGAATGCTTTGAAACGTTCCCGCCATATCAATCGCCGTCCTGTTGTTTTTCCGCGCGCATGCGCGCGACGCGTTGTTCCACCTCGGCCACAATCGTGTCCACCAGCGCATCGGCGGTGATGCGTTCCGCCTTTTCCCCATCCCTGTAAAGCATGTGCACCGGATACCCGCCGGTGACCCCGAGGTCGGCTTCGCGCGCCTCGCCCGGTCCGTTGACCACGCAACCGATCACCGCGACATCGAGGTTCTCGTGAATGTGCGCCAGCCGCTCCTCGAGCTTGCTGACGGTTTCGATCACGTTGAACTTCTGCCGGGCGCAGCTGGGGCAAGCGATCAGGTTCACGCCGCGATGGCGCAAGCCGAGCGCTTTCAGGATTTCGAAGCCGACGCGCACCTCCTCTTCCGGTTCGGCGGCCAACGAAACGCGGATGGTGTCGCCGATGCCATCGGCCAGAAGCAGGCCAAGTCCGATGGAGGACTTGATCGTGCCGCCAAAGCGACTCCCGGATTCGGTGATGCCGAGGTGCAGCGGATAGTCAACCCGGTCGGCCAGCTTGCGGTAGGCGGCGACGGTCATCGGAATATTGCTTGCCTTGAGCGAGACCTTGATGTCGAAAAAGTCCATCGCTTCCAGGATACGGATGTGACGCAGCGCCGATTCCACCATCGCATCGGCGCACGGTTCGCCATACTTTTCGGTCAGGTCCTTTTCCAGCGAGCCGGCATTGACGCCGATGCGGATGGAAACGCCGCGTTCCTTCGCCGCGGCCACCACACGTTCCACCCGCGTCCGATCGCCGATATTCCCCGGATTCAGGCGGAGTCCATGCACGCCGGCCTCCAGCGCGGCCAGCGCCATTTTGTAGCTGAAGTGGATGTCGGCGATGATCGGCACCGAGCATTGGCGCAGAATTTCCGGCATTGCCGCTGCGGATGCGGGATCCGGCACCGAAATGCGCACGATGTCGGCCCCGGCCTGCTGGAGGCGATGCACTTGCGCAACAGTGGCGTCGATATCCGTGGTTCGGGTATTGGTCATCGACTGCACGGCAATCGGCGCGTCGCCGCCAATGACGACATCGCCGACCTGGATGCGGCGACTGGGGCGGCGGGGCTTGACGATCGTGTCTCGCATACGGTTTCTCCTTGCACTCAGTGGATCAGATCCAGCCGCTCCTTGAGCAGCTGCGCGCGGCGCAATGCCTCGACATACTCCCGCTGATCCGGTTTCAGGGCCACGGCCTGGCGCCAGAACTGGATGGCGCGGCCAAGCTGTTCCTGCTGAAACGCCTTGCGTCCGGCGTCATAGGCGGCGCTGGCTTGTCGATCCATGCGTTGCTCAATATGGCGCAACAGCTTGTCGCCCCCCTTGCCGCCATTACGGCGGTACACCAGCGCGGCCTTGTGCGCCTCCAGCAATTGTCCCTTGCGCAGCAGGGCTTCGATCTGTTTTTTGCTCAGCGGCTTGTGGACGGCCAGGCGCTTCTTGACCGGCTCATGCCTGGCCTCATCGGGCACCTTGATGGCTTTCGGCATGGCGCTGAGAATCTTGGCGCGCAAGTGCTGTCCGCGTTCCGAGTCCGGGTCGAGCCGCAAGTACGACTCGATGGCGATATAGGCCATTTCCGGGAGCCCCTCGTCCAGATAGCGGCGAGCTGCGCGCCGCGCCTGTCGCGCACGTTCCTCAAGCAGGGATAAGCGCTGCTTCTTTTCTCGTTCGATGACCGGGTCGTTGGCGTCCAGGCCGCGCAGGTTGTCCATCGTTTCCAGTGTGCCCAAAAGCACCCGGTCTTCCTCCCGCCGCTGGCGCAGCAATTGGGTGAAACGATAGGCGCGCAGCTTCAGCTCCATTGCTTGTCGTTTGCTTTCCAGCGCGGAAGGCTGCAGGGAAAGGGCCTCGGCCTGTTCGTAGGCGTGCAACGCATCCGCCCAGCGTTCGGATGTTTCCGCCTTTTTCGCACGTGCGAGATATTCGTTAAGCAGCTTTTTGCGCGCCGGCTCGATACGCTTGCGCAGCAGGATTTGGGCGCGGCTGTAGTCGGAGTTGCTGCGCGGGATTTGGGTGACGATCCGCCGCGCCTGCATGACATGACCATGCTCCAAGTGCGCAAGCGCCCGCTCGTAGGCGTGGTTGCTCAGGGTCAGCGTATGCTTGCCGCCCGCCAACTGCACTTCCGCGCAGCCATTGAGCATGGCCAACACCAGCCAGGGCAGCAGCCTAGCCAGTATGGGTCGCATCTTGGGCATGGTCGGTAGCCGAAGTTGCGGACAGGTCAAGGGCGAGCGCTACCGCGTGTTCGATGTTTTTGATGGTATCCGCATCCACGGCGCGAAGCATGCCACACTCCAAGGGGCTGCTCACGCCCTTGATGACGCGCTGGCCAATGGAATCGAAGGCGAAACCAGGATGCAGGCGCGCGAAGGTGGGGCGGGGCAGCACGACCTGCCCTCCCTGCCCCAGGGCGGTCATCCGCGCCGCGATATTCACGGTATCGCCGATGACCGTATATTGCAGCCTTTGAGCTGCGCCGATATTGCCGACGATGACCGAGCCGGCGTTCAAGCCGACGCGAAAGGAAATCGGCGCGCCATCCGGGCGTAGCATGCTGAGCCGGGCACAGGCCTTGTTGATGGCCAGCGCGGCCTTGGCGGCATGCTCGACATGATTGGGATCCTCATTGGGATGATTGAACACGGCCATGATGGCATCGCCAATATACTTGTCCACGTGTCCGCCATAGTAGTCGATGATGCGGTGGAATACTTCGAAGTGGCGGTTTAGCGCATCGACGACCTGTTCGGTTTCCAACGCCTCGGAAAAGGCGGTAAATCCCACCATGTCCGCAAACAGCACGGTGACTTCCTGGCGGCTGCTTTCGATGCGGAACTGCGAACTCTCGAACATCTCGTGCACGATTTTGGGGTTCAAATATCGCCCCAGCATGCCGCGCATCTGTTCCTTGTGCGCCAGCTCCCGCACCATCGCGTTGAATTGTTGCGCGGCGTCGGAAATCTCATTGTTGCCGCGCACATCGAGTTGGACCGTGTAATCGCCGTCGGCGACCTTCTGCGCGGCCAGCGCCAATTGTTCCAGCGGTCGGCTCATGCGTCCGGCCAGCCAGTACACGAGGACGGCCGCAGCTGCGATGACCAGCACCGCCGCGATGGCGATGCGCCCCACCAAGGTGCTTGCCAATTCACGCCATTGTTCGTGCGAGAAGCGCACGGCCACCGAGCCGATCGGTTTGCCGGCGTAGGTGATGCGTCGGCCATACCACAGCGAAGCCAGCGGCAGCCGCCGCACTTCCTCGTCCAGGTTGTCGAGTTCGGGCAGACTGTCCCCACCCGAGCCCTTGTCCTTGAAGAAATCCTCATGCTTTCCGTTGGGCAGGCGCAGGCGGATCGCCATCACCGTGGGCACCTTGTCCAGAAAGCTTTTGACGATCAAATCCCTTTCGGCACTGCCGGCGAGCAGCGGTATTTTCAGCTCGTCGGCCAGGCGATCCACCTGAACCTTGGCCTGCGCGGCCTGATTGTTCAGCCAGGCCTTGCGCTCCATGTCCAGGATGATGACCAACAGCATGAGCACGGTGAGCAGCAGAAAGGCGCCCACCAGTACGGTCCAATGCCAGCGAATGGGGATGCGCGGCATTGTGCTCGACGCATCGCGCATGACGGACGGTTTCGCTGCTTGCTGGGCCTTGCTCACGGTTTTGCACTCTATCCCCGCGCGGTGGCTACACAAGGGGTGACAGTACGCATGTCGTTTGCAAGATTGCCCCATGCGCGAGATTCCACTGCTTCCCAGCCCGCATGCCAATGCGCGTCCGCAAGGTGTGGAGATCAGCCTGATTGTGTTGCACGCGATCAGCTTGCCGCCCGGGGCGTTCGATATGCGCTGGGTGCGCGCGCTGTTTCTCGGTACGCTCGACGCGACGGCGCACCCCTCGTTTCTCAGTCTGCAAGGTCTGCGCGTTTCGGCCCATTTCGTTGTGGCGCGCGACGGCTCGATCGAGCAGTTCGTGCCTTGTGGTCGGCGCGCATGGCATGCGGGAGTTTCAAGCTGGCAGGGGGTGCCGGATTGCAACGATTACGCCATCGGCATCGAAATGATCGGCGATGAGCGGCAGCCATTCACTCGCGCCCAATACCGGGAAACGGCGCGTTTGTGTCGCGTGTTGATGGCGCGCTATCCAGCCATCACACGCGAGAGGATCGTCGGGCATGCGGATGTGGCACCGGGGCGCAAATGGGATCCGGGCAGGCAATGGGACTGGACGCATTTCCACCGCAGTTTGGCGCACATCCGCCGATTGGACCTGGAGCCCGCCTATTGATGGATGCGGCCATCACCCGGCTGGGCGTATTCACCGGCATGCTGCTGCTCATGGGTCTGTGGGAAAGCCTGCGCCCGTTTCGGCCAAGCCGGATTCCCCGCTGGCGGCATTGGCTGGGGAATCTTTCGCTGCTGGCCTGCGATGCGGTGCTGTTGCGGCTGCTCTTTCCCGGCGGTGCCGTGCTCGGGGCCTGGTGGGCGGCGCGGCAAGGATTCGGCCTGCTGCATTGGCTTCAGGTGCCCGAGCCCTGGGCCGGTTTCGTGGCGCTGATCGCGCTGGATGGCCTGATCTATGCGCAGCATGTCGCGTTCCACCGGATTCCCTGGTTGTGGCGGCTGCATATGGTGCATCACGCCGATCAGGCTCTCGATGTTACCTCGGGGCTGCGTTTTCATCCTCTGGAGATCGTGCTGTCGATGGCGTTCAAACTCGCCGTGATCGCGCTGCTCGGCGCACCGCCATGGGCCGTGCTGCTGTTCGAGATCGTGCTCAACGGCATGGCTATGTTCAATCATGCCAATGTTTGCCTGCCTCGGCGGATCGAGCCGATCGTGCGCGCGCTGTTCGTGACGCCCGAGATGCATCGGATCCACCATTCCATTGCGGCGCGGGAGACCAACAGCAACTATGGATTCAATCTGTCGCTGTGGGACCGCTTGTTTGGCACCTATGTGGCCGCGCCCGCCGTTGGCCACCGCGGGGTGCGCATCGGGCTTACGCCGTTTCTGGCCGCGCCGACGCACAGGCTGAGCTGGATGTTGCGCTTGCCGTTTGCCGCTGATGCAAGGCAATATCCGCCTGCCGGCCAAGGAGGAAGCGATGAGCGAGATGAAGGTTGATCGATGCGAATGCGTGAACCGAGGCTTTGCGGAGCTGAAGGCGTATGGCACATTGGAAGAGGCGCAACGGGCGACCGGCTGCGGTCAGGAATGCGAGGGCTGCCTACCCTATCTGAAGCTGATGTTTGCCACCGGCGAAACCGCCTTCGAGGTTGATGATCCGCGTCTGGCCGATTACGCATAGCCGTGCGCGGTGCGGATGAGCATGAGGATGCGGGGCGCGTGCGCGTGAACCGGACGCAGGGTCGGTCGCTACTCGTGTCTTTGGCCTGCCTGGTGGTGATTATCGCCGGCATGCGTGCGGCAACGTCACTGTTGGTACCGTTCCTGTTGGCCGCGTTTCTGGCCGTCATCTGTATGCCGCCGATGCACTGGTTGCTTCGTCATCGCGTCTCTCCGGCGATGGCCGTGCTGCTGATCACCGTTGCCCTGCTGCTGGTGAGCGTGCTGGTCGGGGCGTTCGTTGGCGCCTCGATCGCGGATTTCTCGCACAATCTCCCGGCCTATCAGCACAAGCTGAAGGTTCGGATGACCGACATGATCGCCTGGCTGGGGTCGCGCGGCGTGCATCTCGATGCGGAACACCTGCTGCAGAGTTTCGATCCCGGCGTGGCCATGGCCATGGCCGGCAAGTTGTTGGCCAGTTTCGGGCATATGATGACCAATACGTTTCTGATCATTTTCACGGTGATTTTGCTGCTGATCGAGGCGGTGGCATTGCCCGGCAAATGGCGCATGATGGGGGAGCACGCGCCGGATACGCGGCATGTCGAGCGTTTTGTGCGGAGTGTGAACACGTATCTGACCATCAAGGGCCTGGTCAGCTTGGCCACCGGTGTGCTGGTCGCTGTGCTGCTGGCCGTTGTTGGCGTCGATTATCCGATCCTGTGGGGGCTGGTCGCGTTTCTGTTCCATTTCGTGCCCAATATCGGCGCGCTGCTTGCCGCCGTGCCGGCGGTGTTGCTGGCGCTTGTCCAGCTTGGCGGCATACCGGCGCTGATCGTTGCTGTCGGCTACGGCGTCATCAATGCGGTGATGGGCAATATCGTCGAACCGAAATTCATGGGAAAGGGCGTTGGCCTTTCCACCCTGGTGGTGTTTTTGTCCCTGGTGTTTTGGGGCTGGGTGCTGGGACCTGTGGGCATGTTGTTGTCGGTGCCGCTGACGATGATCGTGAAGCTGGCGCTGGAAACCGATGAGGAAACCCGCTGGCTGGCCATTCTGCTCGGGCCGGATGCGCCGGCGCTGTCCTCGGAGAAGGGTTGATTTACCGCGCGAAGTAGGCGCCCGGCAGCGTGTCTTCGATGCCATGCGCTCCGTAGAGCACCACCCGCGTGCGTTGCGGCAAGGGATAGAGCCGGATGTCGTCCAGGTTCGGATTGCACATGGCGCGCAGTTGTGTGACAAGCCGGTCGCGCGCGTTGGCGTTCAGTTCGGCATAATATACGGAATATTGCACCATGACCGCTTCGCGGGACACGAGCTTGTGCAGTCGCTGCAGCCTGCGCGGATCGGCGATGTCATAACAGATCAAATACGGTCGCACCGCGTTCAGGGGCATGTGATGAAATCCAGCAACCAGGTGTTGAATCGACGACCGCTGTCGTCGGCCAGCTTCAGCAATCTCTTTTTTCGCTGTTCCAACGCTTGAATCAGGGCAATGTCCACCTGTTTCCTTGGCGCCGCGCGCACTCGCCCCCAATGGGCGCGCCTGTGATAGAGGTCGATGATCATGTCGAGTGCGACCCAACTGGCGACATCCGCGGCAAGATCCCAGCCATGTTGAAGTGAATAGGTGTGCGCCACCGGCTTACCATGATCGCTCCAGTGCTGCCGGATCAAGCTCACCAACAGCCCGCGCCATTGTCCGATCGCCCACAGCCCCCAGGCGCGGCGGATGCCGCAACGATGCATCAACGAACACAGCCAGGCGTGATTGCGCCAGCCCGCAATGTCAAAGCCGAAGCGGCGGGCCAGAGCGAGCAGAGCGAGTCGTCGCTGAGCCAATTTCCATGCGTCGTATGCCTCTTTCCAGTCGGCGCGTGCGAGCGCTTCGCGAACGATCTCAGTGTCTTTCTGGGCTTCGGGCGCGCAGGGCAGGCAACAGGCATAGGCCTGGCCCGCGCCATTCAGCCAGAACACCGGAATACGCTGGCGCACGCATGCCGCCAACACCCCATCCCCTACGTTTGTGGACAGGCGCAGAACCAACCGTGAACAGCGCGCCAACGGCACGCGCAATGGATGGTGAGCGGGCGCGGCAACCACCAGACTGGGGCCGTCATCGAGCACCACCGAGGCATGCCCGCCGACGTAAAGCGGCATGGGAAGCTCGTCGATCATCGTGCGGCGAGATGTTTGCGTAGCAGCGTTGTGCCGCGCCTTAGCGCGCGCCGGGGAATGGGTGCGAATGCTTCCCATTCGCGGTAGAAGATGAGGCGTCCCGCCTTGCCAAGCTTGCATGCGCCTTGCTGATCGGCGAAATGCGTACCGCGCAGGATGCGACGGCGGAACAGTTGCCAAACGAAGCGATCCACGATCGGGCGCAAGGGTTCGATGCAGTCGCAGGCCAGCGATTCGCGGTTGTATGCGGGCTGGTGAAGAAAACCGATGCACGGATCGAGTCCTGCCATGTGCAGGCTGCGTACGGCATCGAAATGCAGCAGCGTATAGCCGAGTGAGAGCAAGGCGTTGACCGGATCGGGCGGCGGCCTGCGGCGACGTTGGGCAAAACCCAGTGAAGAGGGAAACTGCTCGGCAAGCGCGGCGAAGTACATGGCCGCCGCGCCGCCTTCGATGCCGCCAATTTGCTCGATGGTCGGACATGTGCTTAGCACCTGGTTCAGCTCGGGAAGTCGGCGTAGCGCGGTGCGCGTTTTGGGGTGATGTCGTGTCATTGCACGCAAGGTGCGTATTTGGGCCAACAGCTTCATGCGAACGATGATGCGCGCGATATCCGCGCTCGTTCGCGCGTTTGTGGCGCTTTTGTATTGCGCGATGCGCACGGCATGATTGCCACCGAAGGGCGGCGCCACGATGGCCGTACGGCGAAGGTCGCGCGGCGAAAGAAACAGGAGATATGCCCCTTGTTCGGCCAACCGGGTTAGAACCCGCGCTTCCAGCTCAACCGATGCGATGACGATCAAGCGTTGAATCATTGCCAAGGGGATGAAGCGTGGCGAAGCATTGGGCGTCTCGATGCGCAACCGTCGGTCCGCAATGCTCAGGCGCGCGTTTCGTTGGTCGATGACCGTGGTTTCCATGTTCAACCCTGATAGTAGAACCACGGATTTATGACCGGCTGCGCACGCCCGAGCAAGATTGGTCGTTGTCTCGGGTCAAGTCCGATCAACAACAAACGGTCGGTGGCTGGAACGAGGATGCGCTTGCTTTCCGCAAGCAGATGTTCGCGCTCGCTTTGATTCAGCCAACATTCAAAAACCGATTTCTGTCCACCGCAGGCATAGCTCTTGACGAGTTTGAGCATGCGTCGCAATCGTTTTGAATCTGCGATGTCGTATGCAACCAGAAACAAGTGTTTTGCCATGGCGCAAGCATAGGGTGCCGACATGGCGGAAAGTACATTGAAAAGCTTGTGAACCTCAGCGCGTCGTAATCCCCTGAATTTCGGGTCTCAGTTCATTCT
>RFFT01000003.1 GCA_003696795.1 Zetaproteobacteria bacterium | reverse complement strand
GGAGCGCATCGAGCATCGGCACGGCGGGCATCCCCACGAGGGACGCGAACACTTCGATCGGCGGTAGAAACCCTGCATGGCGGAAACGGGCGGGCGGCCAGCCCGCCCGCCTTTCGCTTGTTTGAGCCGCGGCCTAGCATCGGGAACATGCCGCTGGTCACGCTTTCCCATGTGCACAAGGCCTACGGGCCGCAGGTTATGTGTTACTGACATGGGTTTCGACAATTGAGACTCCGCTACCGCGATATGGCGAATCAGACATAGCACGCGGAGGCCATTCGCAAGGACGTCGAACAAGCCCTGAAGTGGCCTGCCGGCATCTAATCCGTAGCCTACGATCCCACCGAGCATGGCCTGTCACCGAGCTTGTCTCTGACCAATGTGGTTGAATATATCGAGGGACCAGAAGTATATCGCTTGACGATACTATTGTTGAACGATAATATGCGTGATGCATGATCAAGAGCTTTGCGGACAAGGAGACTGAGAAAATCTGGCGGGGCGAGATGCCGCGCAAGCTGCCTCGGAACATCCAGCATGTAGCCAGGCGCAAGTTGCGCATGCTCAACAATGCGGAATCGCTGGCCGATATGCGCATTCCACCCGTGAACCACCTGGAAGCGCTGAAAGGCGACCGCGCTGGACAACACAGTATTCGCATTAACGATCAGTGGCGCATCTGTTTTGTCTGGCAAGATGGCGACGCCAGAGATGTCATGATCGTTGATTATCATTGAAGGAGGCCGAAATGAGCGAACGTCTTCCCAACATCCACCCCGGTGAGGTTCTGCTCGAGGAATTCCTGAAGCCGATGGGTATCAGTCAATACCGACTGGCGCGGGACACGGGCATTGCCCCAATGCGTATCAGCGAAATTGTGCGCGGCAAGCGCGCAGTCACGGCGGATACGGCGCTGCGTCTGGCCCGTTATTTCGGCACGTCGGTCAAGTTTTGGATGGGCTTGCAGGATGATTATGAAATCGAACAGGCCCGCCAGAAGCTCGCGGATCGGCTGGAGCGGGAAGTTCACCCTCTGGCTGCATAGATCTCCTGTCCGAGAGGAATGGGAAACGAGGAGACACATACCTTATTTCCATACTGCAGTATCGTGCCTGAACAGTGGCCGTCTCCACCAGCTTGGTTTGGCTCCCTAAAAGAATAGGGCCGCGAACAGCGGCCCTGAGTGATGCTCAGCGAACCTCGATCGACCTGGGCTTGGCTGTCTCCTTCTTCGGCAGACGAATCTCCAACACACCGTTATTCATCGTCGCCTCGGCCGCATCGGTGTCGATGTCCCGCGGCAGACTAAAGCTGCGCGAAAACCGGCCATAGGCACGCTCGATGCGATAAACATTCTCCTCGTTCACTTCCTTCTCATACTTGCGCTCGCCGGAAATCGTCAAGCGCCCCTCGTGCAACTCAATGCGGACATCCTTCTTGTCGATACCCGGCAGCTCGGCCTGAATCAACAACGCATCGGTTGTTTCACGTACATCCACCGCCGGCAACCATGTTCCGCGCTCGCTGTTCGCCGAGGCATCGCTATCGAGCAGGCGCGTCAAAGAGCGTTGCATATCCTCCAATTCCTTCCATGGTGACCATCGAACCACTGTCATCTCTAGCACCTCCTGATCCTGCAATCGTGTACGGAACCTTACCGCACGCTGTGTATAGGGGCGCTTGGGAATGATTTTCAAGGGAGCGCGCTAAAAGTCAATGTACTCCTTAACAAGAATAAACCAACTAATTGAAATAACACGTTATTTTTACATGCCTAAAAGTTAGGCACATGGTGGATGGGGCGCCAATACTGGCAGATGCGCGGCTTGCGGAGGTTTGTTCTCGAACTTATCCACAAACGCTGTGGACAAGACGAACAACGAGCCTTCAGACATTGAAACGAAAGTGCATCACATCCCCGTCCTGCACGACATAATCCTTGCCTTCAAGACGCATCTTGCCCGCCTCCTTGGCGCCCACCTCGCCACCGCAGGCAATGAAATCGTCAAAAGCGATCGTCTCGGCGCGAATGAACCCCTTTTCGAAATCGTTGTGGATCACCCCCGCCGCCTTGGGCGCGGTATCGCCTCGACGAATCGTCCATGCGCGTACCTCCTTGACCCCGGCGGTAAAATAGGTGATCAAGTCCAGCAAGCGGTAAGCCTCGCGAATCACAGTATTCAACCCGGGCTCGGACAAGCCAAGCTCGGTGAGGAATTCGGCGCGCGAAGCCTCGTCCATTTCGGCCAGTTCCGCCTCGATCTGCGCGGACACAACGGCTACGCGCGCCCCCTCTTCCTCGGCAAAACGGCGCACCTCGTCGACCCATGCATTGCCGTCCGGTAATGAGGCCTCATCCACATTGGCGACATACAGCACCGGCTTGACGGTCAGCAGGCATAAGGGTTTCAGCGCGGCCTTCTCATCCGCCGAAAGCCCTTGCCGACGAACGGGAACGCCATCTTCCAAGGCCTTTAGCACGCGCTGCTGCAGGGCAAGCAGCGCGCGCGCATCCTTATCGCCCGTCTTACATAGCTTCTCGCTGCGCGCACAGGCCTTGGTCAGCGTTTCCAGGTCCTTGAGCATCAATTCGGTATCGATCACCTCGATATCACCCAGCGGATCGACACGCCCTGCCACATGGGTCACATTCTCATCAGCAAAGCAACGCACCACATGCGCGATGGCCGCGCATTCCCGGATATTGGCCAGAAACTGGTTCCCCAACCCCTCGCCCTTCGCCGCTCCGGCGACAAGTCCGGCGATGTCGACAAACTCAACCACCGCATGTTGAATAGCCTGCGGCTTTACGATCGCGGCCAATGCATCCAATCTTGGATCCGGCACCGGCACCACACCCACATTCGGGTCGATCGTGCAAAACGGATAATTCGCCGCCTCCGCGCCGCCCCCGTTCAATGCATTGAACAGCGTCGACTTGCCCACGTTCGGCAATCCGACGATCCCAATACTCAACGCCATATCAAATCTCCCTGAGATACAGATGCATACGGTTGCTTGCCGCCGCCAAATCGCCCTTCAGCACAGTCGGCAATTCACGCAACAAGGCGGCAAAGATACGCTGTTCGCTGGCACGCTCCTCGGCACTGGCCCGCCCCAGCACCCAAGGGGTCACGTCCATGCCCTGAGGCGGCCGGCCAATGCCGATCTTCACGCGATGGTAGGCGGCATCGGGCAGATGTTGGTTCAGCGATCGCAAACCATTATGACCGCCGTGCCCGCCGCCGGTTTTCAGGCGAAACTTTCCAGCCGGCAAGTCCAGGTCATCATAGACCACAAAAATATCCGCCGTCGCCAGACGATAGTATCGAGCCAAGGCCCCCACCGCCTCGCCGCTGTTGTTCATGAAGGTTTGCGGCTTGACCAGCAACACCTTGTCCGCCGCACATGCCCATTCCGCGATATGCGCACGAAAACGAGGCGCGGGAGTCCACTCCAGCGCCTCGTTGCGTGTCAGCTCATCAAGAAATCTGAAACCGACGTTATGGCGGGTCGCTGCATACTTGTCGCCCGGATTCCCGAGCCCGACGAGCAGCTTCATCGCCCAATCACGCCTCTTCTTCGGGTGCTTCTTCCTCGCTCTCCTCGCCCGCGCCCTTCAGCGCCGACGGTGTCGCGATGGTGATCACGGTGAAATTGACATCGTGATGCACGACACAGCCTTCCGGCAACGTGATGTCATCGATATGAATCGAGTCACCCAAGTCCAGTGCGGAGCAATCCACCTCAATGGCTTCGGGAATCGAGTCGGCGCGGCTTTCTACTTCCAGCGTATGCCGAATCACTTCGAGCGTACCGCCGGCCACCACGCCAGGGCACTTTTCGTAATTGACCGCATGTACCGGCACTTCAACCGTCACGGTCTCGCCGGCAGCCACGCGCTGAAAGTCCAGATGTGTCACCGTATCCTTCAGAGGATCGTACTGTGCCGACTTGAGCAAGGCCGTCTGCTTGCCACGCACGCCCTTGACCTTGATCTCTATCATGGATGTATGAAACGCCTCGTCATCCAGGCGCTTGGTGATCTCGAAAAAATTCAACGCAATCGGCAAATCCGGTTTGCCGCCACCATAGATGATGGCTGGAACCTTGCCGCTTCTGCGCAAACGACGCGCCTCGGCCTTGCCTGTCTTTTCCCGCAGCTCTGCCTCCAGAACAGCCTGATTGGTCATCACGATCCTCCTTTGAAAATGCGCCGACGGGTCTTCCCGTGACGGCGGGCGCGACCCATGCCGCGCGGCGGCGCAGTTTAGTACGCCGCCTCAATTATACAAGCTGCTTATTGAACGTGCGTCGTAAATGCGGGAAATCGCTTCCGCCAGCATTGGCGCAGCAGACAGGATACGCACTTTGCCAGTGTTCAAAATCTTCTCCGGCTGCATGATGCTGTCCGTAATTACCAACTCGTGCAGCGCATCGGTGCCCGTCAGTCGATCCGGTGCCGGCCCCGACAACACCCCATGCGTCGCATAGGCGGTTACCCTGGCAGCCCCCCGCGCGCGCAGCGCCTCGGCGGCATTGCACAGCGTTCCGGCCGTATCCACCATATCATCGATCAGAATGCAATGCTTGCCCTCAATATCGCCGATGATATTCATCACCTCGGCCACGTTGGGTGCGGGACGGCGCTTGTCAACAATGGCCATCTCCACATGCAGCCGCTTGGCGAGCGCCCGCGCGCGCACCACGCCGCCCACGTCCGGCGACACAACCACCACATCGCCCAGCTCGTTATGCGCACGGATATCATCCGCAAACAGCGGTCCGGCATAAATATTGTCCACCGGAATATTGAAAAAGCCCTGAATCTGCCCCGCATGCAGATCCATGGTCAGCACGCGGGTAGCTCCAGCCACCTCGATCATGTCCGCCACCAGCTTGGCTGTGATCGGTGTGCGTCCACTACTCTTGCGGTCCTGCCGTGCATATCCGAAATAGGGAACGACAGCGCAAATCTGGCGCGCCGAGGCCCGTTTGGCCGCATCAATCGCGATCAACAGCTCCATGAGATTGGTATTCGCCGGCGCGGAGGTGGGCTGAATGAAGAACACATCCTGGCCGCGGATCGTTTCGCCATACTGCAAATAAATCTCGCCATCGGAAAAGCGCCGAATCGACACCTCCCCCAACGGCATCCCAATATCCCGACTGATGGCTTGGGCCAGCGGCGGATTGGATGTCCCGGAAAAAAGACGCAGCTTTCTATGAACCATGGTGAATGCTCCCGCCAACCCCATGCATGGGGCAATGACAATTCGATGCCAAACTGGCTGGGGCGGCAGGATTCGAACCTGCGCATGACGGGATCAAAACCCGCTGCCTTACCGCTTGGCTACGCCCCAATCGTTTCCGGATGACGATCCAGCAATGAACCGACATGCGACCACCCACACAGCCCATCATCGCTCAATGCCTTCGCCACTTCCCGCGCCCGCTTCTGATCGTCGAACAGGGCCACACACGTCGAACCACTGCCGCTCATCCAAGCGATGCGCGCACTTTCGCGCAATCGTTGCAACAAACGACCTATCCCTGGGCACACGGCCACAGCACTCGTCTCAAGGTCGTTGTCGCCCAGCCGCCGCGAGACCGGGCGCATGGTATCCCCCGCCCGAGACCCGGTCAACGCATCGAATGCATGGAACACCTGCGGCGTCGATGCCCCCGCCCCAGGCCAAGCCAGCAACACACAGCCTGCGGGCAGCGGATCCGCATATGGCCGAAGCATGTCGCCTATACCCTGAGCGCGCGACGCGCGCCCAAACAGAAAACATGGGATATCGGCCCCGAAAGGCGCAGCAAAACGCGCCAACGCGTCCCGCGGGATGTCCATCTGCATCCATCGACATGCCGCCAACAACGCGCTGGCCGCATCGGACGAACCGCCGCCCAGCCCCGCCTCCAGCGGCAAGTGTTTCTCGATATACACATCCATTGCCGGTTCGCATCCCACCCAATCGCCAAATGCCCGCAACACGCGATACACGAGATTGTTCTCGCCCGCCAGTTCCGGCCGGGAACATCCCACACGCAAGCGATGAGAAGGACGGATGTGCAATTCATCCCAGACATCGACATAGGCGAAGGCTGTGTCCAGTTCATGCATGCCATCGTCCCGCACGGCCGTGACATGCAGAAATAGATTGATCTTGGCCGGGGCCCTGACAATCATGGTTCGATCAACACGACCAGCCGACGCCCATGGGTGATGTCGGTCAATTCCAAGCGGCGTTGCTTCGCCCGCCAATCCATCCGAACCAGCGCATCATCAATGCGTCCCTGCCACACATCTCCCCGCACGCGATGAAATCCATGGGGCAGCCTGCCCTGCAATAGCGCAGCTATCGTCCAAGGCGGCAACAGCAAGCCATGCCGACGCAATGCCTCGACTGTGACCTCGCGCCAAACAGGATACCGACTGTCACGCAAGCGCAGACGCGGCTTGTCCCACTCGGCCTCCAGCACAAAACCGCTGGCCGCATGCAACAGGCGCAGCGCACCATGCTCAGGGGACGGTGCGCGCCAATGCAGGCTGGCCTGCCAACGTTGGCTTGGCGTCACCGCGATCAATCGCCCTTCAAACGCGGCAAACGGCCCGATCCGCAACGGCGTCGCAGAATGCATGCTCGCGCACGCCGACAGCAGCAGCACCAGCGCCCAGCGACAACAATACCTCATGACTGCCCGCCCAGCACCGCGCGCAGCTTGCGCCGAACGCGCTGTGCCTGCTCATGTTTCATGCCCAGCGCCTTACGATATGCCGCAGCCGCGTCCGCGTTGCGTCCCAGCGCGCGATAGATGTCCCCCAAGTGTTCGTACATCACCGGATCCTGCACATCACCCGCCAAAGCCTTCCGCTGCAAGCGCAAGGCGCGCGTCAAACGTCCCTGGCGGTAATACACCCAGGCCAGCGAATCAAGGTAATACGGACTGTCCGGCTTTATCTTCAACGCGCGCTGAATCAACTCCTTGGCCTCATCAAGCCGCTCGCCACGCTCGGCCAGGGAATAACCCAGAAAATTCAGCGCCTCGGCATGACGCGGATTGCGACGCAAAATTCGACGCAGCGCCGCCTCCATTTCGCCATAGCGGTGCAGAAACTCCAACGCGATGGCACGATTGTACAACAGCACATTCGAGGCTCCCGCGGCACTCGCGATATCTTTGCTCTCATCGACCAGCCGCTGATAGGCCTTTGCCTCCAACAGCACCCCGGACAAAACCTCCCAAGCCCCCATCAGCGCGGGTCTGGTACGCAACACGGCACGTACGCGTTGCTCGGCCTGCCGCAGATCGCCATTGCGCATTTCAATAATTGCGATGCGCAACTGCGCATCCGCATGATGTGGTGAATCCTTCGTGACCGCGGCATATTCGCGCAATGCATCGGCCAGC
>RFFT01000046.1 GCA_003696795.1 Zetaproteobacteria bacterium | reverse complement strand
GTGGACAGGATACCGCCCTGCCCGACCAGCACCCGCGCCACTCCGTTCGCCGCGGCCATTTTCAGAATCACCTGGATCGCGTGTCGATTGAAAAAACGTCCGTCTCCCCCGAGCACCAAGGTGCTCCCCTTGAGACCATCCACACAGTCGAACACCGATTGCACAAAATTCGCCAGATAGTGCGGCTGCTGAAACACCGCAACCTTCTTGCGCAGCCCGGATGTACCGGGGCGCTGATCCTCGAACGGCCGTGTCGCGATCTCCCGAATGGACATATCCAGACCTCCCTTGTGCGCCAGAGTCTAGCCTATTTCCGTCTCCGATTCACGCAGCAAGCCATGGCCATTCAACCCCTCTGCTGATAGCATGGAGCTCTCGACATCGGATGCGACGGGGAGGCTTGAGCATGAAATTGGTCATGGAACGCAATATCAGCAAACTTACCGCCAATACGGTGGCCCTCGTGCTGGCCGGCGGCAAAGGAACGCGCCTACACGAGCTGACCCGCTGGCGCGCCAAGCCCGCCGTTCCCTTCGGCGGCAAATTTCGCATCATCGATTTTCCGATGTCCAACTGCATCAATTCCGGCATTCGCCGGATCTCGGTCTTGACCCAGTACAAATCGCATTCGCTACAGCGCCACCTGCAGCGCGGCTGGAGTTCCCTGGCGGGACAGTTCGGTGAATTCGTCGAGGTGCTGCCGGCGCAACAGCGAACCGGCGAAGGCTGGTATGAGGGCACGGCCGACGCGATCTACCAAAACTTGGATATTATCCGCCACTATAACCCCGAATACGTACTGATTCTGGCCGGCGACCATATCTACAAGATGGACTATGGCAAGATGATCGCCGCTCATGCGGCGAGTGGCGCGGACATCACGGTCGGCTGCATCCCGGTGGACATCGCGCAGGCGCGCGCCTTCGGGGTTATGTCCGTTGATGAACAGCACCGTATTGTCGAGTTTGCCGAAAAGCCGGAGCATCCCAAGCCCATGCCGGACAACCCGGACAAGGCGCTGGCGTCCATGGGCATCTACGTGTTTACCGCCGATTTCCTGCGCGAACAATTGGTGGCCGACGCACGCATGGATTCCTCAAGTCATGATTTCGGCAAGGACATCATTCCGCGCGCCATCCATTCCGCCAACGTGTTCGCATTCCGCTTCATGAATGCAAACACCGGCTCCCCCCAATACTGGCGGGACGTAGGCACGATCGACGCCTACTGGGAAGCCAATATCGACCTCGCCAATGTCGAGCCCGAGCTGGACATGTACGACCACAACTGGCCGATCTGGACCTATCAGGAGCAGTTGCCACCGGCGAAATTCGTCTTTGACGATGATGGTCGCCGCGGTCATGCCGTCGACTCGCTGGTTTCCGGCGGCTGCCTGATTACCGGTGCGACCGTTCGCCATTCCGTGCTGTTCTCCAACGTGCGCGTGCATTCCTATTCGGAGATCAATGACTGCGTAATCCTGCCCGATGTCGAGATCCGCAGAAACTGCAGGCTCAGACGCTGCATCATCGACAAGGGGACCATGATCCCCGAAGGCACGGTAATTGGGGAGGACCCGCACGAGGATGCCAAGCGTTTTCGGATCAGCGAGGGGGGCATCGTGCTGGTCACGCCGGAAATGCTGGGCCAGCAACTGCACGCCTGGTAGGCTGGGGCGGGTATGTCAAAGCCGCTGTCTGTTGTCTTCTACTGGCATATGCACCAGCCCTTTTACCGCGAAGCTGATACCGGGCGTTATCACCTGCCCTGGGTCTATCTGCACGCGATGAAAGACTATACGGACATGGCGGAAATCATCGCCCGCATTCCGGGCGCGCGCGCGACCATCAACTTCGTCCCTTCGCTCACCGCCCAGATCGAGGATTACGCGGAGCATGTTCAAGCCTTTCTCGCGGGCGACAAAGAGGCGTTGAACGACCCCTTGCTGCGACTGCTTGCATGCGAACGCACCTATACGCCCTCCGAGCGCACCTTTCTGCTTTCGGCCTGCTTCCGCCTCAATCATGAGCGCAACTTGCACCGCTATCCCGCCTACAGTCGGCTTTGGCAACTGGCCGAATATGCCAAACAGCATGACGCCGTTGACTACCTCGGGCAGTCTTTCTTCAGCGACCTGGTCACCTGGTATCACTTGGGTTGGCTCGCGGAAACCTTGCGCCAGCATGATTTCACCGCCCGGCGCCTGTTCGAAAAGGGTGTCGGGTTCACGCGCCAGGAACGCTTCGACCTGCTGGTCCTGATCGGAAAATTGCTGCAGGATATTCCCGCGCGACATCGCGCCTTACACCAGCAGGGCAAGATTGAACTCACCACCACACCGTACGCGCATCCGATCATCCCCCTCCTGCTCGACTTCAATGCCGCACGGGAAACCATCCCCGACGCCATGGTGCCCCAAGAACCCTATCCGGGCGGACGTCTCCGCGCGGTGGAGCACATCCAGCTGGCGAGAGAGAGTCACGCGCGGATGTTCGGACACGTGCCCAACGGCGTATGGCCTGCCGAGGGCGCGGTTTCCGAGGACACGCTGGTCCTGCTGGCAGAGGCCGGTTTTGCCTGGTGTGCAACCGGCGAGGCCGTGTTGCATCATTCGCTTCAGTGCAATGTTCGCGAGGTCGATGGCGGCACGAAGCTCTACCAACCCTGGTGTCTGACCAGGGACGGCAAGCGCATCACCTGCTTTTTCCGCGACGATCGCCTGTCGGACCTGATTGGCTTCGAGTATTCCCGCTGGGACACGCAGGACGCGATCAACCATTTCATGCATGAGCTGGCGCGCATCCGTGAACAGACACGCCAGATGGAGGCCCCCATCGTATCGATCATCATGGACGGCGAAAACGCCTGGGAGCACTACCATGAAAATGCGTTGCCCTTCCTGACCGGTCTGTATCAACGCATCGCCGAACATGACGATTATGAGTTGACCACGTTCAGCGACTATCTGCGCCAACACCCCGCGCAAGCGCAGTTGCCGCGCCTGGTCGCCGGCTCCTGGGTATACGGCAATCTTGCCACCTGGATTGGCGACCCGGCGAAAACCCGCGCATGGGAACTGCTCATTGATGCCAAGAAGGCCTACGATGCCAAGGCCGGGGCCCTGGATGCCGAACGACGGGCGATGGCCGAGGAACAGCTGCGCATCTGTGAAGGCTCGGATTGGTGCTGGTGGTTTGGCGACTACAACCCTGGCGACGTGGTACGCGATTTTGACCGGCTGTATCGTCAGCATCTGCGCAAACTGTATACCCTGCTCGACGAACCAATCCCGGCTTCGCTGGAGCAGGCGATTTCCGAGGGCGGCGGTCAGGCGGAAGGGGGAGGCACCATGCGGCGTGGTGGCGCCGGCGCATGAGTTCCTGGCTTGATCGTCGCCGCGCTGGCTTGCTGCTGCATGTCACCGCCCTACCGGGGCCCGGTCCGAATGGCACGATTGGCGCGCAGGCCCATCGTTTTCTTGAAACCATGCGCTCAGGCGGATTCACTGTCTGGCAATTTCTCCCCCTCGGCCCCACCCACCACCATGGCTCTCCCTATGAATCGCTGTCATCCTTTGCCGGCAATCCACGCCTGATCGATCTTGCGTGGTGTGCGCAGCAAGGCTGGTTGCCGTCCACCACGCCCCTCACCGTCAACAGCCTGGACGAACACGTGCAACAGCTTGCGCAGGCGGCAGACGCATTCTGGCAACAATTGGCGGATGACGACGCCTTGGCCGCCAAGATGGACGCATTCCGCCGCGCACATGCGTACTGGCTCGACGATTTCGCTCTGTTTTCCACCATCAAGGCCCACTTTGAGGATGCACCATGGTGGCAATGGCCCGACCCATTGCGTTGGCGCGACCCGGAAGCCTTGGCACAGATCCGTCGCCGCCACCAGACGCACTATCAACGCGTTATTTTCGAGCAATTTGCGTTCGCAATGCAATGGCAGGAACTGAAGCAGCATGCAGAAGACCTTGGCATGCTGCTGTTCGGCGATTTGCCGATCTATGTTGCGCATGATTCGGCCGATGTATGGGCTCGACCCGATCTATTCACCCTCGATGCGCAAGGACGATGCGCTCAGGTTGCGGGCGTGCCGCCGGATTACTTTTCGGCGACCGGACAACGATGGGGAAATCCGCTGTATCGATGGGAAAAGATGGCCAAAGAGGACTTTCGTTGGTGGAAACACCGCATGCGCTGTCAACTCGAGCGCATGCACCTGGTGCGCATCGACCACTTTCGCGGGCTGGAGTCCTATTGGGCAATCCCCGGCGACCGCATGGACGGCATCGTCGGGGAATGGCTGCCCGCGCCGGGTGCGCAGTTGCTGTCGGAGCTGCGCGCGACCTTCGGTCAGCTGCCGCTGGTCGCCGAAGACTTGGGCATCATCACTGACGAGGTTATCCGCCTGCGGGACGCGTTCGGACTGCCAGGCATGAAGATCCTGCAATTCGCCTTCGATGGTCATGCGGACAACCCCTATCTGCCACATGCGCATGGGGAAAATTGTGTGGTCTATACGGGCACGCATGACAACGATACGACCGTTGGCTGGTTTGCTTCGCTGGATGCGGCAAGCCGCGCGCGAGTTCTCGACTACCTCGGCTGTGGCGCGGAGGACATGCCCTGGGCGCTGATCGAGTGCGCGCTCGCCTCGACCGCAAGGCTGGCCGTGATCCCGATGCAGGATCTGCTCGGGCTGGGCAGCGAAGCGCGCTTCAATACCCCGGGCACCACGCATGGCAATTGGAAATGGCGCATGCAACACCTTCCCAGCCACAATGCGGCAATCTGGCAGCGCAGTTGCGCGCTGAACCGGCAATACGGAAGGCTTGTCGCGCCCGACTAGCCCTCCCGCGGCTTCTCCAACTCAAAGGCGGCATGCAAGACACGCACCGCCTGATCCACATGCTGCTCATCGACCACCACAGTAATCTTGATTTCGCTGGTGGTGATCATCTGGATATTGATCCCTTCGGAGGCCAAGGCATCGAACATCTTGCGCGCAACACCCGAGTGCGAGCGCATGCCCACCCCGACCACCGACACCTTGGCCACGCTGTCATCGCCAGCAACGGATTTGGCCCCCATTTCAGCGCATACCTTGTCCATGATCGCCATCGTGGCCCGGAAATCGCTGCGCGGAACAGTGAAAGTGATATCCGTCAGGCCATGTTCGCTGATATTCTGCACGATCACATCCACATTGATGCCCGCATCGGCCACCGGCCCGAACACACCTGCCGCAATACCCGGATGATCGGGAATCCCCTTGATGGTGATCTTCGCCTCATCACGATTGTACGCCACCCCCGAAATGGCTGCTCGTTCCATACTTTCATCCTCCCTGGTCACGATGGTGCCGGGCACCAACTCAAAGCTGGAGCGCAGATGAATCGGCATATCATGGCGCATGGCCAACTCCACGCTTCTCGTTTGCAATACCTTCGCGCCGAGCGAAGCCATCTCCAGCATTTCCTCATAGCTGATACGCGCCATCTTGCGCGCGTTGGGCACGATGCGCGGATCGGTCGTATAGATCCCGTCGACATCGGTATAAATATCACAAATATCGGCCTTGAGCGCGATTGCCAACGCCACGGCCGAGGTATCCGAGCCGCCGCGCCCCAGGGTGGTGATGTTCCCTTGTTCATCGGTTCCCTGGAAGCCGGTCACCACCGCCACCCCGCCCGCATCGAGATGTGCAAGCAAGCGTTCACAGGCGATATGCTGAATGCGGGCGCGCACATGGCTGCTGTCCGTGCGGAACCCCGCCTGTGCACCGGTGAACGAACGCGCATCGATGCCGCGGCGTTGCAGTTCGATAGCCAACAGTGCCGCCGTGACCTGTTCGCCGGTCGCCACCAGGGCATCCAGTTCGCGGCTGTCGGGCTCCGGTGTCAGCTCATGCGCCAAAGCGATCAAGCGATTGGTTTCCCCACTCATCGCCGATACGACCACGGCCAGCCGATGCCCCCGCGCCAGTTCCCCGGCGACAATATCCGCCGTTCGGCGAATGCGCTCAATGCTGCCCACCGAGGTTCCGCCAAACTTTTGCACAATCAGCATGTTCTACTCCTGCTCCGTCGGCACAGTTGCAATGCCCACGCGGGTTAGCCCAAGCTGCTGCAACACATCCATGACAAAGACGACGCGCTTGTGCCGCGCATCCGCATCGGCACGCAACACGACCGGCAGCGACTTCGATCCGCGGGTGACATTCAGAATACGCCGTTTTAGATCCTGGTCTGCGACCGGCTCACGCTGCACGAACAATCGGCCCCGCGCGTCGATCGAGATCACCAGCTGTTTGGGCGGCTGCTCGGCTGCACGCGTGTGGCTTCGCGGCAGGTCCAGTTTCAAACTGGCGGCGACATTGAAGGTCGTGGATACCATGAAAAAAATCAATAGCAGAAACACGACGTCGATCATCGGTGTCAAATCCACCGCCACCGGCAAACGCCGGCGAGTACCGCGCAGGTTCACCCACGGTCTCCTTTCAACAGTTCGACGAAGCGCAGCGCATGCTGCTCGATCTCGATGACCAGCCGATCCACCTTGGCCTCGAAAAAGCGATGCGCAATCAACGCGGGAATCGCGACCGTAAGACCCGCAGCCGTCGTATTCAGCGCCTTGGAAATACCTCCGGCGAGCGCATCGGCCTTGCCTACCCCGACCAACGAAATTTGCTGAAACACCTCGATCATGCCCACCACCGTGCCCAGCAGCCCCAGCAAAGGAGCCATCGCCGCGATCAACCCAAGCGTGCCAATAAAACGCTCCATCTTGGCCACTTCCTGACGTCCGGCCTCCTCCAAAATTTCCTTCATGACCGAACGCTTGACGCCGGTATTTTCCAAGGCCACGGTCAGGATGCGCCCCATGGCCGAATCCCGCTGGCGACACACCTGCAATGCCCGCTCGACATCACCATTGCGTACCGCCGCCTCCATCACGCGAATATCATCGAGCGGGATCACCTCCGAGCGACGCAAGCTTAAGGCGCGCTCAATGATCACCGTAATCGTAACGATCGATGCGGCCAGCAGCAGATACATGATGATGCCGCCCTGTTGAATGAATGCGATCAAAACTGCCTCCTGCGCGCCTCGCTGCGTCGCGGATTATAGAAGCCTGCGGCTCCACTGCAATGCAAGCGCGCGTCGGGGGGAGAACGCCTCCGTCCAGCGCTGTACACGCCACTGCGCATCCCCATCGCGCGTCAACAACATCGCCCCTTCGGCGGTGTTCAAAACCCGTGTGCCTAGGCGGCGATAGCGCGATACAACCTCCTTGGCGGGAAAACCATAAGGATTATGGCGTCCCGTCTGGGCGATGGCCAACCGCGGATGCGTCGCCCGCACGAATGCCTCGGTACTGGACGTTCGGCTGCCATGATGCGGCATCAACATCGCCTCAACCGGTTCCAAACCCGCGCGCACAATGCGAACCTCGGCCGCACGCTCAATGTCGCCGGGCAACAACAAGCGTGTCCCGTCCGGCCAACGCACGGCTAGCACCAATGAACGATTATTGCCATGCCAGCGCGCATCTCCCTTGGGCGGCCAGAGCACACGAACATCCAGGCCATGCCAACGCAGCCAATCCCCGCGCGCCAACCGCCGCACGCGCAAATCTTGGGCGCGGGCCAATGCGAGCAAGCGCTGCATGGAGGGCGTTGCCGGCACATCGGGCAGCCACAATTCCCGCGCCCCGCCCATCGCGGCAAGCAGCGCGCCCACCCCACCCGCATGATCAGCCTGCGCATGACTGATCAGCACCACATCCACCTTGCGCCAACCCAAGGCCCGCAATCCCTGAGCCACCGTCGTTCCGCCATTGTAGCGGCTCCCTGGGCGGCCTGGCACATCGATCACCATCACATGTCCATCGGTCGTCAACAACGTAGAGGCGGCACCCTGCCCCACATCCCATACCATCCATTGGGGCGATGCGGGATGGCGGGGAAGCGCGAGCACACCCGCATAAACGAACAGCGTCATCAGCGCCGTAAGCGCCGCGCGTCTAGCGCCGCCACGCCATGCCAGCCAGCCGCTGACCCCCATGCCCAACAAAAAACACGCCTGCATGGCCCAGGTTGGCCGGGCTAGCACCAAGCGACCCAGCGGCAGTTGCTGGAACCACTGCAACACAGCAAGTCCGGTCTCGACCCCCATTCCCGCCAACCCCATGCAACCCTGTGCGCCCCCGCTCATTCCAAGCAGCGCGAGCAATTCACCCAACAATGCCGTCGGCAACACCCACAACGCGTACAGCGGTACCAGCAGCAGATTGGTCAACGGCGCATACACCGGCAAATAGCCAAAGGCGGACACCACCCACGGTAATGTCGCCAACGTGGTCAGCATGGAAACCAGTACCATGGCCAACAAACGCTTGCGCCACGACCGTGCGGTTGAACCGGATGGCGCCAAGAGCAAAATCGCAGCTGTGGCCAGAAAGGATAGCCACAGGGAAAGGGAACCGACCGCCGCCGGGTCGAGCAGAAGAATGGCCATCAGTGCCAACAACAACAGGTGTACGCTATGGGCGTGCGCGCGCCAGCACCAGGCCAGCACACCCGCAAGCAGCATGAGAAAGGCGCGCATCGCCGGCACGGGCCACCCCGCAATCGAACCATAAATGCCAGCGACAAGGGCTCCGAGCAGCAGCGCGAGTAAGCGAACCGGCAAACGCACGATCCAAGCCTCCCGGCGCGTCAACAGCCACCAGCAACAGGCGGCGATGAAGCCTGCTACAAGCCCCATATGCAGACCTGAAATGGCCAGCAAATGTGCCGTACCGGTGGCCGAAAACAACGCCCGCAGCCTGGCCGAAATATGCCCCCGATCCGCCAACAGCAAAGCCTGCAATACCGCCCGCTCGGATGTCGGCACCCCTTCCAACGCCTGGCGCACGCGTTGCCTGGCCACGGCCATCATCGTCGACCCATGTCCCACCACGCGCAACCTACCGCGCACATAGCCAATCAACGCGACATGATGATCGAAACACCAGGACCGATAATCGAATGCGCCCGGATTTCGCGCATTGTGCGGCCGATGCAGACGCAGGGTCATCGCCACCCTTTGCCCGGGCAGCGCATTCACACGGCCGCCATAATAGAACGCCGTCACCATGCCACGCAGCGTGTTTCCCTCAGTATCCCGCACATCCGCGAGCAGCAGCCGGTATCGCTGTCCATACCTTCGCAGCGCCTGCAGTGTCGCTTCGACCTGCACATCACCCGTCACCCAGCGATCATCCACCGACACCGTCCAGGCATCGCGCATGAGACTGCCCATGCCAAACAACACACCGATCACGAACACCAGCAGCAAACCCGTCCGGCGCCGCCAAAGCAACAGCAACACAATGAGGGGGATGATCAGCGCGGCCCATGTCAGCGGAACAAGATCGGTACGCGTAAGCGCCAACGCCACAATCCAAAGGACGGCAGGCGGCAATGATGGCACCGCCCTGAGCGGGAAGGACTCAATCGGGGTAGACAACCCTGCCACGAATCAGCTGGTCGCTGCCCAGGCGTCGATATTCGACGTCCGACAAACGCAATGCCTGGTCGATACGATCCACCCCACGGCCATGCCACAGTCCAACCGCGCGTTCGCCCCCAATCAAGATCGGGGCCTGATAGAGCACGAGTTCCTGAGTCAGTCGCTGCTCAAGGCATTGCGCATGCAGCCGCCCCCCACCCTCCAGCAACAGGTCCAAGTACCCGTCCTTGGCAAGATTGCGCATGATCGCATCCAGCCCTGCGCACTGAACCACCTCCATGCCGGCGCGTTGCCAGCGTTCGGCCATCTCGTCCATCCTCTGAACGTACATGCGACTTGGCGCCGCGCCATCGAGCAATGCATCGCCGGCGCGAAACGCTGGAGCATGATGTGCAATCACCACGCGCAAAGGCTGGCGACAGGCTGCCACATGGCGCACGGTCAACGCTGGTTGGTCGTGAACAAAGGTGCCGGCGCCAATGACGACCGCATCCGCTTCGGCACGCAACCGGTGCGCATGCTTGCGCGATGCGGATGAACTGATCCAACGGGAATCACCGGTATGGGTGGCCAGCTTACCGTCCAGAGAAATCGCGGCCTTGGCGCGCACATAGGGTAGCCCGGTACGCACATAATGAAAAAACGGGGCATTCAACCGGTCGGCCTGCTCGGCGAGCACACCGCCTTGCACCTCGACGCCGGCCTGGCGCAGGCGGGCAGCGCCTCCCGCCATACGCGGATTGGGATCGGTGGAGGCATAGACGACACGATGGACACCGGCCGCGAGCAAAGCCTCGGTACAGGGCGGGGTGCGTCCTTGCGCCGCACATGGCTCCAGAGTGACATACACCGTCGCCCCTTGCGCGGCGCAACCCGCCTCGCGCAACGCAGCCACCTCGGCGTGCGGGCCACCGGGCGCGGCATGCCAGCCCCTACCGACCATGCGACCATCCCGCACAATCACTGCGCCAACCCGTGGATTCGGATGTGTCGTGCCAATACCCTTGCGCGCAAGCCGCAACGCCTTGCGCATCCAGTGAAAATCGCTACCGCCCACCATACTCAATCCATTCCCGCCTTATCGCTCCCAAGCCTGCCTCAGGTATCTTAGACAGGAACAAATGGGTAGCCAACCGGAGACTGCTACGGCTGCAGCTGTTCCTCGCGTACATGCCAATCAATGCCCAACCGCTTCATTTCGGCCAGGAACGGATCGGGATCGAGCTCCTCGACATTGACCATGCGACGCACATTCCAGTCGCCGCGCGCCACGAGCATGGCCGCAGCCACGGCGGGGACGGCGGTCGTG
>RFFT01000045.1 GCA_003696795.1 Zetaproteobacteria bacterium | reverse complement strand
GTGGGCGAGGCGCGGCGCATGGGCCCTCCGGGCCGGCGCGAGATCGGGCATGGGCGATTGGCGCGGCGCGGCGTGGAGGCGGTGCTGCCGTCGATGGAAGAGTTTGGCTACGCCATTCGCGCCGTTTCCGAGATCACCGAGTCGAACGGATCGTCCTCGATGGCGTCGGTGTGCGGCACATCGCTGGCCCTGATGGATGCCGGTGTGCCGGTCAAGGCTGCGGTGGCCGGTGTGGCCATGGGGCTGATTCTCGAACCGGACGGGTATGCCGTGTTGACCGATATCCTGGGGGATGAGGACCACCTGGGGGACATGGACTTCAAGGTGGCGGGCACGCGCAAGGGTGTCACGACCCTGCAACTGGACATCAAGATTGGCGGCCTGACCCGCGAAATCATGGAGCAGGCCTTGGCGCAGGCGCATGCCGGTCGCATGCACATTCTCGATCAGATGGACAAGTGCATTGCCGCGCCGCGCGGCAGCATCGCCGAACATGCGCCGCGCATGATCACGATGAAAATCAAGACGGACAAGATTCGCGACGTGATCGGTGCCGGCGGCAAGGTGATCCGTGGTATCGTGGAGGAGACCGGCGCCAAGGTGGATATCGAGGACGATGGGACGGTCAAGATCTTCGCTACCACCAGCGAGGCGGGCGAGGCCGCGAAGAAGATGATCGAGGACATCGTTGCCGAGGTCGAGGTGGGCAAGGTCTACGAAGGCAAGGTGGTCAAGGTCATGGACTTCGGCGCCTTCGTGCGCATTCTCGGCAATACCGATGGGCTGGTGCACATCTCGCAGATCGCGCACCACCGGGTGAACAAGGTCAGCGATGAGTTGAGCGAGGGGCAGACGGTGCGGGTGAAGGTGCTGGAAGTGGATCGCAACGGACGCATCCGCCTGTCCATGAAGGCGCTGCAGGATCCGGCAAGCGGGAATTGATGCGTGGGCGCGGACTTGGCGCGGATCGCAGAACGGGTGCCGCACGCGCACCCGTTTTCCTTTTGGTGAGGCGGGTATTTCGGTGAGCGCGCGCTACCATCGGGAGTCATCGCCGCCTGCGGCCCCGCGTGTGATCACCCATGCGATGCCGGAGGCGCAGAGCGTGGCGCTGGGCATCTTTGTCGATGTCGGCAGTCGTGACGAGCCGCCCGCGCTGCACGGCGCAAGCCACGCGCTTGAGCATATGCTGTTCAAGGGTACACGTTCCTTGGATGTGCACGCCCTATCTGCCCGGTTGGATGCGTTGGGTGGACAGGCCAATGCCTGGACATCGCGCGAGCGGACCTGCTTTCACATCCAGGTGTTGCGCGAGCATTGGCGCGAGGCGCTGGATTTGCTGGCCGAAATGATTTGCGCGCCGGCCTTGCCGGAAGATGAATGGCGCCGCGAGCGCGACGTGATCGAGGCCGAGATGGCGATGGCCGAGGATAATCCCGAGGACTGGGCGATGGATCAACACATGGCCGCGTTGTTTCCGAACGATGCCTTGGGGAGGAATGTGCTCGGCACGCGGGACTCGCTCGCCGGCATTGCCGCGGGCGATCTGCGCGCGTATCTGCAGCGGCATTACGTCGCCCAGCGCATGCTGGTGGCCGCTGCCGGTGCGATCGAGCACCGGGCGCTGCTGGAGGCGGTGCGCCATATCGCTTGGCGGCAGGGCGAGTTCCTCGGCGCGCGCGCGCCGGTCCGCATGCATGGTGGGTTGCATCGGGTGGCGCGGGAGGGCGAGCAGGCGCAGTTGCTGGTGTCGTATCCGGGGGTTGCCGCCGCAGACGATGCGCGGCCCTTGGCATGGCTGGGCAATCAAGTGCTCGGTGGCGGCATGAGTTCGCATCTCTTTCGTGAGCTTCGCGAGAAGCGGGGGCTTGCCTACAGTATCGGCTCTCATCTGGGTACCTTCACCACCCAGGGATTGTGGACCATCAGTTGCGGTTGCGCGCCGGCACAGGCCATCGAGGCCGCCAGGGTGTTGTCTGCGACACTTGCCCGGTTCGTGGATGCGATCACGGAGGAGGAACTGGCCCGCGCCAAGCGGCAGTTGGTGATCCAGCTACGGATGGCGATGGATTCGGTGGAGGGACAGATGATGTATCTCGGCGCGCGTCTTGATGAGCCCGAGTTGCATTCACCGCTTGACTGGGTGGCGCGAATCGAGCGGGTATCGTTGGATGCGCTGCGAGGCTGGCTAAGGGATCGGCTTGCGCGACCGCCATTGTGGACCATCGTTGCCCCGCCATCGGAGCTCGACCGAGTTTGTGCTAGCATTGCGCCATGCTTGAATTGATTCGCGAGGATATTCGTACCGCATTCGCGCGCGATCCGGCGGCGCGTTCGGTATGGGAGGTGCTGACTTGCTATCCGGGCATCCATGCTGTCTGGGGGTATCGCATCGCCCATTATCTATGGGAACACGGGTGGCGTTGGGCCGGTCGCTTTGTGTCCCATCTCGTGCGCTGGCTTACCGGTATCGAGATTCATCCGGGCGCGCGCATTGGCCGCAGGTTCTTTATCGATCATGGGATGGGCGTGGTGATCGGCGAGAC
>RFFT01000044.1 GCA_003696795.1 Zetaproteobacteria bacterium | reverse complement strand
GGAACCGGAGGCGGAACCGGAGGCGGAACCGGAGGCGGAACCGGAGGCGGAACCGGAGGCGGAACCGGAGGCGGAACCGGAGGCGGAACCGGAGGCGGCCAGCCTGCAGGTGGAGGCCCGAGAGCTTGATGCATTGTTGGCAACCTCTCACCAATTGCGCATCTCCCTGCGCTGGCTGGAGCCGTTCCGGCACGACTTGCGCACACTCAAGCGCGAACTGGACGGTTTGGAGGGCGCATTGCGCGCGGTGGCGGCGGTTGCGGCGCAGCAGTGGACGGAGGGGGCGGGCTGCTTGCATGCCTTGGCGCAGCAGGCCGTCTCCTGTCGCGAACGTTTGCAAGAGCGGCAACTCGAGCTCGATCGGCAGGCCATGGCACTGGAGATCGTGGGCGAGGAGCTTGCCTATCGAGAGGTGAGCGTGCGGATGCGCCCGTTTTGCGACGCGCTGGCGGGGCTAGCGCGCATGACGCGCGATGTGGCGCGGGCGCTTGGCAAAAAGGCCCGGCTCGAGGTGCGTGGGGAGAACACGCGGGTCGATCGCGATGTGTTGCGTCATTTGCATGCGCCGCTTACGCATCTGTTGCGCAACGCCATCGATCATGGCATCGAGACGCCCGCGGCGCGCAGGAACGCGGGCAAGCCGGAAACGGGGCGGATCGAGATCGTGGCCGAGCACCGGGCCGGCATGCTGTGCGTGACCGTGCGCGACGACGGACAAGGGCTGGCATGGGAGAAGCTGCGCGAGGCGGTCGTGGCGCGTGGATTGGCCGATGCGGAGATGGTTGCGCGGATGGACGAGCGCGAGTTGTTCGATTTTCTGTTCCTGCCCGGTTTTTCGCTCAAGGACGAGGTAACGGAGATCTCTGGTCGTGGTGTGGGACTGGATGTGGTGGCGGAGATGCTGCGCAAGGTGGGCGGGCGCATCGAGGCCACGTCGCAACCGGGCGCGGGGATGTGTTTCACGCTGTATCTTCCGCTGTCGCTGTCGGTCACCCGCGCGTTGCTTGTGCGGATCGCCGGTCAGCGGTTTGCGTTGCCGCTGGCCAAGATCGCGCGCCTGGTGCGGGTGCCGAACGAGGCGTTGCGGCAATTGGGTGACCGCAGGTTTGTCGAACTGGATGGTGCGCAAGTGGGGTTGGTGGATGGTGCGCGCCTGTTGGGGCTGGAGGCGACAGGCGCGTCCGCGGAGTCGCGGACCGTGGTGGTGCTTGCCTCGGCGACGGAGCGTTTTGGTGTGTTGGTCGAGGAAGCATTGGGCGAGCGCGAATTGATCGAAAAGCCATTGCCCGCCAGTCTTGGGCCGGTGCGCCATGTCGCCTCGGTTGCGTTGGATGGCGAGCAGGGGCTGCTGCTGGTGCTGGATGTTGACGACTTGCTGCATTCCGCCGAGGAGGGCGCGCGTTTCGAAACCGTGGCGCGGGAGGCGAGGCAGGCGGCCAAGGCGAAGCGGGTGCTGGTGGTGGAGGACTCGTTGACCGTGCGCGAATTGGAGCGCAAGCTGCTCACCAACGCCGGCTTCGCGGTGGATGTCGCGGTGGACGGTATGGACGGGCTGCATCATTTACGTGCGCAAGACTATGATTTGGTGGTCACCGATCTGGATATGCCGCGCATGGATGGGTTTGCGTTGCTGGAGCGGATGCGGCGGGAGCGAAGGCTGGAGGATGTGCCGGTAGTGATCGTGAGCTACAAGGAGCGCGAGGAGGATAGAAAGCGTGGCCTTGAGTTGGGGGCGGATGCCTATCTGACGAAAAGCAGCTTCCAAGATGAGACATTTATGCGTACCGTTGAGCGTCTCATAGGAGGCGCGGGTTGAACATGCAAGTCGCGATCGTGCACCGGGATCTGCTGGCGCTGGCCGCTTTGCGTCAGTTGGTGCGCCGGCGCGCGGGTTGGCATCTGGCATGGAGCGCGGATAGGGCGGACACGGCGCTGGCACGTTGCCGCGGCGAGGCGCCGGGAATGCTGCTGCTTGGCCTGGACGACGGGACGGACGTGGATGCGGTGCGCGCATTGGCGGGCATGGCGAAGTGCCCGGTGGTGCTGGTGGTGGATTCCCTGGAGACAAGACGCGAATGGGTGTTCGACGCGCTGGGTGCCGGCGCGCGGGACGTGGTGGTTATGGATCATGCGCGGGCCTTGCATGAGGACGATGTGCGCGTGTTCTGGAAGAAACTGGAGGCTATTGCGCAGGCGCATGGCGATGGGTTTGCGGGCGAAGGGGGTAGGGAGCCTCGTGCGTTGCTGGCCATCGGGGCGTCGTCGGGAGGACCGCGCGCGGTGGCGCGCTTGTTGCAGGGATTGCGTCCCGATCTGCCCGCCAGTGTCGTGGTGGTGATGCATCTCGAGCAACGCTTTGCCCAGGGTATGGCCGATTGGTTGGGACGGCATGCAACGATGCCCGTGTTGCCGGCAAGCGAGGGAGATGCGCCAAGGGTTGGCGAGGTGCGGCTGGCGGCGACCAACGATCACCTGCGCCTGAATGCGCGGCAACGCTGGAGCTATAGCGAGGAACCGATTCAGTGCCATTACCGCCCCTCGGTCGATGTATGTTTCGGAAGCATAGCCGAGCACTGGCCGCATCAGGCCATTGGCGTGTTGCTGACCGGTATGGGGCAGGACGGCGCGCGGGGGTTGAAGGTGATGCGCGCGCGGGGGTGGCTGACGATCGCGCAGGATGAACAAAGCAGCGATGTGTACGGCATGCCCAAGGCGGCGGTTGCCTTGGGCGCAGCGGCGCGCGTGCTGTCGCTCGCAGAGATGCCCGGGGTGCTGAACGAGGTGTTGGCGGGGTTCGGGGAAGGAGTGTCCCATGTCGCAGAATCGTAAACCCTCGAATGACAACCATCTGCGCGTGTTGTTGGTCGACGATCAATTGATGATCCACGAGGTGCTGCGGCGCATGCTGGCGGAAGCGGACGAGTTCGAGCTCGCCTGCTGCTCCGAAGGTGTACGTGCGCCGGATGTGGCGCGCGAATTCGCGCCGGATGTGATTCTGCAGGATTTGGTAATGCAGGACGCGGACGGGCTTGAGCTGCTGCGGCAATACAAGGCGGATGCGGCGCTGCGCGATGTGCCGGTGATCGTGCTTTCCGGCAACGACAAGGCGGACACGAAGGCGCAGTCCTTTGCGCTGGGGGCGTGCGATTATCTGGTCAAGTTTCCGGAACGCGTGGAATTGCTGGCGCGCCTGCGGCATCACGCCAATGCGCATCTGGCGTTGCGGCAGCGCAATGCGGCATGGGAAGAGCTTAAACATATCGCGATTACCGATCGTTTGACCGGTTTATACAATCGTTGGTATTTCGACGAGGTGTACGCGAGGGAGTGGCTGCGTGCACGTCGTGAGCGGCATCCGCTGGCGCTGCTGTTGCTCGATGTCGATTATTTCAAGCGTTATAACGATTACTACGGACATCAGGCGGGGGATGTCTGTCTACAGAAGGTCGCCCGCGTGCTGAAGGATACATGTCGGCGGCCGGGCGATTTCGCCGCCCGCTACGGCGGGGAGGAGTTCGTCGTGGTGCTGCCGGATACCGCGCTGGCCAATGCGGTGCAACTTGCGCAGCTCATCCGCGCCGGGGTGGCCGCGCTGGAGATGCCCCATGCCGCCTCGGCTGTCGCGCAAGTGGTGACGGTGAGCGTTGGCGCAAGCTGCATGCTGCCGCGCGATGAATCGTGCGCTGAGGAATTGTTGCGCGAGGCGGATCGGGCGCTCTATCGCGCCAAGGCGGAAGGGCGGAACCGGGTCGCCACCCCGCCAGTGCCCGACGGCGCTTGACCGGGGGACGGGGCAGCCATACGATTCGCCTCCCCGTATGCGGGGCTTGTTCCTGCGATATTGGCGCGTAGCTCAGTGGGAGAGCACCACCTTGACACGGTGGGGGTCGGCGGTTCAATCCCGCCCGCGCCAACCATTCATTTTCGAGGAGTGCGGCAACCCGTGATTACAGTTCGTTTACCCGATGGTACCGACCGCACCCTGCCAGCATCATCCACCGCACTCGATTTGGCAACGGCGATCGGGCCGGGCTTGGCGCGCGCCGCCGTTGCGGCAAAGGTCAACGGCAGGCTGGTGGATTTGTCCCACCTGCTGCACGATGGCGACGAAGTCGAATTGATTACCGATCGCTCCCCTGAAGGACTGGAGGTGATTCGTCATTCGACCGCCCATCTGATGGCCATGGCGGTGCAGGAGCTGTTTCCGAAATCGCAAGTCACGATCGGTCCGGTGATCGAGGATGGTTTCTATTACGATTTCGCGTTCGATCGCCCGTTCACGCCGGAAGATCTTGCGAGCATCGAGGCGCGCATGAAGGAGATCGCCCGGCGCAGGCTGGATATCCAGCGCGAGGAATGGGATCGCGACGAGGCCATCGCCTATTTCGAGCGGCTGGGCGAGCGGTACAAGGTCAAGCTGATTGAGCGCATTCCGGCCGGCGAGACGGTGAGTCTGTACCGGCAGGGGGAATGGGCCGACTTGTGCCGTGGCCCGCATGTACCCAATACCGGGAAGCTCAAGCATTTCAAGTTGATGAAGGTTGCCGGCGCCTATTGGGAAGGCAAGGCCGACAACGAGCAGTTGCAACGCATCTACGGCACGGCATGGGCGAGCAAAGAGGATTTGCAGGCCTATCTTGCGCGCCTGGAGGAGGCGGAGCGGCGCGATCATCGCAAACTAGGGCGCGCGCTCGATCTGTTTCACCTGCAGGAAGAGGCACCGGGGATGGTGTTCTGGCACCCCAACGGGTGGCGGGTCTGGCAGGTGATCGAGCAGGAGATCCGCGCGGTGATGCGTGCGCATGGCTATCAGGAGATTCGCACGCCGCAGATCGTCGATCGCAAGCTGTGGGAGCGCTCCGGCCATTGGGACAAGTTTCGTGACGAGATGTTCACCACCAGCACCGAGAACCGGGATTACGCGATCAAGCCGATGAACTGCCCGTGCCATGTGCAGGTTTTCAATCAGGCGCTGCATTCCTATCGCGACCTTCCCCTGCGCCTGGCCGAGTTCGGCTCGTGCCACCGCAACGAGCCATCGGGCACGCTGCATGGCTTGATGCGCCTGCGCAATTTCACCCAGGACGATGCGCACATCTTTTGCTCCGAGGAACAGATCCAGCGGGAGGTTGGCGCATTCATCGATTTGACGTTCGAGGTGTATCGCCGTTTCGGTTTTGAGGACGTGATCATCTATCTCTCCGACCGCCCCGAGCGACGGGTGGGCACGGACGCGCAGTGGGACAAGGCCGAGGCGGCGCTGCATACCGCCCTGCGCGACAAGGGAATCGAGTATGGGCTGAACCCCGGCGAAGGCGCGTTTTACGGGCCGAAGATCGAGTTTTCGCTCAAGGACTGTCTCGGGCGTGTCTGGCAGTGCGGCACCATTCAGGTGGACTTCTCCATGCCGGGCAAGCTGGGGGCCGAATATGTGGCCGAGGATGGCACGCGGAAAACCCCGGTGATGCTGCATCGCGCGATCCTGGGGTCGATGGAGCGCTTCATCGGCATCCTGATCGAGCATTATGAGGGCAAGTTCCCGTTCTGGCTTGCGCCGGTGCAGGCGGTGGTGTGCAATATCACCGATGCGCAGGCACAGTATGCGCGCGAGATCACCGAGCGGATGCGCGCGGCGGGTTTCCGGGTGGAAATGGACTTGCGAAATGAAAAGGTCGGCTATAAAGTGCGCGCCCACACGCTTGCCCGGGTGCCGTTCATCCTTGTTGCCGGGGATCGGGAGCGCCAGGACGGGCAGGTGTCGGTGCGTGACCGCGCGGGAAACAATCTCGGCACGGTCGCCGTCGATGCGTGGATCGAGCGTATGCGCTCGCTGGCTTCGGCCTATGAATAACGCCGCGGCGATGGCCGTGAAAGGGGGCTTGTATCAAAACAGACTTGCCGATTAATCTGGAGATCGAGGCATCGAATGTCAGGGTGGTGGACGCCGATGGGACGCAAATCGGTGTTTTGCCGTTGCGTGAGGCGGTAAGCAGGGCTGAGGCCCAGGGGCTGGATCTGGTGTTGATGGCGGCCAAGGCAAACCCGCCGGTATGCAAGATCATGGATTACGGCAAGTACAAGTATGAGCAAAGCAAGAAGGCGAATCTGGCCAAGAAGCGGCAGCATGTGACCCAGGTCAAGGAGGTCAAGGTTGGCGCCAATACGGACAGCCATGATATGGAGGTCAAGCTCAGGAATATCCGCAAGTTCCTGAGCCAAGGGAACAAGGTGAAGGTTTCGCTGCGCTTCCGTGGGCGCGAGATGGCGCATACGGATCGCGGTGCGGAGCAGATGAAATTGATCGCGGCGCGGGTCGAGGATCTAGGTAAGCCGGAGAAGATGCCGAACCTCGAAGGGCGGCAGATGGTGATGGTGCTGGCGCCGCAGAAGAAATAAGGAAGGTGTGCATATGCCCAAGATGAAAACGAACAGCGGCGCGGCCAAGCGCTTTTCCAAGACGGGAAGCGGCAAATGGAAGCGCAACAAGGCGTTCTCCAGCCATATCCTTACCAAGAAGTCGCCCAAGCGTAAGCGCGGATTCCGGCAGAGCGACCTGGTCGCTCCGGCCGATGTCGCCGCGTTGAACCGGCTGGTTCCGTACAAGTAATCGTATAACAGGAGACGTTTATGCCTCGCGTAAAATCCGGTGTGCAGGCGCACGCCCGACACAAGAAAGTGATCAAGGCTGCGGCGGGCTATCGCGGACGCCGCAAGAATTGCTTCCGCATCGCCACCCAGGCGGTGGACAAGGCGCGTCAGTACGCCTATCGCGACCGCAAGGTCAAGAAGCGCGATTTCCGTAGCCTGTGGATCACGCGCATCAATGCGGCGGCACGCCAGCATGGTCTGAGCTATTCGCGCTTTATGTATGGTCTGGGGCAAGCCGGCGTGGCGCTGGATCGAAAGATTCTGGCCGACCTTGCCGTGCGGGACAAGGATGCGTTTGCTCAGCTTGCGGAGCTGGCCCGCGCCAATCAGTAAGCTTCGTCCAGGCCCGCGTGCGGGAGATCAATAATAAAGCAGGGCTGGCAAGGCCCTGCTTTTTTTGTCGCAGTCAAGCGCTGACTGGGTGCGAGGGAGGAAAGGAATGACCGAATTGGCATCGCTCAGGACACAATTGGAGCAGTTGCGCAACGAGGCGATGGATGCCATCGCCGGGGCGGGCGATCTGGCGCGGTTGCAACAGGTGCGCGTTGCCTTCCTGGGGCGCAAAGGGAGTCTCACCGAGGTTCTCAAAGGGGTCGGACGTCTTGATCCTGCGGCGCGTCCGTTGCTCGGTAAAGATGTGAACCGGCTGAAGGAGACGTTGAATAAAGCGCTTGCCGAACGGGAGCAAGAACTCAGGCTTGAGGCGGAGCGCGCGCGCATCGAGGCCGAACGCGTGGATGTCACCCTGCCCGGGCGATGTCCGGCGCGCGGGGCGCTGCATCCGTTGCAGCAAGGGCTGGACGAGATCACCGAGATCTTCTTGCGTCTTGGCTTCCGCGTGGCGGAGGGGCCGGAGATCGAGGACGAGTTCCATAATTTCGATGCGTTGAATATCCCGCCCGAGCATCCGGCGCGCGCCATGCACG
Source organism: Zetaproteobacteria bacterium (assembly GCA_003696795.1). Lineage (GTDB taxonomy): Bacteria > Pseudomonadota > Zetaproteobacteria > Mariprofundales > Mariprofundaceae > J005. The sequence continues at coordinate 6,092 of RFFT01000044.1, read as the reverse complement.
ATACCTTCTTTTTCCCCGACGGACATCTGCTGCGCACGCATACGTCGCCGGTGCAGATTCGCGCGATGCGCCGGCTGTTGGCCGATGGTAACGAGCCGCCGGTGGCCATTGTCGCCCCGGGCCGGGTCTATCGCTGCGATTACGACATGACCCATTCGCCGATGTTTCATCAGGTTGAGGTGTTTCAGGTGGGCGAAGGCATTTCGATGGCGCACCTGAAAGGCGTGCTCAAGCATTTTCTGACCCGATATTTTGGACGCGATCTGCCGATTCGGCTGCGTCCAAGCTATTTTCCGTTCACCGAGCCCTCGGCAGAGGTGGATATCGGTTGCGTATTTTGCGATGGCGCCGGATGCCGGGTCTGCAAGCAGAGTGGATGGCTGGAGGTGCTTGGCAGCGGCATGATTCATCCGCACGTGTTGCGCGCGGTCGATATCGATGCCGCGCGTTATAGCGGCTATGCCTTTGGTCTTGGTGTCGAGCGACTGGTCATGCTCAAACATGGCATTCCCGATTTGCGCCTGTTTTTCGAGAATGATGTGCGTTTCCTGAGGAGGATGGGATCATGAAGATGCCGCTGTCATGGCTGAAGAAGCAGGCGCCGTTTCGCGCCTCCGTCGAGGAGATGACGGACGCCTTGATCCGCCTTGGGCATGAGGTTGAAGGGGTGGAGCGACCGAGACATGCGGTGCGCGGCGTACGCGTTGGCCGGATCCTCGCCAAGCGTCCGCATCCCAATGCTGATCGATTGAGTCTGCTGGAGATCGATGTCGGCGCCGAGGCGCCGCTGTCGATTGTATGCGGTGCGCGCAATATGGATGTCGGAGACAAAGTGCCGGTGGCGACTGTCGGTACGGAGCTGCCGGGGGGTCTGAAGATCAAGAAGGGCAAGATTCGTGGCGAGGCCAGCCATGGCATGTGTTGCTCGGAGGCCGAGCTGGGGCTGGCGGAGCATGCGGACGGGTTGATGATTCTGCCCCCGGATGCGCCGGTCGGGATGGAGGTGGGTGAATGGCTTGAGCTTGAAGAGGCCGTGCTCGAGCTGTCCATTACGCCCAATCGCGGCGATTGCATGAGCGCCCGCGGGCTGGCGCGGGACCTGGCCGCAGATATGGATGTGCCGCTGGCTGCGGCCGTCGCCCCCGCTATTGCGGTGGATGCGCAGACCAGGGCGCCAGGACTCGCGGTTGATGCAGGTGCGGATTGTCCGTGCTATTTGGCGCGCCGGATCGAGGGTGTCCGCCTTGGCGCCGCGCCCGCATGGATGCGGCGCGGGCTGCGGGATGCGGGCATGCGCGCGGTGAACGGCATCGTGGATGTGCTGAACTATACGATGCTCTTTCTCGGTCAGCCGATGCATGCGTTCGACGCGGACAAGTTGAGCGGTGCGCTGCAGGTGCGTTATGCGCGAAAGGGCGAGCGCTTTGTCGCGCTTGACGGCCGCGAGCTTACGCTCACCGATGAGGATTTGGTCATTGCCGACGAGCGGAAAGTGGTGGCGCTGGCGGGTATCATCGGGTCCATGGATTCGGCTGTCGATGAACGGACGACCAATCTCGTGCTTGAATCGGCGTACTTCGCGCCGGCCCGGATCAGTCGCGCCCGCAGGCATCATGGGTTGGTCACCGAGGCTTCGATGCGCTTCGAGCGCGGTGTCGATCCCGCCATGGTGGAGGTGGCCATGGCGCAGGCGAGCCGTACCATCCTTGATCTCTTTGGCGGTCGGGCCAGCGAACTGGCGAGGCATGGCGATGCGCATGCGATCAATGCGGGACGTACGATTCATTGCCGGTTGAGCGCGATCGAGGCGCGGCTGGGGGTGGCACTGGATTCGCGCGCCGATGCGGTGCTGCGGCGCATGGGATTCCACTTGCGGCGCGATGGCGACCGGCTGGAGGTGGAGGTGCCGCCGTTTCGGCATGATGTCGCCCTGCCCGAGGACATGGCCGAGGAGTATGCGCGGATCATCGGATTTGACCGCGTTCCCGAGCGCCTGCCGACACTGCTGCCAGGGGCACAGGCCGGGTTGGACGACGCGGTGCATGCGGCGGTCGCGCAAGGAGCGGTGCAAGTCATCAGCTATGCGTTTATCGCGCCCGAGGAGCAACGGCATTTCGTGCGCGATAGTGCCGGCGACTTGCTGTTGAGCAACCCGATTTCCGATGCGATGCGGGTGATGCGTCGCAGCCTTTGGCCCGGCCTTTTGCGGGTGGCGCGGCATAATCTGAACCGCCAGGCGAATGGCGTGCATTTGGTGGAGCAGGGACGTATCTACGAGCGAAGGGAAGAGCTGAGCGAGCGCCCGATGCTGGCCTGGCTGATGGCCGGGGAGGCGGTGCAGGATCAATGGTACGCCAAGGCGCGCATGGTCGATTTTTTCGATATCAAGGGGCAGGTTGATGGTTGGCTGAGCGCGCGCAGGCTCAGCGCGCGCTGGCAGGCGGATGATGATAGTATGGGGTTGCAGCCCGGCCAGGCTGCCAGGATCGTGCTGGGCAAGCGCTGCGTGGGGCGCGCGGGTAAGGTTGCGCGCGAAGTGGCGCAGAGCTACGGGCTGGATCTGCCGGTGTATGTGGCCGAGCTCGATCTGTCGGCCTTGCCGCCGGCCAAGCGGCCCCGCTTTACGCCCTTGCCCGAGTTTCCCGCGGTTCAGCGAGATTTGGTTTTTCTATGTGGGCGCGAGGTGCGTGCGGAGGAATTGTTGCGCGTGGTGATGCGCGCCGGCGGACGGTTGCTGCAGGAGGCGCGTGTGTTCGACGTGTATCAGGGGCAGGGTATTCCGGAGGGCAAGGTCAGCATTGGCGTGCGTATCCTGCTGCGCGATGCCGCGCGCACCTTGACGCAGGAGGAATGCGATCGACTTTGCGACACGGTCGTCGCCGCAGTGGCCGAGCAATGCGACGGCGCACTGCGCTAACGTATGTCGTAGTTCAATAAGGGGTGAAGCATGCCGCACAGGCGACGATTCAACACCGGGCAGGCGGTGCGCCACATACTGGCTATTCTGGGCGGTGCGGTGGCTGCGTATGTGGTGGACGGGATGAAAGGGATTGCGACGGAAATCCAGGTGGCCTCGTTCTTTCTGGGCAGTCTTGCGACAGGTTTGTTGCTGGGGCTGTACCGCCGCGCGCCGGATGTTGAGTTGATCGACGTCGATGCCGAGCAGCTGCTTGGTAGGCGTGTGCGCGTCATGCAGCGTATCGATCCCGAGGGAAAGATTCTCTATCGTAGCCGGTTGTGGCAGGCGGTGGCGGATGAGCCGATCGAGCAGGATGAATGGGCGGAGATTGTGGCCGTACATGGACGCAAGGTGAAAGTTCGCCGCTGCAAGCGGTCGACATGAGCGACGGACTGATCGCCGGGGTGGACGAGGTTGGACGTGGTCCTTTGGCGGGCCCGGTGGTTGCGGCTGCGGTGATTTTGCGCATGGATGATCCATGTCTGGGCGAATATCGCGATTCGAAACGTTTAAGCGCGCGCAAGCGTTTGGCGCTGTACCACCACTTGCGGCGGCATGCGCTGGCTTATGCGCTGGCTCAGGCCAGCGTGGAGGAGATAGACGCGCTGAATATTTTGAATGCGACGATGCTGGCCATGCGTCGCGCGGTTGAGGCGTTGCCGATTCGTCCGGACCAGGTGGTGGTGGATGGCAACCGCAAACCCAGCCTTGCCGTGCCTGTCCGCGCCGTGGTTGGCGGAGATGCCAAGGTGCCGCAGATCGCGGCCGCATCGATCGCTGCCAAGGTGGTGCGCGATCGGTTCATGTGTCGACTTGATGTGCAGTTTCCGCAATATGCATTTGCCGCGCACAAGGGCTATGGAACGAAGGCGCATCTTGAGGCGTTGGCCGCGCATGGCGCGAGTCCCTGGCATCGCAGGAGCTTCGCTCCGGTGCGCCGCTGTTCATCGGGTGTTGGCTGAGGATTCCCTTGCCTGCAACAAGCCGTGGTTGATCAGCATGTCCCGGGTCAACATCTGATCGCTGCCGAAGGTGTCGGCCACGACTTCGCTGGCTCCGGCCTGATACAATTGATAGAGATGAAGCTCTTTGCGCGTGCGCGCCAGGATTGGGATGTCCGCATTGACCGAGCGAATGCGGCGGATGATTTTGAGTGCGGTGTTGAAGTCAATCATGCTGACCACCACCGCCGACGCGCGCGATAAGCCACAGGCCTGCAGCAACTCCAGGCTGGCCGCGTCGCCATAGGCGACAGGCAATCCTTGTTGTCGGGCATGATGCACAAGATCGGGGTCGAGTTCGATGGCCATCGCCGGAATCTCATATTGGCGGAGGATTTCCAGTGCGCGTTGGCCCACCGAACCGTGACCGCAGACAATGACATGCTGTGCCAGCCCGCTGGCCGTCTCGGCCAGCTTGCTGCGGATTTCCTCCCGACTGCGGCGGGTCGCCTTGGGCATCAGGCGCGCGATGATCGGACCGTTATGACGGATCAAGAGTGGTGCGAGCGCCATGCTGGCCAGTATCGAGGCAAGGATGGCTTGACCTTCCTGCCCGCCCAGGATACCGATGTCCACCGCCTGCAACAGAATCGCCAAGCCAAATTCGCCGCCATGGGCGAGGATCAGGGCGGTACGCATCGCGACCGCCGCGTTTGCGCCGCCCAAGCGGCAGAACGCGAAGGTGACCAGAAGCTTGGTGAGCAACAGTGCGCACAGCAGCAGCAGTACGGAATCCCAGATGGTGGGCAGCGCACGCACATCCAGCATCATGCCGATGGAGATGAAGAACAGGCCCAGCAGCACATCCTTGAAGGGGCGGATCTCCGCCTCGATGCGGTGGCGGAACTCGGTTTCATTGAACATGCCACCGGCGAGAAAAGCGCCAAGGGACAGGCTCAAGCCCACGCTGTTCGTTGCCCAGGCCGAGGCGAGGACCGCCAGCAGCGCCATCAGCGTGAACAATTCATTGGACTGGAAACGGGCAACCTCCCGAAACAGCGGGCGCAGCACCCAACGCCCGAAAGCCAGAAACAACAGCAAGGTGGCGATACCCGCGGCGATGGCCTGGACCAGCGCCCAGGGCGCCGCCGGTTGGAGGCTTTCATCGAACAGCGATACCAGGATCAGGAACGGCACGACCATCAGATCCTGGAATAACAGGATGCCGACACTGTTGCGACCGTGGCGGGTGTGCAGCTCCGCTTGTTCGGTGAGCGCCTTGACCACCAATGCGGTAGAGGACATGGCGATAATGCCGCCCACGATCAAAGCGTTGCCGGGACGGAGGCCGAAGGCGATGGCAATGCCGGCGGTCAGGAGCGCTGTGCACAGGACCTGCATGCTGCCCAAACCAAGCACGGTTCGCTTCATGCGTATCAAGTGGCCGAGTGAAAACTCGAGGCCGATGCTGAACATCAGGAAAACCACGCCAAATTCGGCCAACATATGGGTCAGCGCGTTGTCTTCGATCAACGCCAGCCCATAAGGCCCGATCAGCATTCCGGCGGTGAAATAGCCCAGAACCGCGGGCAGGCGCAGGCGCAGAAACAGCATGATCACGCCCGCCGTTGCCAGCAAGATGATCAGAATCTCATGTAAGCCGTGATTGTCCACATGAGAGAACATAGGAGAAGCCGCCGCGCATCACAAGCGGACGGCCAGTTCTTATTCGGCGGGAATATCCGGGAAAGGCTGCCAGAACCGCTCTATCCCGCTCTCTCCGTCCGCTTGCCGTCGAGGTGTTGGCACGGTCTTTCGCGGGCTGTGGTCCCGCGTCAGCCAGGTATCCTTGATGCCGTAATCCTTGCGCAATTGCACTTGCCGGTTGCGTGCCTGTTGGCGGTTGGCAAAGCCCGGGATCAGGACGCGAAACCAGGTTTTTCCCTTGATGCTGACTTTGGCGATACGCGCTTTGATGCCGCGTTTGGCGTACATGGCCAGCATTTGCTCCGCGCCGGCACGGCTGCCGGTGGAGACGAGCACGATGGCCCAATGTTCACCGTGTGCAGCCGCCGCCTCGCTCCGCGCAACAGGCTTCTCGGTCGCAGGCTTCTCGGTCGCAGGCTTCTCGGTCGCAGGCTTCTCGGTCGCAGGCTTCTCGGTCGCAGACTTCTCGGTCGCAGGCTTCTCGG
>RFFT01000043.1 GCA_003696795.1 Zetaproteobacteria bacterium | reverse complement strand
GCCTGCTGCAACCCAGCCTGCTGCAACCCAGCCTGCTGCAACCCAGCCTGCTGCAACCCAGCCTGCTGCAACCCAGCCTGCTGCAACTCAGCCTGCTGCAACTCAGCCTGCTGCAACTCAGCCTGTTGCAACTCAGCCTGTTGCAACTCAGCCTGTTGCTGCCCAAAAAGGTTTATGGAAGGTGAATCTGCTTTCCAGCACCTCCGAGCAGAAGATCAAACGCGAGCTCATCCGAATGCGCACCTATGGTCTTCCTGCCACCTACACCACGGTCAACATCAAGGGAACAACCTGGTATCGCCTTTATATCCCGGGCTTTGTCAGCCGAGCTGCGGCCCTGAAGGAAGCACAACGCTTGCGCCGGAAGCTGCACATGCAGGACATCTGGGTGGGCAAATAAACACCCGTTTGACATCCTCCGCGACGCTTTCTAACGTCGGCCACCACTCCAGACAAGAAGGTGCAGCCATGTCGATTCGAAACTCCCAAGCCGATTTCGCCAAAGCCAAGCAACTCCTGCCAGGCGGCGTCAATTCGCCCGTACGCGCGTTCAAGAGCGTAGGCGGTACGCCGCGCTTCATCGACCGCGCCGAAGGAAGCCGGATCTATGATGTCGATGGCAATGCCTACATCGACTATGTCGGCTCCTGGGGTCCGATGATATTGGGTCATGCGCATCCCGATGTCGTCGCCGGCGTCCAACAGACGGCATCCCAAGGCATGAGCTTCGGCGCGCCCTGCGAGCTTGAAATCGCCTTGGCCGAGTTGGTGGTCGAGATGGTACCCTCGATCGAGGTCGTCCGCTTTGTTAATTCGGGTACCGAGGCCACGATGAGCGCATTGCGGCTGGCACGCGGATTTACCGGCCGTGACAAGTTCATCAAATTCAGCGGCGGCTATCACGGTCATGCCGATGGCTTTCTGGTCAAGGCGGGCAGTGGCGCGGCCACCTTTGGCGAGCCGGATTCCGCAGGCGTTCCGGCGGACTACGCAAAATTGACGCTGACCGCACCATTCAACGATGTCGAGGCGGTCAAAGCCCTGTTTGCCGAAAACAAGGGCGAAATCGCTTGCGTGATCGTCGAACCGGTACCAGGCAATACCGGCGTCATTGATCTCCATGGCACCGGTTTTCTGCAGTTCCTTCGTGATATTTGCGACGAAGAAGGCGCCCTGTTGGTATTCGATGAAGTCATGTGCGGTTTCCGGGTGGCTCCGGGCGGTGCACAACAGCGATTCGGCATCATGCCCGACCTAACCTGCCTAGGCAAAATCATTGGTGGTGGACTACCCGTCGGCGCCTATGGAGGACGCGAGGAAATCATGCGCAAGATCAGTCCCGACGGCCCTGTGTATCAGGCGGGCACCCTGTCCGGCAATCCGCTGGCCATGCGCGCAGGCCTCGAAACCCTCAAGCGGCTGCGCGCGCCAGGCTTTTACGAGGCACTGGAGAAAAAAACCAGGCGTCTTGTCGAAGGGCTGCTGGCCGGTTGCAAGGAAGCGGGCGTTCCCGCCGTGGCCAATCAGATTGGCGCCATGTTCACCGTCTTCTTTACCGAGCTCGACGCGATCCGCTGCAGCGAGGATGTGAGCGGCCATTGCGACTTGGCGTTCTTTGGCCGCTTCTTCAATGCTATGCTCGATGAAGGCGTCTATCTCGCTCCTTCGCAATACGAGGCGGCATTTGTCTCTGCGGCGCATAGCGATGAGGATATAGAGGAGACCATTGCCGCCGCAAGGCGCGCCCTCGTCCGGCTCCATGGATAAACAAACGTTGCTGGCATCGATCCGCTTCAATGCGGACGGGCTTGTCCCGGCTATTGCGCAAGACTATGCCAGCGGGCGCGTATTGATGATGGCATGGATGAACGAGGAAGCCATTCGCCAAACGCTGGCTACTGGCTTTGCCCACTACTATTCGCGCTCGCGCCAGCGGCAATGGAAAAAAGGCGAAACCTCGGGACATGTACAACGTGTGCGTGAACTGTTGCTGGACTGCGATGGCGATACGCTGCTGCTGAAGATCGAACAGCATGGACCCGCTTGCCACACCAATCGAACGTCCTGTTTTTACCGGCGCTTGGAGCATGACACTTGGCACACGATCGAGGAGCCTCGCAATGAACCCTGAACAGGATATCCTGGACACCTTGCAGCAAGTGATCGAAGCGCGCAAGCATGCGACCGTCGAGCAATCCTATGTCGCTTCGCTATTGGCCAAGCCGGACAAGATGCTGCAAAAGATTGGAGAGGAGGCGGTAGAAGCCATCATCGCGGCAAAAAACGGAGACCGGGCACAGATTATCTATGAGACGGCCGATCTCTGGTTCCACTGCATGGTGATGCTCAGCGCGCATAGATTGTCCGCGCACGACGTGCTGCAAGAGCTCGCCCGTCGCTTCGGTGTCTCCGGCCACGAAGAAAAAGCCGCCCGCAAAGCCTAGTCGGCCCATGCGCACTCAAGGGGGGGGTTTGCGCACTGAAAAATGAATAAAACACATTGACATTCATTATTCATTGCGGAAAAGTCGCTGCCATGGACGATCGGGAACGCATCCTTACAGCCGCATCACGCCGTTTTGCCGACTACGGCTATGCCAAGACCACGATGGCCGAAATTGCGCGTGACGCTCAAATGAGCGCCGGCAATCTCTACCGACACTTTGCCAGCAAGGAAGCCATCGCCGTCGCCGCCATCGAGCGACAGTTGGCCACCAAGCTTGAGGTTGGGATTCGGGCGGCGGCAGCGGAACAAGACCCCTTGCATGCGCTAAAAGCCTTCTTGCTTGCCCGCTTGCGCCAGGGACATGCGGTATTCGCCGGCACGCGACATCTGTTCGATATGATGCGCCTGATGAACGAAAGGCATCGCAATCTATTGCTTGCCTGGGAGAAACGCGTCATTGACGCGCTGGCGGAAATTCTCGAGCGGGGAATGGTTCAGCAGCGCTTCCGCTCCATAGATGCCCAACGCACCGCTTACGACATTCATCAAGCAACGATGCGCTACAATCACCCGGTCGCTCTGCGCAACAACCCACTGTCCATCCTGGAAGCCGATCTGGAGCGCCTGATCGACTTATTGTACACGGGCCTGAAATGCTGAAAAACACAGCTGATGGCTATGGTTGGGTCGCGATCGTATTGCACTGGCTCATGGCCTTGCTGATTCTCGGGCTGTTTGCGCTCGG
>RFFT01000042.1 GCA_003696795.1 Zetaproteobacteria bacterium | reverse complement strand
GGCGGCATCCGCCACTCCGACCGTCCCGCCGATTTCCGCACCGAAATCCTCGAGCTGATGGATACGCAAACCATCAAGAACGGACAGATCGTGCCCACCGGAGCCAAGGGCGGCTTCGTAACCACCCGCACCGGCGACCCCGAAACGGTGCGCCGCCAATACCGCGTGTTCATCCGCAGCCTGTTGAGCATTACCGACAACCGCCAGGGACGGAGGATCGTGCCCCCGGCCGGCATCCGCATCGATGCGCGCGATCGCAACGATCCCTACCTGGTGGTGGCCGCGGACAAGGGCACCGCGCGTTTTTCCGACGATGCGAACGCGATCGCGCGTGAATGCGGTTTCTGGTTGGACGATGCGTTCGCCAGCGGCGGCAGCCATGGCTATGATCACAAGGCGCTGGGCATCACCGCGCGCGGCGCCTGGGTCTGCGCCGCCGAACACTTCCGCCGGCTGGGCGTCGATGCCTGGCGCGATGCCATCAGTGCGGTCGGCATCGGCGACATGTCCGGCGACGTGTTCGGCAATGGGATGCTGCTCAACCCTCGGCTGAGACTGGTGGCCGCATTCAACCATCGGCATATCTTCCTCGATCCACAACCGGATCCGGCGCGCGCGTTCGCCGAGCGGCAGCGCCTGTTCCGCGCTGGCCTCGGCTGGGATGCCTATCGCGCGGAATGCATCAGTACGGGTGGCGGCGTATTCGACCGCTCGGCCAAATCCATCCGCCTCTCCGCCGCGGCACGTCGCGTACTCGGCATCGACGAGCAAACCCTGTCCGGCGAAGCCCTGATTCGCGCCATCCTGACCGCCCCGGTCGACCTGCTGTACAACGGCGGCATCGGCACCTATGTGAAAGATGCCGCGGAACGGCATGAGGAGGTGCGCGATCCGGCCAACAACGCGGTGCGCGTGGATGCGCAACAGTTGCGCTGCAAGGTGGTCTGCGAGGGCGGCAATCTCGGTTTCACGCAAGCCGCGCGCATCGCGTTCGCAAAGGCCGGCGGTCTGATCAACACCGATGCGATCGACAACTCGGCCGGGGTGGACATGTCCGACCACGAGGTCAACCTGAAACTGCTGCTGGGTGCGACCCCCGGGGTGCGGATGTCCATCCGGGAACGCAACCGGCGGCTCAAGGCGTTGAGTGATACGGTCACCCGCCAATGCCTGAACAACAATCTGCTGCAATCGCGCGCGCTGACCGTGGCCGAATTCGACGTCGCGTTGCGCGCACCGCGCTTTCACCGCCTGGTCGAGCTGCTGCAACGCGACGGCTGGCTCATCGAACCGGTGCGCGATTTTCCGCGCCCGACCCTCGCCGTGCTGCTCGGCCAGGAGAAGAACCGCATTCACGCCGCGCTCAACAAGGAGAACTTTGCCGCGCGCAGCCTGTTTGCCGACGCGCTGTTGCGCGATTATTTTCCGCCCGTCCTGCAGCGCCGCTTCGCCCCCCACCTTGCCGACCATCCGCTGGCGCGCGAGATCACCCACACCCAGGCGGCCAACGCGGTGGTCAACCATCTGGGCATTGCGGCGGTGGCCCAACTGCAAACCCTGATCGATGCGTCGATGGCCGACATCATCGAAGCGCTGCTGCTCGCCGAACATGTACTCGACGCGCGCGCGTTGGTCGCCGAGGTGTGGCAGACGCAGGCGGCCACCGACGACGCGGCGCGCCTACAACAGCAAGTACAGGAAGGCGTGTTGCAGTTTGCCGAGGAATTGCTGCGCATCAGCGATATGCATCAATGGGACGCGGAACGGATGTGCGCGCTGCGGACGGCGCTGCGTCGCTTTGCCGCCCATCATCCGAAGCATGCATCATCCGCAAGCCAACTGCAGCGCTTTGCCGCCAGCGCCGAGATGGCCAGCGCGCTGGGTGCCGCGGAAGCCACCGGCGCGCCGCTGTCGCGCGCCTTCAACGCCGCCCGCGCCTGCTTCGCCCTGATCCCGTTCCAGCCGCTGGAGCGTGCCTTCCGCAGTCCGCTCTGGGGGGAGGCCGAGGCCCATGCGTTACGCAGGCTGTGCCTCCATCGCCTCACCCGCCTGAAGGCGCGCGCGATCGCCACCTTGCTCCACGCCGGCAAGGACCGCTTCCAGCGCCATGGCGAGCGTATCTGGGGCTCCCACCCCTGCTGGCACCATGTCCGACAATCATTGGACATTGCCGAGCAGCCCGACGAAGAAAGCAGCCGCATGCGCTGTTTGTTGTTGCTCAATCAGATCGAGGCCCTGCTCGGCGACAACGCCGCTCAGCTGAAGCAATAGCCCACGCCGCCGGCAGGGCAAGCAGGGCAAGCGCGGCGCAGACGACAAACGCCTCGGCGAATCCGGCGCGGGCCACGATCGCGCCGCATACCATGATCCCCAACGTGCCGCCAAGGCCGAAGCCCATCGCCGAATACCAGCCTTGCGCCAGCGCGTGCCGCCGCCCCATCCAGCGCCCGACCGCGGTCACCGCCGCGACATGAAACGCGGCGAACGTCGCCGCATGCAGGCATTGCAAAGAGAGCAACCACCACCAGTGCGCATCCCATGCAAGCCCAAACCAACGCACCGCGGCCAGCAGCAGGCAGGCGAGGAACACATGGCCGGCATTCAGGCGGCTGATCCACGCGCTCGAGCGCCACATCAGCACCACCTCGGCAAGCACCCCGATACCCCACAGGCCACCGATTTGCCAGCCCGCATAGCCAGCCTGCGCGAGATAGAGACTGAAGAAACCATAATATGCGCCATGGGACGCCTGCATCAGAAAACCGGTCAGCAACAACCAGCCGAAGGGTCGCCAGTCCTCCGCGGTCGCCTCCCGCGCATGCATCGCCGCAGAGGGTGAACCCGGCGGAAAACCACGCGCGGCCAGCGCCAGAACGAGCATCAACGACGCCAGCCACCATGGAAACAGGCGCTGATCCCCGCCCAGCAGCATGCCGCCGCCAAACGAGGCGACGATGAAGCCCAAGGACCCCCATACCCGCAAGCGTCCATAATCGACCTCAGCGAAGTCCGACAGGGCCACCGATATACCGTCGGTAAGCGGCAGCATCACCGCCCAGGCCGCCCCGAACAGAAACACCACTACCGCCATCCCCGCCCAGGATTGGACATAGGCCAACGTGAGCGCAAGCCACGCGGCCAGCCCGGCGCAGAGCATCACCGCCAGACGCAGACGGCGCGCGTCCCGCCCGTCGAGCAGGGCACCCGCGCATGGCGGCGCAACCACCTTGGCCGCGGCCAGCAAGCCGACCAGCATGCCGATCTCGCCGGCATTGAAGCCGCGGGCGTCGAGGAACACCGGAAAAAACGGCAGAATCAACCCCATCGCCGCGAAATAGGCGGCATAGAACACGCGGATATGATGTAGGGCGCGCACGCTTACCATCGCAGCGAAGCTATCGCCGGAGCGATTGCAAGGCCATGCGCTTGCACTCATCAAGGGCTTGCGCCACATTTGGCCTATGCGCCTTGTCCTCCCTTTGCTGCTTTGCCTGCTTGTCGCCGGCTGCGAACTGAATTCGATCGGCCTCGAACTTGCCCCCGGCTGGCAGGCGGAATCGCTGATCGTGTGGCGCGGCGCCCATCCGGAAGACATGGCGCTGGGGCGAGGAGGCCGCTGGTTGTACATCAGTTGCCGCACCCCCGCGCATCACAACGCGCCCAGTCTGGCTGCCTATGACCTGACCAAGGCGCACCGACTGACCCTGATCACCGGTTTGCAGCACGCAAGCGGCATTGCCCTTGCCCCCGATGGCAGCCTGTGGCTGGGCGAGGATCACGATCGCGGGCTGATCTGGCGCATCGCCGAACCGGACCGTTTGCCCGCCGACATCTTCATCGATCGCGAACGACCGGAGGATGCGCCCGCCGCGATCAGCGCGCTGCCGCCCGCCGGCGTGTTCGCGCACGCGGCGATCGCCTTCAGTAAGGATGGCCGCTATGCCTACCTGGCGGACGCAGCCGACGAAGGCGCGTTGTTTCGCTTGCAACTGGCCTCGCGCCGGCTGCAAGTGCTGCATGACACACGCGGCTGGCTATCGGTTCCCATTTCCGAACAGGCGCGCAGCAGCGCCAAGGCGCTTGACGCGCGCATGTTCCACCGGATCACCGATCTAGAGCGCCTTCCGGACGGGCGCCTGTTGCTCGCCGAGCGCGATGGGGGGCGGGTACTGGCGCTGGACGACCGGCACGGCATGCCGCGCCTCACGGTTTTCCTGCATGACGCGCGCATCGTGCATCCGCTGCACCTTGCCTGGGATACGGCACGACAATGGCTGTGGCTTAGCGATGACCACACGCCCTCCGGCCTGTGGCGGTGGGATGGGCGGCAATTGGCGCGCGTCGCCAGGCACCAGCACGCGACCATCTCGGGGATCTGGGCCAACGGCCAAGAGGTGTTGATCCACCTGCAGAACCGAGTGGAGGGGGCGGAACTGACCCTGCGCCTGCATCCACGCGCGGCTCCATCCGCCTAAGCATTGAGCGCATACAAACGCGCCCGTGCGCCATCCAACTGGAAACGCGCATGCGCCGCCGGCGGGACATGCAGACGCGCCATCGCGGTCCAGGGAAGACCGAGCATCAGGCAACTCATCACCCGCATCACCCCGCCATGCGTCAGCACCAACACATGGCGCTCACCTTCCCTGGCGCGCAGACCGGCGAGCCAGCGCGATACCCGGCGCACGAAAGCGGCAAAGGATTCACCGCCTGGAACCTCCTGGCGATCGGGTGCGCGTAGAAAACGCTGAAAGCCAGGATCGTTGAACAGGCGCGCCTGCTCCATCATTTCCCATTGACCAAAATCCAGCTCGCGCAAATCCGCCGCCACCCGCAAGGCAAACCCGCGCGACTCGGCAAAGGCGCGCGCAAAGCGCAGGCAACGCCGCATCGGCGAACTGTACACCACAACCGCATCCGCAGGCATGGTCAACATGCGCATGCGCGCCTGCATACGCCGCCATCCCGCCACGCTCAAACAGGGGTCCGAACGTCCGATCAGGAAACCCTGCGCGCTGGTTTCGCCATGCCGGATGAGATCGACGATGCGTTCAGGCGCGGTCACTGACTCCGGCAGAGGCGAAAGTGGCCATCTCGCGATGCAGAGCAAGGGCCGCGTTCAACAGCGGCACCGCCAGCGCCGCCCCCGTGCCCTCGCCAAGACGCATACCGAAATCCAACAACGGCGCCAGCCCCAACTCGCGCAGCGCCAGGCGATGCCCGGCTTCCGCGGACACATGACTGGCCAACATCCAGCCCGATACACGCACATCCCAGGCCAGCGCGGCCAGCGCCGCGGCGGCGGAAATAAACCCATCGAGCAAGACCGGCACACCATGCCGCGCAGCGGCTCGGTAGAACCCCGCCATGGCCGCGATCTCCAGGCCACCCAACTCGCGCAGCACATCGCGCGATAGGGTGCCATCCGCCCTGGCCAGCGCCTGCTCGACCACCGCGAGCTTGCGGCCATAGGTGGCGTCGTCCACCCCGGTGCCGCGACCGACGACCTGCTCCGGAGCAGCCCCGGTCAAGGCACAAATCACCGCCGCACTCGGCGTCGTATTGCCGATGCCCATGTCCCCCGCGATCAACAGGTTCGCTCCCGCGGCGATGGCGCGCGCGGCCATCTCCTCGCCGATGCCGACCGCTTCCCAATACTGCGCATCGTTCATCGCCGGCTCGCGCGCGATATTGCCCGAGCCATGCGCGCGTACCTTGGCATGCTCCAGCATATCGACATCGGACAAATCGGCATCGACACCAACATCGACGATCGACAGCTTCGCGTCACAACGGCGGGCGAGCACATTGATCGCCGCACCTCCCGCCGCGAAGTTGCGCACCATCTGCGCGGTCACCTCGCGCGGATAGGCGGACACGCCTTCGCGCGCCACACCATGATCCGCCGCGAACACGACGATGGCCGGACGCAGTAAGTCTGGCACCGCTTTGCCCTGGCGCGCGGCGAACCAACAGGCCAGCTCCTCCAGCCGACCGAGCGCACCGGTCGGCTTGGTCAATTGCGCCTGGTGCGCTCTCGCCGCCTCCCACGTCTGTTGATCAATCGCTGGAATCTCCATCGCCACCCTTCAGCACCATCGGCAACCCGGCCACGATCAGTTCAACCCGATCGGCCCGGGCGGCCAATTGTTGATTCAAAAACCCTTGCGCGTCGCGAAACCGCCTACCCAACGGCGAATCTGGAACCACTCCCATGCCCGTTTCGTTGGAAACAAGTATAGCGGTTCCCGCAAAATCCGCGAGGGCATCGAGACAGCGGGCGCATTCCCGCTCCGGATCGAGTCCTGCGAGGAGGACATTGCTCAGCCACAGGGTCATGCAATCAACAATCGCCACCGATCCGGCGGGTACCCGCGCGATGGCCCGGTCAAGGCGCAGCGGCTCCTCGATCGTGTGCCAGTGGGGCGGTCGCTCGCGTCGATGCCGTGCAATGCGCGCGCGCCATTCCGCATCATCCGAAGACACGCGCGCGGTGGCGAGATAATACACCTCATCCGCCCTGCGCGCCAAATCCATCGCCCGCCGGCTCTTGCCGCTGCGCGCGCCCCCCAACAACAGCACCAGGCTGCGAGATTTCAGTTCCGCCACGGCCTGCGCTCCCGCACCACATCGCCGATCACGACGATCGCCGGCGACGCGCCCTGCAATCGCCCGTCACGCGCCTCGGCCAACGTGCCGAATGCGTGCCATTCGTCCGGCCAGCCCACCCCGTGCAGAATGGCCACCGGGGTATCCGCGTCCATGCCCGCCTTGATCAAACGTTCCGCGATCGCGGCGAGATTGCGCATCCCCATATAGACAACCAGCACCGGAAAGGCGGCCACCAATGCGCGCCAATCGATCCGGGACTGCTCGCTCGCCTCCTGTCCGGTCAGAAAGGCCAATGACGCATTCACGCCGCGATCGGTAAGCGGAATACCGGCCATAGCCGGCGCGGCCATACCGGCGGTAATGCCGGGCACGACCCGAAAGCGGATGCCGGCGGCGCTCAACGCGCGAATTTCCTCGCCGCCGCGACCGAACACGAATGGATCGCCGCCTTTGAGCCGCACCACCCGTTTGCCGGCGCGGGCGAGGCGAATCAGGGTTTCGCAAATATCCCGCTGACGCGCCGACGGACGACCGCCACGCTTGCCGGCAAACACCTTCTCCGCCGAGGTGTCGGCCAAGGCAAGAATGGCGTCGGAAACCAACGCGTCATGCACCACCACATCGCAATCCCCGAGCAAGGCCGCCGCGGCCAGCGTCAACAGCCCGACATCGCCGGGCCCCGCGCCAACCAGGGCCACCTCGCCGGGCTTCAGCGGATCGGAAAGATTCATGTTTCCTCCTTGAAACGCCGCGCGATCCACGCGACGAACGCCTGGCTTGCATACAGCGGCGTCCCCACATGCACACACATCTCAGGACAAGCGGCCTGGGCGCGCAGCGCATCGAGCGTAATGCCCGGAAACAGCAGCGCCGGCTGAATCAAGACATCCCGCACGCCCTCCGCGCGCCACAAGGCGAGCACCGAGGCGACATCGCACCCACCGTGCACCGCGGCAATCGCCGGCAGGGGAAACTGCTTGCTCACCCGATACAATTCGGCCACCAACGATTCGGCAAGATCGAACCGATACACGACGAACATCACCGCGCGTTGCCGCGCCCTCACCCGCTGCACCTCGGCCAGCAGGAGATCAGCGATCTCGGCCGGTCGTTCGGCCGGCCCATCCACACGCGTCGCCGCCGCACGGGCAATACTGGCGGGCGCATCGCAGCGGCCATGGCGTCCCTCCGTCAATAGCAAGGGCAACACATGCGCCCCCGTCGGCAGCGCATCATCCAACGTTGCATGACGCACCGCGCAGCCAAGCCTTGCTCCAACGTCGCGCGCCAACCGACGCAGGGCCGCGCCATGTCGCGCATCGGGCGAGCCATGCGCCAGCAGCACACGCTCACCCATGCGCCTGATCCGGAAAACGATTGGTGCCCACGCAGCCCGCCAGTGGTCGTGCGTATCTCCATCCTTCAAGTTCGAGCATCGGCCGCGCGTAAAAATCGTGCACCGGTCCCAGGCACAGCAACGCGATCGGTTTGGCCCCGGCGGGGCAATGCAACAGCTCGGCCACCGCCTGCGGATCGAAAAAGGACACCCAGCCCATGCCCAGATTCTCGGCGCGCGCCGCCAGCCACATGTTTTCAATCGCGCAGGAGGCGGAACAGAGCGCCATAGCCTCCGGCATCGTGCGTCGCCCGAACACGGTGCCATCGTCCGGCGCCAGCACCACCGCGATCAGTTCGGCGCAATCGCGGATGCCCTCCACCTTCAGGCGCAGGAACTCGTCCCGGCGCGCACCCATCAACGCCGCCGTACGTTGCCGTTCCTGCTCCACCAAGTCGGCAAGCCGCGCACGCAGCGAAGCATCGGTGATGCGAATAAAGCGCCACGGCTGCATGAGACCAACGCTCGGCGCGGCATGGGCAGCGGCCAGGATGCGCCATAGGGTGGCCTCCGGAATGCTACCGCCGCAAAAATGGCGCATGTCGCGCCGCGCATGGATCACGCGATAGATCGCCGCGCGCTCCTCGTCCGAAAACTCACTCGACACCGTAAAACGCGTACTCCGCCACCGGCGTTCCGCCCTTGAAATGCTCTTCGACGATACGGTCGATCTTGGCCTCGTCCAGATTGCAATACCAAACGCCGTCCGGATGCACGACCATGATCGGCCCCTGCTGGCATACGCCCAGGCAGCCGGCGCGGTTCACGCGCACCGCGTTCTCGTCGCCCATGATCAAGCCGGCGCGGGCCACGCGCTCCTTGAGATAGTTCAGCAACGGCATGTTCTCGCCGCAAGACTTGCCGCAGCACATGATTGCATGCCGTTTGTAATAAGGCAGCATCGGTTTCGTCATCATTCTCTCCTGTTACGCAAATCGTGGGGCAAAGCCTGTCGAAATAGACGCAGCATTCAATGTCCAATCGCGGCGAAAAAAAGCAGCGCGCACTCGCAGCATTCGATCCCCGCACCAAGACAGTCGCCGTTCATGCCCCCCACCCACCGATGAAGCAACGCGGCCCAGGCAAGCAACGCCAGCGCCGCAGCCAGCACAAACGCTGCAGAAATCAGCCAGCCGCTGACCACGGCGAGGCCGAGCGCCCAGACGGCAATGGCCGCGCGCGAGGTCCGTCCCGCCAATGCGGCACCCATGCCGTCCGCAGCCAGCGGCGGCAACATCTCCGCCCATAGCAACACCCCCAGCCGCGCCCATGCCGGTGTCAGAACCAGGGATGCCGGCTCGATATGGGTGGCCAGGATGGCGAACTTGCTCAACAACACCAGGACCACCGCCACGACGCCGAACGCCCCCACATGCGGCTCCTTCATCACCGCGCGCAACCGCGCGGGATCGCCATGTGCGCTCGCCAGCCCATCGCTCATATCGGCCACACCGTCCAGGTGCATCGCACCGGTGAGCCACACCCAGGCCAGCAGCACGAGCCACGCGCGCAAAAGCGGCGGCTCATCAACCCCCGCCGCCATCGTCGCCAACAACATGCCCACCAGCAATCCAACCGCCGGAAACCAGCGTGCGGCCTGGCCGGGATCGCATGGGCTTTGCCCGTGTATGGCCACCGGCAAACGCGTCAACAGCGCCAGCGCCGACAACCATGCGCGCATCAGGCCACCCGCTGTGTTGCCGCACACAGCACCGCGCGCAGGCGTCGCCAACCATGCGCATCGCCGGGCGGGGCGAGACGCAACCAGCCCGCCAACTCGGGCCATTCGGGGAAGCGACGCACGAGAATCCGCGCCGATGCGAAGTCCGGCGTCGCGCCAGGCGGTCGGGCAAGCACGAAACCCGCCACGCCGTCACGACACGTCCAGTCCATCTCCCGCAACAAACGACGCAGACGCACCCCTGCCTTGCGCCACTGCGCATCGCGCATGGCCGCCTCCGGCAACAAACGCGGCAAGAGATGCAAAGCCGGCGTCGGCGCACCCCATGGCGGCAGCTGACGGCGCAGGATCTCAATCAACCCGGGCTCGGCGACCGCATAGCCCAAACGCAAACCGGGAACACAAAACAACTTGGTTAGCGATCCGATGCGAATCACATCCGGCAACACCCCCACGCGGCAACGCTCGGCAAACGGCATGTACGACTCGTCGAGCACCCCGGGCCCGACGGGAGGAGCGCGCCGCGCCCCATCCGGGTTGTGCGGACTGGTCACCCAATGCGCCTCGGCAAGCGAAGCTCGCTCGCCCCGACGATAGGGGCGCAAGGCGCAGCCCACGCGCGCGGCGCAGCGCAGCGGTTCGGTGTAGCAGGGTGTCTCGATCGCCAAACTGCGCCAGCCCATGGCCTGTACAATCACCTCGATGAAGGCCTGCGCGCCCGCGCCGATCAACACGCAATCCGGCGCCACGCCAAACGCCTCCGCCAGCGCACCCCTAGCCGGTTCGCCATCCACATCGGCGTAGCGTCCGGCCAGATGCGCATTTGCCCTGAGCCAATCGCCCAACCAAGGGGGCGGTCCCTCCGGATGCAAACCGGTGGACAGATCGAGCACCGCCGCCGGCGCGCAACCCCAGGCGCGCGCCGCCGCCTCCACACCGCCGCCATGTGCAGGCTCACCAAACATAGCCGAGCATCCCCAGACAACCGACAGCACCCCACAGCGCGCGCCGCACGACGTCCACCGCCTCCTGCGCCACCGCCGCAACCGGCATGCGCGCACTCGCGTCGCCGTACCATGGACGCGCATCGACACAACCCTTGCGCAGCACCGGCCCACCCAGACGCACGTCGGCGGCCAGCGCCAGCGCCGCCTCCGGCCAACCGGCATTCGGCGAGGCATGGCTGTGCGCCTGCGTACGCAACTTGCGCCAGGCCGCGCTTTGACCGCTCAGCAACAGCATGACCGCGGTCAATCGCGCCGGCAGATAATTGGCCAGGTCATCAAGGCGCGCGGCGCACCAGCCGAAACGGCGATAACGGGCCGAGCGATAGCCCCACATCGCATCCAGGGTATTGACCGCGCGATATAGCACCGCCGCCGGTGCGCCGCCCAACGCAAACCAGAACAAAGGTGCAACCACCGCATCCGATGCGTTTTCGGCCAGCGACTCCAACGCGGCGCGGCGCGCCGCCATCACATCCATCGCATCCGTATCGCGAGAGACGATGCACGCCACCGCAGACCGCGCCTCGGCAAGGTCCGGCGCATCCAACACCGCACGCACATGTGCAAACAACGAGCGCCAGCCCAGGCAAAGCCAAAGCAGCAGGCCGTCGCCCACCCAGCCCAACGCGGCGTGCAACGCCATGGCCGACATCCACGCGGGCGCCACCGCCGCGAACCAGGCAACGCATCCCGCCGCACGCGCATCGCGATAGCACCATCGTTCACAATGCGCCGCCCAGCGTCCGAACCAGGCCACCGGGTGCCAGCGATTGGGCGGATCGCCCAGCCATCCCTCCAGCGCCAGCGCCAACAACAGACTCATGCCGCGCACTTCGTACCCAGCAGTGGTTCCAGCAAATCCGGCGCCACTTCGCCTCGCAGGGCATCAGCCAGGCGGTCGAGCGAGGCCAACATCCGCGTCTCATGGTCCTCGGCGCTGCCCGCACGCCACCCCATCGCCGCCAACCAGGCGCGCCGGAACGCACCGCGACTGAACAAGCCATGCACATAGGTGCCCCACACCCGCCCATCCGCGGAGCGGGCGGCAAACGGGAACAGCGTGGCATCGAGGGAGCTCTCACCATGATGGATCTCATAGCCGGACACCGGCACCCGCGCAGGCCATGCCGCCAGCGCATCGACCCGCTTGAGCACCTTGTCGCGACGCATCACGGTATCCAGCGCGAGCAATCCCAACCCCGGCACATCCTTCCCGCCTTCCACCGCGGCGTGAATCGCGCGCCCCAGCACCTGCATCCCGCCGCAAATGCCCAGCACATAGCCGCCATAACGCACATGGCGCAACAGGGCCTGCGCAAAACCGCGCGCTCGAAACCAGGCCAGGTCGGATGGCACATGCTTGGAGCCGGGAAGAATCACCACATCCGCAGGCTGCAGCGCTTCGGCGCGGCGCACAAAGCGCACCGCCACGCCCGGCTCGGACGACAGCGGATCGAGGTCGTCATGATTGGACATGCGCGGCCAGGCAACAACCGCAACATGAAACACACCCGGTCGCACAGCACGGGCATGACGATAGGGCGCATCCTCCTCCGGCAAATCCAGCTCCAGCCAGGGCACCACGCCGGCCACCGGCTTGCCGGTTTCCGCCTCCAACCAGTGCAGTGCATCCGCAAGCAAAGCGCGCGAGCCACGAAAACCGTTGATCAACAAGGCCTGTACCCGCGCGCGTTCGCGTTCGCTCAGGATGTCCAGCGTACCCTTGAGGGCCGCAAACACGCCGCCACGGTTGATGTCGCCGACCAGCCATACCGGCACATCCGCCGCCTCGGCAAACCCCATGTTCGCAATGTCGCCGCGTCGCAGGTTCGGCTCGGCGGGGCTGCCCGCGCCCTCGACCAGCACGACATCGAAGCACGAGCGCAACCGCTCGAACGATGCCAGCACGGTCTCGAGTAGTGCTGCGCGGTCCTCGCGGAAGCGGCGGGCGTCAAGCCGCCCGGCCACCTGACCGCGCACGATCAACTGCGCCCGCTCGTCCGCCTCCGGCTTGATCAGCACCGGATTCATGTCCACCGTGGGCTCAATCCCACAAGCCAAGGCCTGCAAGGCCTGCGCACGACCGATCTCTCCACCGTCCACGGTCACCGCCGCGTTGTTGCTCATGTTCTGCGGCTTGAAGGGCGCCACACGCACGCCGTTCCGGGCCAGCAGCCGACACAGGCCGGCCACGAGCACGCTCTTGCCCACACCCGAGGCCGTACCCTGAAGCATCAGTGCGCGCATGACGTTCTCTTCCCGCAATCCGTCAGAACTCCACCCCCTGCTGGGCCGCAATGCCCTGATCGAAGGCATGCTTGATCGGGCGCATCTCGGTGACCGTATGCGCGATTTCAATCACCTCCGACGGCGCGTTGCGCCCGGTCAGAATCACGTGCATCCAAGGCGGTCGCTCCTGGCGCAGAAAGGTCGCAACCTCCTCGCCCGAAATCCAGCCGTAGCCGCAGCAATAGTTGATTTCATCCCAGATTAGCATGTCGTATTCATGCGAGCGCAGCTTCTGCTGGCACAGCTCCCAGATGGAACGGCTGGTCGCGATGTCCTGCTCGGGATTCTTCGTGTTCCAGGTAAAGCCGTCGCCCAGCGCATGCCACTC
>RFFT01000041.1 GCA_003696795.1 Zetaproteobacteria bacterium | reverse complement strand
TTGCCTTCGTTGATTTCCCGCATGGCGCCGATTGATGCCAAAGGCACGGCGATGGGCATCTATTCCTCGTCCCAATTCTTGGGTGCGTTTCTCGGCGGTGCGCTGGGCGGCTGGGCGATGGGGACGCTGGGCGCCTCGGGCGTGTTCTACGGCTGTGCGCTGGTGATGTTGCTGTGGCTGGCGCTCGCGTTGGGTATGCGGATGCCGGCCATGCGTTCGGCGCATATGATGCATGTCGATGGTGCGCGTGTTGTGTCGGTCGAGGCATTGGAGCAGCAGCTGCTGGCGCTGGACGGCGTCTATGAGGCGAGGGTTGTGCCGGAGGAGGACGCGGTGTTCCTGCGCATCGACAAACAGCAGTTTGACGAACAGCAGGCTCGCGCATTGTTGGCGCAGGCAGAGGACGGATCGGAACATGGTTGAGGTGGGGCAGTCGTTTGCGCCGGGGCGTCCGGTGATACTTGTTGTCATGGATGGATGGGGGCTTGGCAGTGGCGGTGACGACGATGCCATTGCGCAGGCACACACACCGGTGTTCGACCGCCTTTGGTCGACGTATGCGCATACGTCGCTGCGCACCCATGGTCATTTTGTCGGGCTGCCTTCAGCCAAGGACCTTGGCGGTTCCGAGGTCGGCCATCTCACGATGGGTGCAGGAAAGATTCTCGATCAGGGTCCCACCCGGATCAAAAAGGCCATCGAGGATGGGAGTTTTTTTCAATCCGAGGTATTGCGCGAGGTGATTGAGCGGGGACAGCGCGGTGGTACGGTTCATCTGCTCGGGCTTCTTTCCGACGGCAATATCCATTCCCATATCTCGCATTTTCGCGCGTTGATCGATCATGCTTTCGAGTCTGGCGTGAAGTCGCTCCGCGTGCATGCCCTGTTGGACGGGCGCGATGTCGGGATTCAGACCGCGCAGAAGTATATCTGTGAGCTGGAGGAGGCGTTTGCCTATATCAATGCGCACCAGGGTTTCAGCTACATGTTCGCAACCGGCGGTGGGCGCGAACGGGTGATCATGGATCGCGACCGCGATTGGAGCAAGGTGGAACGGGGATGGCGGGCGATGGTGCATGGCGAAGCGGAGCATCGGTTTCCCTCCATGATGGCGGCGCTGGAATATTTTCGTTCGCGCGAACCGGACATTGTCGACCAGGATATTCCGGGATTTGTGCTGGTGGACGACCAAGGTCGGCCAGTGGGGCCGGTGCGCGATGGCGATGCGGTGGTCATGGTCAACTTCCGTGGTGATCGGGCAATCGAGATCACCGAGGCGTTCGAGCTGGATGAATTCGATGGTTTCGATCGCGGGCGGAGGCCGGATGTGCTTTATGCCGGGATGATGGTCTATGATGAGGATCGCAATCTGCCGCATCGCCAGCTTATCGGTCCAACCAAGGTGGCGCGTCCCTTTGGACGACGTATTCTGGAGCTGGGGATTCGGCAGTTCCGCCTGACCGAGACGCAGAAGTATCCGCATGTCACATTCTTCTTTAACGGTGGCTATCGCGAGCCGTTGGATCCCGCAATGGAGGATTATATTCTGATTCCCTCCGACAAGGGCGTGTCTTTTGCCGACCACCCGGAGATGAAGGCGGCTGAAATTGCGGACAAGGCGATCGAACTGCTGGAGACGCGGCAGTACGGCTTTGGGCTGATCAACTTTGCCAATGCGGATATGGTGGGGCATTGCGGCCTGATGGAGCCGGCAATCCGGGCGGTGGAGGCGGTCGATGCCGCCGTTGGGCGGATTGTTGATACGCTCGCGCGACTGGATGGCTTGGCCCTGATCACCGCGGATCATGGTAATGCCGAGCAGATGCGGGTGCGTCGCAAGGATGGGGAGAGCGAGGCCTCGACCAAACATTCGATCAATCCTGTGCCGTGCATCCTGTTCGATCCTGCCTATGAGGGGCAATATCGTCTTCGGCAGCCTGCGGACGAGGACGATGTGATCCATACGCCGGGGCTGGCGCATATTGCCGCGACCTTGTTTGAAATGATGGGCTTTAACCCCCCCTGTGATTTGTTTCCATCCTTGATCGAGTATCCTTGACATGCTGTGATCCATCCCACGGCTTTGTATGAGCGCGCCGCGCAGCTTTGGGGGGATGTATTCGCGGCTTGCACCTGGTGAAGGTTTGGCCTACGGTTGCTAGACCATGAAGCGAGGAGGGGATCATGGCAAGGCAGGCAAGATTATGAACGCGAAAGGCCTGAGTGTAAGCGAGCAGCGGCTCGCGCTGCAGTTTCGGGTTATTGCACTGTTGATCACGCTGGTTCCGTTCTTCGTGTTCATCTATTTGATGTCCAGTCATGGGTTGCTGGACGATTTGACGGCGCCTGAAACCTTGGTGCCCTTTTTGTTGGCAATCATTATCGTACTGAGCGCATTGGCCCTGCTACAGTCATTGTTCAACAACATGAGTCGAGTGGCTCATGCCATGAAGGTATGTTCCGCAGACGAGCTGGCGGAGGTGACCACCCAGGAGACCGCGGTTGAACTCAAGGAGATTGCCTCCAGTTTCGAGCAACTGTTGTCCAGCTATCAGAAGACGCAGGAACAACTTGAGCATCAAACGTTTGAGTTGTTGTTGATTCGCGAGCTTTCAGAGGAGGCGGGTAAAAGCCTCGATTTACGCAATCTGCTATCCATCCTGCTTGAAAAGCTCATGCGTCTAACCCATGCGAGCATTGGCTCGGTGTTTCTCGTGGAGGATGATGGTACCCGTTTCCATGTGGTGGATGCACGCGGCAAGCGTCCGGAAAACATTGTTGGCCTGGAGCTGGATATCGATCAATCGGCGGCCCGATGGGTGGTTGAGCACCAGAAGCCGATGCTGGTCGAGAATATCAATGAGGACGAGCGCTTGCCGGCGCGGCGGCATGATAGCCAGAAATATGCGTCGCCCTCGTTTCTTTCCTTGCCGGTGCTTGCCGGGGAGGAGCTCATTGCCATTGTGAACCTCGCGGACCGGGAAAAGGGCGGCTGTTTTACCCGCGCCGATCTGACCTCAGCCATGGTCATGGTGCAGGAGGTGCGTTTTGCGCTGGATAATGCGCGCATGTACACCGCACTGCAGGAGACTGCGGATAGGCTGGAGGCGCAGAATGAGGTGCTGCAGCATGAGATTCGCAAGCGTTTGAAGGTGGAAAAGCAGTTGGAGCACCTGGCGCACAAGGACCGCCTGACCGGCCTCGCCAATCGCTACCTGTTCATGGATCGTTTGGAAATGATGCTGGCCCATGCTCGGCGTTATCGGAGCAAGGTAGCGGTCATGTTTATCGACCTGGATCGGTTCAAGACGATCAACGACACTCTGGGACATAGCGTGGGCGATCGCATTCTGCAGGTGGCGGCGCAACGCCTGACGGGAACCTTGCGCGAGGTGGACATGATCTCACGCTATGGCGGGGATGAATTTACCGTGGCTTTGCCGGATATCAAAACCGCCGAGGATGCGGCTCTGGTGGCGCAGAAGCTGTTGGACGTATTCAACACGCCATTCACGCTTGAGGGGCGCGAATACCATTTGGGCGCGAGCATTGGTATCAGCCTGTTTCCCGATGATGCGGAGAACGTCGAGGGGCTTGTGAAGTGCGCCGATGCGGCGATGTATGAAGCCAAGCCGAAAAGCGGCAGCGCGTTCCATTTTTATACCGAGGATCTCGGCAATCAGGCCGAGATGGTTATGGAAATGGAGATCAGCCTGCGCAAGGCTATCGAGCAGGAGGAGTTTATCCTGCACTATCAACCATTCCTGTCTCTTTCCGATGGCGAATTGCGGGGGATGGAAGTATTGACACGTTGGTTGCAGCCCGATCGCGGATTGGTGATGCCCGACCAGTTCATTCCGTTTGCCGAACGATCAGGCCTGATTTACCCGTTGGGCAATTGGGTGCTGCGTTCGGCGTGCCTCCAGCATTGCCGCTGGGTTGAGGATGGACTCTTTGCCGGACTGGACAAGATACCGTGTGTGGCGGTCAATGTTTCCTCGGTCCAGTTCCGCGAACCCAACTTCATTGATGATGTCCAGCGAATTTTGCAGGAAACAGGTATGAACCCCGAATGTCTGGAGCTGGAAATCACCGAGGGGGTGTTGATGGAGCAAGCTGAAGAGTCGGTGCGCTTGCTGCATCAACTCAAGGAAATGGGGGTAAAAATCGCGGTGGACGATTTTGGTACCGGTTTTTCGTCGTTGAGCTACCTGAAACGTTTTCCGATCGATACCTTGAAGGTGGATCGATCATTTGTCGCACGCGTGCCTGAGCATGAGCAGGACGCCTCCATTGTGCGCGCGATTGTGGATCTTGCGCACAACCTGCATATCAAGGTGATCGCGGAAGGGATTGAACATGCGGAACAACTTGCCTTCCTCCGAGCAGAAGGATGTGAATGGGGGCAGGGGTATCTTTTTTCCCGTCCTGTTTCCTCTGAGGCCATGGCCGATGTACTGCGTGATGACGGTCGCAAGCAAGAGTGGCGCGGTTTGATTGCCTAACGTGCGACAAAACTTGACGGAATGCATGGGTATGGCTAGCAAGCGCGCCGCATGGGTTCATTGATTGCTGAGTATATCGGACGGCTTATGGGGCGTGTCGGGATGCCTGCGCGGGCGGCGTGGTATGTGCTGCTGGCCATCCTGAGCCTTGGCGGGCTGTATCAATGGTGGCATGCGCTGGAGCGCAGTCAGCAATTGTCTGCGCTGCAAAGGCGCATGATAAACTTGCAGCAGCAAAGTGACAGCGAAATCGCCTCGCTGCGGCGCGCGCTGGCGCAGGAGCGCGCCAAGGCGGAGAGTCTTGCTGCCGCCCTTGGGCGCATTGAGGCGCGTCTTTCTCGACTCGATGCGTTGGGGGCCAGGCTTGTCAAAGAGAGTGCGCTGAATCCTGCCGAGTTTGATTTTTCGCGGCGTCCGGCCATGGGGGGGAGAACGCCGAGGCCGACGCGCGCCTATCCGGTTCGCGACCTTGAACAGATCGTGCATGAGGTTGAGCGGCACAGCGCGCGTCTCGATGCCGATCTCCATGTCGTGGACTATTTGCTCGAGCAGAAGCAGGCGGTGGAGCTGGCGCGTCCACATGCCTGGCCTACCGAGGGAGGCTGGCTGAGTTCGCCGTTTGGGCTGCGCAGCGATCCGTTCACCGGTTTGCCCGCTCCGCATAAAGGGGTGGACATCGCCAATCGGTATGGTGCGCCGGTCTATGCGGCGGCGCGTGGGGTGGTGGTGTTCGCCGGTAAGATGCGTGACTTTGGCTATCTTGTTGACATCGACCATGGGTTCGGTTATGTGACCCGCTATGGCCATCTTTCGAGCGTGCGTGTGCATCCTGGAGATCTCGTGAAAACGGGCACGGTACTGGGCACGATAGGTTCTTCGGGTCGTTCAACCGGACCGCATTTGCATTATGAAGTCCACTTGTATGGTCAGGCGATCGATCCCCGGGGGTATCTCCCGCGAGGCTAAGGGTAGAAAGCTTCTGTTCCCAAGGCGTCCCAACGACTAAACTGTCTCCATGATACGTCCGGCCATCGGTGATTGGGTAGGCGGTTTTACGGCTGCGGCATTGCTGCTGCCGCAGGCCATGGCCTTTGGCTTGGCATTGTGGCTTCCGTTGACTCATGAGATGCCGAGCGCCGCAATGTCCGGAATCGTGACCGCGATCGCCCTCTCGTTGGCTTCAGGGCTTGCCGCGGGTACTGCCGGGCTGGTCAGTGCACCCACCGGGCCGACGTTCGCCCTGCTGAGCGGAACACTTGCCGTGCTGGCGGCGAAGATGGGTGACGTGCAGGCGGTACTGGCCGCGGTCTCGATCGTAATCTTGCTTGCCGGTCTCTTGCAGTTGTTGCTGGCTGCTTTGCATCTGGGTCATTTGGTGAAATTCATGCCCTATCCGGTTGTGTCCGGCTTCATGACCGGGACGGGGGTGTTGATGATCACCTCTCAATGGCCACATGTGCTGGGGAGCAAGGTCCCGTTGACCATCGCCGAAGGAGGGTGGATACCTTTGGCGACCGTACTGACGACGATGCTCGCCAGCCATCTGTTGCCACGGCACATCCCGCGTCTGCCCGGCCCGCTGGCAGGCTTGCTGGTTGGTATCGGCGCGTTCCACTTGTTCGCTTGGGGGAAAAGTGTACCCGATTCATGGATGGTAGGTGCGTTGCCCGGGCTGCATCATCTGCAGCTTGGTATTCGTCTTCCTTCCTGGAGTGATTTGCCGTGGCAGGTGTTGTTGCCTGCGGCCATGGCGCTGGCCATTCTGGGGGCCCTCGACACTTTGCTGACCTCCGTGGTCGCCGATCTTTCTACCGGTGAGCGGCATGCCTCACGTCGGGAGTTGCTGGGGCAGGGATGCGGGCATGTGCTGGCCGCTTTGCTTGGAGGCATGGCGGGGGCGGGCACCTCGGGCGCGACACTGGCGGCCATTCAAGGCGGAGGTCGTCGTCATGTGGGCATTGTGGTTGCCGCATGCCTGCTGGGATTCGTATGGCTGTTTGGCGACATGGTGGCCTTGCTGCCGGTGAGCGTTCTGTCGGGGATCGTATTGGATATCGCGCTGTTCGGCCTGCTCGATCGCGATATTTTGCTTTGGTTGCGTACCCCGCATGCGCGCGGCGATGCGTTGATCGCGTTGAGCGTGGTTCTGGTGACCCTGTGGAGTGGGTTGATGATGGCGGTGGTGCTGGGCGTTGCCCTGGCGGCGATCGCCTTCATTCGCCAACAGGCTCAGGTGTCGGTGGTGCTGCATCGCTGGGATTTGCGCGAGCGTAGTTCGTTGCGCAGGCGCGATCATGAGCAACGCCAGGCCCTCCAGGCGCATGCGGACAAGATTGTTGGCTACGTGCTGCATGGCAGTCTGTTTTTCGGTACCGCGGATCATTTGCTGGAGCGGCTGCAACCTGACATCAAGCGAGCCCGCTTCGTGATTCTGGATATGCGGCGCTTGGGCCAGGTGGATTTGACGGGGCTTAGGTTGATTGAGTATATGTGCGGAATCTTGCGTCAACATGGCGGCGATCTGTTGATTACCCACCCGCCAAAATCGATGGGTTTGGTCAAGCGCAAGGGGCATCGTCATGAGCGAATGATCCCCTATCACAGAAATGTTCGCCTGAAAACATTCGCGAATTCCGATGCGGCCCTGGAGTATGCCGAGGATCAGCTGTTGCGGACATTGGGTTTTTTGCGTCCGGAGGCGGCGTTTTCGGTGCCTTTGCGCAAGTGCGAGCTGCTGCGCGCGTTCGACGATCATGACTGGCAAAAGCTGGCGCCTAGCTTCAATTATCGCGAATATCGTGCCAAAGAGGTGATCTTCGATTATCAGGAGCAAGGGGACGCATTGTATATCTTGCTTTCCGGCGATGTGTTGCTACGGATCCCCACGGGCCGACGCAAGGGCATTGCGCTTGCGCGCTATGGTCCGGGTATGGCCTTCGGCGAGGTGGCCTTCCTGCATCCGGGGCCGCGATCGGCGGAAGCGCGTGCGCTCAGCGATTGCAAGGTTGCGCTGATTACCCATGCACGCTTGCGCAACCTATGTCGTCGTCAGCCGGAGCTGGGTATGCGCCTGCTGTTGGCGCTCGGTCACGATATTAGCCGCAGTTTGCGCGCAGCCGACGGCAAGATCCGGCACCTGGCGGAATTCTAGGCGAGCAGGTACATGGTTTTCGTGCCTGCTTCCGCTAGCATGCGGGAATGCGTTTTCGATTGGCTGGCTCTTTCACCCCTCAAGGCGATCAACCACAGGCCATTGCCCAGCTCGTTGAAGGGGTGTTGGCGGGGCGCAAACACCAGACACTGCTTGGGGTGACCGGGTCGGGTAAAACCTACACGATGGCCTGCGTTATCGAGCGGGTGCAAAAACCGACGCTGATTCTGGCGCCGAACAAGACCCTTGCAGCCCAGTTGTTTGGCGAGTTCAAGCAATTTTTCCCCGACAATGCCGTCGAGTATTTCGTTTCCTACTACGATTACTATCAGCCCGAGGCCTATGTGCCGCAGTCGGACACCTATATCGAGAAGGATTCATCG
>RFFT01000040.1 GCA_003696795.1 Zetaproteobacteria bacterium | reverse complement strand
GTGAGGTACATCCAGTCGATGACGCCGAACTCGATGCCGCGAATATCACCCCGGTAATTGGTGTAGCTGAACAGGGTAAGGTCGATGGGTGCGGTGGACATGTAGAAGATGACCGCCACGCAGAAA
Source organism: Zetaproteobacteria bacterium (assembly GCA_003696795.1). Classification (GTDB taxonomy): domain Bacteria; phylum Pseudomonadota; class Zetaproteobacteria; order Mariprofundales; family Mariprofundaceae; genus J005. Next base: position 8,509 of record RFFT01000040.1, on the reverse strand, counting down.
CGGTCCATCCACTTGTATTTCAATGCCAAAGGCAGCGCGACGGCAAAGTAGCCCGCCGTCATGAGCATGAAGATGATCTGCTTGGGGCTGATCGCTTCCGGAAAGAGATACGGAGGTAGGGTCAAGAGCTCATCCTCGCTTTATTGGCCACGTATCGCTGGGGTCTTTGACAAGGCAATCTGCAAGCATAAGCATGGCAGGCTGTCCAGCAAGTACGGGAGATGTTTTTTGTCGCAATCTTTTCACAAGGATTTCTCGCCCAAGATGGCGCGTCGGTGCGGGACGCAGAGGGGTAGTAAATCTCGTCGCTCCTGGCTGATGGGGGTGGTTCTGCTCGCCATTGTCGGTGTGCTGTTTGCGTTGGCGGAACCGACACATGTGGTCAATGCCACCTCGTCGCTTCCGCATGAAGAGTGGCTGAAACCGGATGTGCAAGGCATGTTGCGTGCCTCCATGCGTAAAGAACGGATTCGCTCTGGTGACAATATCATTGCTGTACTGGAGCGCCTGGGGATAACGGGCGATGATGCCTACCGGGTTGTGCGCGCAGCCAAACCGGTTTACGCGCTGAATCGAATTCGGGCAGGGCATGAATTGACCATGGCGCGGCATGACGGCGACCTCGATCTGTTCTATGAAATCGATGCGCATACCCGCTTGCATCTGCGAAAAGAACACGGCGCCTGGCATGCCGCGCTCGCGGAACGCAAAACCAGCAGCAGGCGAATGCTGGCGGCTGGCGTGATCCACGATTCACTGTTCGAGAGTGCGGCCCGCGCCGGCTTGGATAGCCGCACAACGATGAATCTCGTGGATATCTTTTCCTGGGATATCGATTTTGCGCGGGATATGCGTGATGGTGACAGTTTTCGTGTGCTGTATGATGAGCTTTACGACGACGAGGGACGTTTGATTGCCACCAAGATTCTGGCTGCGGAGTTTATCAATCAAGGTCAAAGGTTCCGCGCCGTGCTGTTCACCGGCCCGGATGGACGGGAAGAATACTTTACCCCGGAAGGAAGGAGCATGCGCAAGGCATACCTGAAAGCGCCGGTGAAATTCACCCGAATTTCCTCGCGCTTTCGCCTGCGCCGCAAGCATCCGATTCTTGGCTTTACCCGTGCGCATCGCGGTGTCGATTATGCCGCGCCGATGGGAACGCCAGTGCATGCGATTGGTGACGGTCGGGTTCGTTTCGTTGGGTGGAAAGGCGGCTACGGGCGCTTCGTCCTGATCCAGCATGTCAATCGTGCCCATTCCACGGCATATGCGCATTTGAGCCGCTTCGCACGCGGTCTTCATCGCGGTATGCGCGTGCGTCAGGGTCAGATTATCGGTTATGTGGGAATGAGTGGACTGGCCACCGGCCCGCATTTGCATTTCGAATTTCGCGTGCGCGGGCGCGCGATCGATCCGTTGACGGTGAAGCGGGTTCCGTCCCGTCCCGTCCCGAAATCCCAGATGGCCAGGTTCAAGCAACAGTCAGCGCCCCTGCTGGCGGCGCTTGAAGCGCAACCGGTCACCATGTTGGCTTGGGAGTGATGCGAGTGATGGACGAACAGGCTTGCCTGGCCAAGGCACGCAAGGTCGTGGATATCGAGATCGATGCCCTGCGGGCGCTGCGCGGGCGTTTGGACAAGGATTTTGTCGCGGCGGTCGAGATGATCTATGCCTTGGAGGGCAAGCTGATCGTGATCGGGATGGGGAAGTCGGGCATCATTGCCAAGAAGATTGCGGCGACCTTTGCATCGACCGGAACACCCGCTTTTTTTGTGCATGCGGCTGAGGCGCAACATGGCGATTTGGGTATGATCAGCGGCAATGACGGCGTGCTCGCCCTATCGCACAGTGGCGAGACCAGCGAGGTATGCAGCCTGTTGCCCGAGATACGCCGGCAGGGCGCTAGGATTATCGCGATGACGGGTGCTCCGCAATCCACGTTGGCCAAGCATGCGGACATTGTGCTGCATGTGCCGGTTGCTCGTGAAGCTTGTCCGTTGAACCTGGCGCCTACCGCATCGACGACGGCCGCCCTCGCGCTGGGGGATGCGCTTGCCGTGGTCGTGCTCAAACGACGCGGTTTCAGGGAACAGGACTTTGCGCGGGTGCATCCAGCGGGAAGTCTGGGACGCAAGTTGCGCAAGGTTGGCGACCTGATGCATAGTGGCGATGAACTTCCCCGCGTGGCGGTTGATGCCACGTTGCGCGAGGCGATCATGGAGATGAGCGCGCGACGCTTGGGTATCACCGGCGTATATGACGGCGATCGTTTGGTTGGATGTATCTCCGATGGCGATCTCAGGCGTATCCTGCAACGCGAAAACCTGGACCTGGATGCGCCGGTGCGCGATCTGATGCACCGGAACCCACGCCGGATTCATGCGGACCGCCTGGCCAGCGAGGCGCTGCACATGATGGAGCAATATAAGATCACGGTGTTGTTTGTCGATTCGGAGCAGAACGGTGTGGGTGTTGTCCATTTGCATGATTTGCTCGAGGCGGGTGTGGCATGAGAGCATACTCGGGTTATTGCTTTCCGTTCGAACGCGCGCGCGGTATTCGGCTTTTGATTCTGGACGTGGACGGCGTGCTGACGGATGGCTCGATTGTCATGAATCATGCGGGACAGGAACTAAAGGCCTTCAACGTGCGCGACGGGCATGGCATCAAGTTGCTGCAACGGGCGGGTATTGATGTTGCGATCATCACCGGTCGTACATCCGAGGTGGTACGCGCCCGCGCCGATGATTTGGGAATCGCGCATGTGCTCCAGGGGTGTTTGAACAAGAATGAGGCACTTGATTGTCTGCAGCGGGAAAGCGGAGTACCGCCTACGTCGTGCGCCTATATGGGCGATGATATCATTGACCTGCCACCAATGCGCCGTTGCGCATTGGCCATGGCGCCGGTCGATGCGCATCCGGCTGTGCGTGCGCGGGCACATTGGGTGTCCGATTGCGTGGGGGGACGTGGAGCGGTGCGTCAGGCCGCCGAGGCATTGATTCTGGCCCAAGGATGCTGGCAACAGGTGATGGCCGATCGTTATGGAGTACTGCCGCAGGATTGCGGATGGGAGGTATGATTTTTCTTGCGCCGTCGCTTCTGGAAGGGTGTCAAGTGGTCCGGATTGATGATTTCGGCGGGAAGCATCGTGCTGGCGGGGGTGATGATGTTGCGGCATGGCGAGCCGCCGCCTAAGGATGGGAAGATAAGCGATGGTCGGCAGAATATCGAGATTGCGGCACCCGTGATTGTGGAACGCGACGGTGCCAAGCTGCTGTGGCGTCTGCGGGCCGAGCGGGCCGAGCAACTTGCCAATGGTCATATGCGCATGCGATTGCCCACCTTGACCCTGTATTTGCGCGGTAACCGGGCGGTGCCCATTACCGGCGATGAGGCCGAATTCGACCCCAGGCGCAAGCATGTCGTGTTTCGCCGTCATGTGACCATGCGCTATGATGGTTGGCGTCTTGATTGCGGCCAGTTGATTTATGACAGCCTGAAGGACGAGGCTTTTGTTCCCGGCCCGTTTACCGCCAAGGGGAAACGCATGCGCGCGCGCGGCCGGCGTATGCGCTTGAAGCGCAGCAGCGAGCAACTCTGGGTCGATCGGGGGATTTGGATCGAAGACCAGGGGTTGGCGGAGGAAAAAATTCAGCCATGATCGCCAGATTCATTCTAACGGTCGGCATGGTGATGCTTTTTGCCCATGCCGCCCAAGCGGGTCGGCTGCAGATCCAGGCCGATGCGATGGCGCTCAACAATCAGCGTCATCAGGTGAAGTTCACAGGTTCAGTCCGGTTGGAGCGCGACGATTTTGTGCTGCATTGCGATCAATTGGTGGCTCATTACCGGGATCGGGACCATGCCTTGCAAAGGGCCGACGCGTTTGGTCATGTCCGCATGCGCCAGGGCGAGACGCATGGTACGGCGGACAAGGCGCAGCTCGACTATACACGCGATGTGCTGACGCTTATCGGTCACGCGGTCGTCTATCAAGCCAAGGGGCGGTTGGAAGGAGCGACCATCGTGCATGATATTCGCGCAAAACATACCACGGTTTCCGCCCCGACCGCGGGCAAGGCCCGTTTGATCATCGAGCCGGACAAGTCGGGCAAGGCTGCTGTGCCTGTGCCCGATTGGAACAAGTGATGCGGCACCATCTGGCAGCGCGATCTTTGTGCAAACGCTATCGCGGGAAGACGGTCGTGTCCGATGTCAGCCTGGATATCCATTCGGGGGAATGTGTTGGACTGCTCGGGCCGAATGGGGCGGGCAAGACAACCAGCTTTTATATGGTATGCGGTTTGGTTCCGGCTGATGGCGGCAGCGTGTTGCTGGATGGGGAGGACATTACCTCGTTGCCCATGCATCTTCGGGCGCGGCGTGGCATTGGTTATCTGCCGCAGGAGGCCAGTATTTTTCGCAAGCTGACTGTGCGCGAGAACCTGCTGGCCATCTTCGAGACGTTGGATATGCCCGAGGTGCAGGTCGAGGAGGAGCTGGAGCAACTGTTGATCGAACTTGGGATCGAAGGGGTGCAGCACCAGAAGGCCTATACCTTGTCCGGCGGACAGCGCCGGCGCACGGAAATTGCCCGCGCACTGGTGACCAAGCCGCGTTTCTTGTTGCTCGACGAGCCCTTTGCCGGAGTGGATCCGATCGCGGTCGAGGATATCCAGCAAATCATCGCCACCCTGCGCGAACGCGGTATCGGCATCCTGATCACCGACCACAATGTGCGCGATACGCTATCCATCTGCGATCGTGCCTATCTGATGAATGCCGGTGAAATCATCGTTTCCGGCACGGCGCAAGAGATTGTGGCCAATGCCGATGCGCGCAGGGTGTATCTCGGTGAAGGGTTTTCCCTGTGAATGCGCGCTTGAGTGGATGCGCACCGGCGCGCATGATGCGCTGATATGGTCGATCGTGTCGCGATTGCAATGACCGGCGCCTCGGGCGCATGCTATGGGTTGCGTCTGATGCAGCGTTTGGGTCAAAACGGCGTCAGGATGCATATCCTTCTGTCCGATGCCGCGCGCATCGTGCTCAAGCATGAGGCCGAGCTTGTACTGACGAATGAGCCGAAGGATTGGGGATGTCAATTGGCCGATGCGTTGCAAATCGATGCGGCAAGCCTTTGCACACATGCCCTGGACGACTGGTTTGCGCCGGTGGCTTCGGGTTCGGCCGGTATTCGCCGAATGGTGATCGTTCCCTGTTCGATGGGAACCTTGGGTCGAATTGCCCATGGGCTTTCCGGCAATTTGATCGAGCGCGCCGCCGATGTGCAATTGAAGGAAAAAGGCAAGCTGATTATCGTGCCCCGGGAGACCCCGCTGTCCGCGGTGCATTTGGAGAACATGCTGACGCTGGCCAAGCTTGGCGCGGACATTATTCCTGCGATGCCCGGCTGGTACCATCGCCCGCACAACCTCGACGACCTGGTCGATTTTGTCGTGGATCGGGTGCTGGACCATCTGGCCGTGGATAATCCGGGAGCGAAACGTTGGGGCGTATAATTCGCTTGCTGCTGTTGCCGATCCTGGCGGGCTGCTCCGCCGCGGCGTCGTTGGTCGCGATCCCCGGATATTTTGTGGATGAGGTCGCCTACCAATTCAAGGGCGCGGAGCGCAGCTTTCCGCTGGATATTGAGCATACGCTTGCCGCGGTCCAGCGGGGGTTGCGCGAGGTTCGCCTCGACCTGGACCTTATCGAGCGCCATGCGGGCAATTATGCGCTGCTTTTCGGCAATCGCGAGCTGGACGGCAAGCTGCTGCTGCGGGCCGACACACCGGCGTTGAGTACGATCTATGTGCAGGTCCATCGCGGTTTGAAACGCGAGGACGCGATTGAGCAGGCCATTCTGGATAGCATCGCCAAGCATGCGGGTGATGCGTCTTCGCATGTGCGCCTGGCGGGGTTTCATCCGGTGTATGCGCGGCCCAGCCGACGGGCGCCGACCCTTGGCTGGTTTCGTCCACGGGCGAGACTGGAGGTTCATCGGTCGCAGGCGTCAGGATGGTTGATCGTTTCCCTGCCGTCGGGCAGAAAGGGATATATCCGTGCCCGCATTGGGCGAACCAAATCGGGTGCAAAGGGGTGATGGGATGAGCATTTCAAACAAGACGTTGGATCAATTGGCGGAAAACATTGCCGCAGGCATTCAGATGTTGGGGGGGATCAAGCAGGGCGCGGAAGCCCAAATTCGGGAGATCGTGGAAGAGGCTTTGCGTAAATTCGACGTGGTCACCGATGAGCGAATGCAGGTGCAAGAGGCGATGTTGGCCAAAGCACGCGCGCAGCTTGCCGAACTGGAGAAGCGGGTGGTGGCGTTGGAGAAGCGGGTGAAACAACAGGAGCGCTAGATGCTGGCCCGCTTGGGATCGGCATGCCTGCATGGCCTGGATGCGAAGGACGTGTGCGTCGAGGTCGATCTTTCCCGCGGGCTTCCTTGTTGGAATCTGGTGGGGTTGCCTGATGCGGCGGTGCGCGAGTCGCGGGAGCGTATCCGTTCCGCATTGATGAATTCCGGCTTTGAGTTTCCCTTGCGTCACGTCACGGTGAACCTTGCGCCTGCCAACCGGCGCAAGGAAGGCGCGCATTTCGATCTGCCTGTGGCTGTGGGCATTCTGCTGGCCTCGGATCAGCTGCGGCCTGCGGTGAACATGCACGAGATCATGCTGCTCGGCGAGCTGGCGCTGGATGGGACGTTGCATGCGACGGCTGGGGTGTTGCCGTTGGTGATGCATGCGCACGCAATGGGCTATGCGCGGGTTGTGGTTCCGCGCGCCAATGCCGCGGAGGCCTGCATCGTGCGCGGGATTGAGGTGCGTGTTGCCGATCATCTGCTGGATGTGGCGCGTTATCTTAAGGGGGAACATGCGCTTGCGCGGGCGACTGCGCCTGCAGTGGAGGCGATGGATTGCTCAACGCCACATGCCGACATGGCCGACATTCGGGGACAATATCAGGCGCGAAGGGCGCTGGAGATCGCCGCCGCCGGCGGGCACCATCTGCTGATGCAGGGCCCACCCGGCGTGGGCAAGAGTATGCTTGCGCAGCGCTTACCCGGCATCCTGCCACCGTTGACCGAGGCGCAGGCCTTGGATGTCACGCGGATTTATAGCGTTGCGGGCGAAACGGAACGCTTGCCAATGAGCCGCATTCCGCCCTTCAGGCAGCCCCATCATACGGCGTCCGATGCGGCCATGATTGGTGGCGGTGCGCGCGGCATACCTCGCCCGGGCGAAATCAGCAAGGCGCATCATGGCACGTTGTTCTTGGACGAGCTTCCCGAGTTTCGCCGCAGCGTGCTGGAAGCGTTGCGCCAGCCGTTGGAGGACGGTCGGGTGACCATCGCCCGCGTGGCGGATACGGTCACCTACCCCGCCCGATTCCAGTTGGTGGCCGCGATGAATCCATGCCCCTGCGGCTATCTCGGTCATCCGGTCAAGGTGTGCCAATGCTCATCAGTGCAGGTTCGCCGCTACATGTCCCGCATTTCCGGTCCCCTGCTCGATCGCTTCGATGTGCGCATTCATTTGTCCCCGGTGGAGCGAGAGGAACTTGCGGCCATGCGTCCGGGAGAACCATCCGCCGAGGTTCGCGCACGGGTATGCCGGGCGCGTGATCGGCAATATGCCCGCCTGGGTGCGGGGCGTTGCAACGCCCAGATGCGGATGGACGAGATCGAGCGTTTTGCCCGGCCCGATGCTATAGGGATGCGTTTACTGGATGAGGCGATGGCGCGTTTCTCGCTCTCCGCGCGCAGTTATCATCGATTGCTGCGCCTGGCGCGCACGATCGCGGACCTTGCCGAAAGCTCCGATGTATTGGCGGAACATATCGCGGAAGCGCTGCAGTATCGCGGCGAGGCGGGGTGACAAAAAATGTCAGCCTGACATTCGCGTCGCGTCAGTTGCGTGGACAAATGGCCGGCTTCAAGTTGGCATGAATTTTGCTCTATGATTTCCCACCTTACTGGAAAAGGAGTGTAAGATGAACAACAAGCAACAACGAGGCTTTACCCTGATCGAGCTGATGATCGTGGTCGCGATCATCGGCATTCTGGCCGCGATCGCGATTCCGCAGTTCGCGTCCTATCGTGTCAAGGCCTACAATTCGGCCGCGGCATCGGATCTGAAGACGGCGTTGACGATGTTCGAGACGTTCTTCAACGACAATGGCAAGTATCCGAATGCGACTTCGCCTTCCACCGGCTCGGTGACGCTGACCGATGGTGCGAATTCGGTGACCTTGACGACGTCCAGCAATGTCTATTTTGCTTCGGACGCTGGAACCAACAATCAGACCTACGCTGCGGCAACAAAGCATACTTCGGGTGACAAGATCTATACCGCGACCAGCGATGCGCCTACGGTCACAAGTGGCAGTGGCACAAAGGGTTCGCAGTTGAAGTCCTCTGATGTGCCAACGGCTCCGTAAACGATTGCGGAGGAATATACGGGCGCGCCCGAGGCGCGCCCGTTTTGTTTTTGGGGGT
>RFFT01000010.1 GCA_003696795.1 Zetaproteobacteria bacterium | reverse complement strand
GCTACCGCGAAGCTACGCGACAGGGCATTCATGGGCTGATGAACGACCTGTGCCATGTGGTGCGGGACTGGGGCTTTGCGCCGGAAGACATCCGTTGTCCCGTGCGTATCTGGCACGGCCGCCAGTATACCCAGATCCCCTGCGCCTGCGCCGAATCGCTGGCCCGGCGCATCCCGAACAGCCGCCTGACGATCGACGACCACAGCGGCCGCATGCTGATGCTGCGAAGGTGGGAGGACATCCTCGCCGGCTGCGGATAATCAGCGCCGGATAAGCTCTTGCACCTTGGCCAATGCCTGCTGCAACTTGCCCGGCTCACTGCCACCAGCCATGGCCAGATCCGGCTTACCGCCGCCCTTGCCACCACAATATTCGGCCACCGCACGCACGAGATTGCCGGCATGGAAACGGTCTGTCAGATCCGACGTCACGCCAGCCACCAATTGCACCTTGGAGCCACGCACCTGCCCAAAAACGATCACGCCCGATTTCAACTTGGCCTTGGCCTTGTCCATGAAATCCCGCAAATCGGCGACGTCCCGCACTTCGGCGCTGAGCACGCGCACACCATCAACCTCAACCGCGCCATGGATCAGCCGATCCAGCATCGCTACAGCCGCTTTCGCCTTGAGCGACTGCAAGGCTTTTTCACCATCCCGCACGCGTTTCTGCAATGCCTCAATCGCACCAAGCACCTCATCGCCGCGAACCTTGAGCAACTTGGCCGCCTTGCCAAGGAGTTCGCCATCATGCGCAAAACTCGCATAAGCCTTGTGTCCGGTCAGCGCCTCAATGCGCCGTACACCCGCAGCGATACCAGACTCGGCAACAATCCGGAACGGCCCAATGTCCCCGGTGCGGCCCACATGCGTGCCACCGCAAAGCTCGGTCGAGAAGCCGGCCGATACCACCCGCACCTCGTCGCCATATTTTTCGCCGAACAAGGCCATGGCCCCGCTGGCAATCGCCTCCTTCTGACTCATCAGTCGCGTTTCCACCGGCGCATTATCCATGATCGCCGCATTTACCTCCGCCTCGATCCGCGCAAGCTCCTCCGCCGAGACTGGCTGAAAATGACTAAAATCGAAGCGCAATCGCTCGGGCGTCACCAATGAGCCGGACTGCTTGACATGCGTGCCTAGCACGCGCCGCAACACGGCGTGCAGAAGATGGGTCGCGGTATGGTTGCGCCGAATCGCATCCCGCCGCTCACCATCAACCTGAAGGTGCGCGACATCACCAACAGCAACGCTCCCGCGGCGCACGCGGCCAACATGGACGATCAAATCCGCCATCAGCTTCTTGGTGTCCACCACCTCGAATTCACCATCGACCGTGGCAATCAAGCCGGTATCCCCGACTTGACCGCCCGACTCGCCATAGAACGGCGTCTGATTGGTGACGAGCCAACCCTGCTCACCTTCCGCCAGGGTCTTCACCGCCTCGCCGTCACGCAGCAGGCCCGTGATCGCGCCCTCGGCCCTCAACGTCGTGTAGCCAAGGAATTCAGTCGGTCCATGCTGTGCGCGTAAATCGAACACCGCCTTCGGCAGTGCATCTTCACCACTTCCGCTCCAGGCGGCACGCGCCCGCGCGCGCTGTTCCTCCATGCATGTCGTAAACCCCGCCATATCCAACTTGATGTTCCGGCCCTTCAGAATATCCGCCGTCAAATCGGTCGGAAAGCCATACGTATCGTAGAGGGTGAACAAGGTTTCGCCAGGAATGGTGCCGCCCTCGCCAGCTTCCCGCGCCGCCTGCTCCACAAGGCGCAGGCCCTTGTCCAGCGTTTTGATGAAGCGTTCCTCTTCAATGCGAATCACCTGCTCGATATTGCGCTGATGCTCCTTTAGCTCGGTAAAGTGATCGCCCATTTCGCGCACCAACGCATCGACCAAACGCCAGATGAATGCCTCCTGCATCCCCAGCAGCCGTCCATGCCGACAGGCACGACGCAAGATGCGCCGCAACACGAAACCGCGCCCCTCGTTCGAGGGCAACACGCCATCGGCAAGCAAAAACGATACCGAACGAAGATGGTCGGCCAGCACCCGCAGCGACACATCCTTCTCCGCGTCAATGCCCGGACGCACACCGGTGATTTCACTGGCCGCGCCGATCAAAGCGCGGAACAGGTCGATATCGTAATTGTCGTGCACGCCCTGCATCACCGCCGCAATGCGTTCGAGCCCCATGCCCGTGTCCACGCTCGGATGCGGCAAAGGCGTGAGCCTGCCCTGTTCATCACGGTTATATTGCATGAACACGAGATTCCAAATCTCGACAAAGCGATCGCCATCCTCCTCCGGCGTTCCTGGCGGACCGCCGGGTACCTCAGGGCCATGGTCAAAGAAGATCTCCGAACAGGGACCACATGGACCGGTATCGCCCATGGACCAGAAATTGTCCTTGGCACCGATGCGGGCCAGGCGCGTCTCCGGAACACCTATCTCTTTGCGCCAGATATCATAGGCCTCGTCATCCTCCTCAAATACAGTGACGAACAGGCGCTCCGGATCAAGCTTCAGTTCTTCGATCAAGAACGTCCAAGCATAAGCAATGGCCTCGCGTTTGAAATAATCGCCAAAGGAAAAATTGCCGAGCATCTCGAAAAACGTGTGATGCCGCGCGGTATGTCCCACATTCTCCAGATCGTTGTGCTTGCCACCGGCGCGCACGCACTTCTGACTGCTCGCCGCGGTCTTGTAGGGACGCGTTTCATTCCCCAGGAACACGTTCTTGAACTGCACCATGCCGGCATTGGTAAACAGCAACGTCGGATCGCCATGCGGAACGAGAGAACTGGAAGGCACAATCTCGTGCCCCTTGCCCGCGAAATAGTCGAGGAATCGTTTGCGTATCTCGGAAGTTTTCATCTATCCCCTCATTCCGGCATATCCGCCCGGCGTTCATTCATCACGCGCAGAATCGTAGCAGTATCGAATCCCTTGTTCCGCAAAAAGCGGACCTGCCGCACGCGTTCGCGTTCATCATACACATAACGAGAGGCAGGGTCGCGCCGTGCCAGCAACGCGCGGCACGCTTCCTCGGCATCAAACTGCCCGCAAGCGGCCTCATACGCAGCACTCAGCGCCGCCTCGGACACCCCATGCCGTCTTGCCTTCATCGCCGCTAGGAGCGGAGTTTCTCCACGCCGCATGCGGCTGCGCAGAAATGCCTCCGCAAAGCGTGCATCGCTGAGATAGCCCATTTCTACCAAACGCCGCACCACCGACCGCACCTGCCGCGCTTCGAACCCCCTGTCCTCAAGCTTTCTACGCAACTCTTCGCGGCAGTATTCACGTGCGCCCAGCCAGCGCAACGCCACGCGCATGATTTCGTCAGGATTGCTCAGCGGCCGCCTCGTCATCCGGCAAACCCAGTTTCTGGCGCACCGCACGTTCGATTTCCGCCAGCATCTCCGGATGTTCCTTCAGAAACCTGATCGCATTGTCGCGCCCTTGGCCAATACGCTCGCTGCCATAGGCGTACCAGGCGCCGCTCTTGCTTACAAACCCATGCTTCACACCCATGTCGAGCACCTCGCCCGCATGCGAGATACCCTCGCCATACATGATCGAGAACTCGGCCTGGCGGAACGGCGGCGCCACCTTGTTCTTGACCACCTTCACCCGCGTTTCACTGCCCAACACCTCATCGCCCTTCTTGATCGTGCCGGTCCGCCGAACATCCAAACGCACTGAGGCATAGAACTTGAGCGCGTTGCCGCCGGTCGTGGTTTCAGGATTGCCAAACATCACCCCAATCTTCATGCGGATCTGATTGATGAAGATGATCATGGTCTTCGAACGCGCAATCGAGCCGGTCAATTTGCGCAATGCCTGGCTCATCAGCCGCGCTTGCAAACCCATGTGCGAATCGCCCATGTCCCCTTCCAGCTCCGCGCGCGGGGTCAATGCCGCCACCGAGTCCACAACAATCACGTCCAGTGCGCCGGAACGGGTCAACATATCTACGATTTCCAGCGCCTGCTCGCCGGAATCCGGCTGAGAAACCAGCAGTTCATCGATATTGACGCCCAGCTTCTCGGCATAGACGGGATCCAGCGCATGCTCGGCATCGACAAACGCGGCCGAACCGCCGCGCCTTTGGGCCTCGGCCACCGCATGCAGCGCCAGCGTCGTTTTGCCGGATGATTCAGGGCCGTAAATCTCAATCACCCGTCCGCGTGGATAGCCACCCACACCCAGCGCGGCATCGAGCGCAAGACTTCCGCTCGGAATCACATCCACCGCCACCTTGCTGTTGTCACCGAGGCGCATGATCGTGCCCTTGCCAAACTGTCGCTCAATCTGGCTTAGCGCCGTCTCCAATGCTTTGGACTTGTCAGACATCCATTTCTCCTTTCAATGCAAACGCTTCCACACATGCGTAGTGCGCTCCTTCCGGGCGCAGCCACGAACGGAACAGGCACAATCGCTCCGGCGTCCAGTCGAGCGCCGGCACTTGCGGCAAGCGATAATGCTCGGGGGTAAAGCAAGGCACCTTCCCCCGTGCCCGCGCCAAGGTGATATGCCCACGAAACGGCTCCTCCCGCCTACCCCGTTTGCGAAGCGTAGCATGCCCGGCCCGCCTGCAACAACGGGCAAGTTTTTCCAGGCGATGCGACACATCCCCCACCCCCACCCAGAAGGAACGCGGACGCGCGGCGGACGGAAACACACCGCATGCCTCCAATCGCAGCCGCGGTGCGGCATATTCCTCGATATCCTCGGCAAGGCGCTCGACGAGCGCCGCACACTCGCGCCCATTCACCTCACCATAAAATGCAAGCGTGAGATGCCAGGCATGCGGTTCAAGCATGCGCCAGCCCTGACGCGCCATCGCTGGGGCAAAACGGGCTCGCCAGGACTGCAATGGATGCGCGATCTGGTCAGGAACGTCCAACGCAGCAAACAAGCGCATTGCGCCTCCATACCAAGCGGGGTGATGCATTGACAACCATCACGGGATCGTCAATAAAGCATACTCTGCATGTCTGCGGCAAGGAGGACAATCATGCGATCCATACTGATCTTGCTGGCCCTGCTCAGCCTGTACCCCGCGCAGGCCGAAGCATGTACGAAAGTTTTGGATGGCAGCATCACCGTCTGCGGAGGTGATTCGGACTTCTGTATTGCCGATGGCACTTCGGTGCAATGCGGCGGCATGGCGACGTACTGCCATGTCACACCTTATGGCGTGGCCTGTGGCGGCAGAGCCAAGGAGTGCCGCGCCGGCATCAGAGGGGTGGCCTGCGGAGGCCTGGCAAACTACTGCATGCGCAGCGAGGATGGCATGGATGTCGCCTGCGGTGGAGAAGCCAATTATTGCATGAGCAACGCGGACGGAAGCAAAGTCGCCTGCGGCGGCAAAGCCGATTATTGCGAGAAGAACAAAGATGGAACCCAGATCGCATGTGGTGGCATGGCCAAAGAATGCGCCCTCACCCCTGATGGTCATCACGTTGCCTGCGGTGGCATGGCCAGCTACTGCGCCAACAGCAAAGACGGCCATCGTGTGGCCTGCGGCGGCAAGGCGAGCTACTGCATGCAAAGCATGGACGGCAAGGCGGTTGCTTGCGGTGGGGAGGCCAATTATTGCAAAACGAGTCCGGCCGGAACGAGCGTGGCCTGTGGAGGGCGAACCAGCGAATGCCGCAAAAGTCCGCGCGGCGGGCACGTGGCTTGCGGTGATTGGTGGCTTTACAACAAAGTGATCCGTTAGTCCCCCTGCTTGGCAAAAAAACGCTCAACATCGGAGAACGACGCGGTAATTGGCGCGGGAGGAAGATTGCGCACCACTTCGCGCCCATAGCTTCGCTGATACAGGCGCGAATCAAGCAACGCGATCACACCACGGTCATGCTCACTGCGAATCAGCCTCCCAACTCCCTGACGCAATACCGCGATAGCCTCCGGCAACTGAATGTCCACGAACGGCTTTCCACCCTGTTCTTCGCAATGGCGCAGCCGGGCTTTAAGCAAAGGTTCGCCGGGCGAGGCGAACGGCATGCGATCAATAATGACCAGACTCAAAGACTCCCCCGGCACGTCGACACCTTCCCAAAAACTGCGCGTGCCGCAAAGCACGGAATGTGTATCCGTGCGAAAGGCGTCGAGAATCGCATCACGGCTGCCGCTTTCTCCCTGAATCAACACCTGCCATGGCAAGCGTTGTTTCAGCCGAGGCGCAATCGCGCGCAATGTTTCCCAAGCGGTAAACAACACAAACGCCCGTCCACCGGATGCACGCAGCAACGCCTCCATCTCATTACTCAAACGCTCCATCCCCTCGGATGAACGTGTATCGCTCAGATGCCTAGGTAGATAGATCAACGCCTGGCTGCGATAATCGAACGGTGAGGGATGAAAGGTTTCGCGCGCCTTTTCGAATCCCAAACGCTGACGCGCATATTCAAACGACCCGGACACGCGCAAGGTGGCGGACAACAGCACGAATGCCGCCGATCGATTCCACATATGCTGGCTGAGAACGGGCCCTGTTTCCACCGGCGCCACGATATGCCGTCGCCCATCGGCATCCCCTTCACTCCAGCCGACATACCCTCGCCCAGGCTCCATGACCATGGCCACCTCGCCATCAATTTGCATCGCGCGCGCATGCATGCGCTCGATATCCTCACTACGCTCGGCACGTTCCTCGACCAAAGCCATGATTTCGCGCCAACCTTCGGCGACCTCCGGCAATGCATTGGCGTGATAGCAACGCATCACCTGTTCGAACAGCGCATTCAAGCGCGTCTTCAACCCCATTTCATCGCCCAACTCGTCAAGAATGGCCTGCATATCATTGAACCACTGAACAAAACGCTTCTGCGTCAAGGTGACGCCGAAGTGCTGACATGCCAGCGACGGCAGGGCATGGGCCTCATCGAGAATATACACATCGAATTCGGGCAACACCTCACCAAAGTCACCCGACTTCAACGCCGCATCGGCCAGCAACAGACTGTGATTGGTGACCACGATGTCCGCCGACTGCGCCTTGCGCCGCGCCTGCATCAAGGGACAGTGGTCGAATTCAGCACATTTCGAACCTTTGCATTGTTCCGCCGTCGCGGTAATCATCGCGCCAATCCCGCGCGCAAAGGGGTCGAACGCAAGGCCGGACAAATCACCATCGCGGCTCGTCGCGGCCCATCGGCGCACCTTCAGCAGCGCTTGTCGCTCCCATAGCGCGATATTCTGCTGCGCCAGATGCGCATCCAGACGCTGCGGACAAAGATAATTGACCCGCCCTTTCAACAGCGCGATGCGACGACGCACGCCAAGCGCCTCTTGTATGGCAGGTAAATCGCGGTGCACAAGCTGATCCTGCAAAGCCTTGGTATGCGTGGAAATGACGATGCGCAACTCGGCACGCAACGCCGGAATCAGGTAGGCCAAGGTCTTGCCCGTGCCGGTTTCCGCCTCGGCGAGCAGCGTGTCGCCGGCCTGCATCGTGTCGCCGATCGCCAGTGCCAATCGCAGCTGTTCTTCGCGCAGGCGATAGGCGGGCATCGCCCGACACAACGCGCCCTGGGCGCTGAAGTCATGTTCGATCTGGGCGAGAAAATCAGTCATCAGTCAACGGATAGCGGCACGCGACCTGATGCGCGCCCCCTTGCAGCGCACAGGCAAATGCTGCGCAATCATCCCTCGCTCTAGGGCAGCGTGGCCGGAACGGGCACCCTTCCGCTGCCGGCGGCGTCTCTTGCGCCTCATGCTCCTCCCGAGCGACCCGCTGCGAGGGATGGACCACCGGGCTGGCATCAAGCAATGCCCGCGTGTAGGGATGCGCGGGATGCTGCAACACCCTGTCCACCGGGCCGGATTCCACCATGCGGCCGGCGAACATGACCACCACCCGCTCGGCCACATGCCGCACCACCGCAAGATCGTGGGAGATGAATAGATAGGCCAGCGCGTGTCGCTGCTGCAATGTCTGCAATAGATTCAGAATTTGCGCCTGAACAGAAACATCGAGCGCCGACACGGGCTCGTCCAGCACCAGCACCGAGGGCCGCACGATCAATCCGCGCGCGATTCCGATGCGCTGGCGCTGCCCGCCGGAGAACTGATGGGGATAACGATCCATCATGGCGGCATCCAGTCCGCACTGCTGCAACACCTCGGCCACCCGTGCGCGCAGTTGCGCACGGGTCATGCCCGGCTGCTGCACACGCAGTCCCTCGGCCACGCTGCGCCAGATTTTCATGCGCGGATTCAGACTGGCGAATGGATCCTGAAACACCATCTGGATATGACGCCGCAAAGGGCGCAATGCGCGTCGCGATAGCCCTTCCACGCGCTCTCCCTTCCACAATACTTCCCCTGCATCCGCATCGAGCAATCGCATGGCGATGCGCGCCGTCGTGGACTTGCCGCTGCCCGACTCGCCGACAATGGCCAAGGTTTCGCCAGCATGCAGGGTAAAGGATACATCCGACACCGCCCGCTTGATTCGCCGAGCCCCCCACCAATGAGCACCGACCTGAAAGCTCTTGCTCACATGGCGCAACTCAAGCTCGCTCATGTCCGAGCCCCGTGAACGCAGCGAGCGGAATGTCCGCCCCGCCGCCAGGCATCGAGCCGCACCGGCGCGCGACAACTCGCATCGGCAAGCGGGCAACGCGGAGCGAAACGACAACCCTCCGCCCACTGTCCCGGCCTTGGCACCTGCCCTGGGATAGCGGCCAATGGCTGTCCATGCGGCACAACCTCGGGACGGCATGCCATCAGCGCCCGTGTATAGGGATGGCGCGGGTCATCGAAGATCTCTCGCACCGAACCGGTTTCAACAATCTCGCCGGCATACATCACTGCCACCTCGTCACACATCTCGGCAACCAGCCCAAAATCGTGCGTGACCAACAGCATACCAAGCCCGCGCTGTCGCTGTTGCCGACGTAACAACGCAATAATGCGCGCTTGCACCGACACATCGAGCGCGGTGGTCGGCTCGTCAGCCAGAATGTAGGAGGGATCGGCGGACATGGCCATCGCAATCAACACGCGCTGGCGCATGCCGCCGGAAAGGGCATCCGGATAAGCGGCAAGCACCCCCTCGACATCATCCATCCCCACATCTCGCAACAACATCCTCGCCCGCTCCACAGCCTGTCGACGATCCAGCGGCAAATGCAGGCGAATCACCTCGGTCAACTGGCTGCCAATGGAAAACACCGGATTCAGCGCCGTCATCGGCTCCTGAAAAATCATTGCGATGCAGCCACCGCGTACGGCGCGCAATTGTGCCTCGTTCATCGTAAACAGGCTCACCCCGTCCAGCAGAATGTCCCCTTCCTCGCGCGACACTCCTTGATACTCGCCCAAACGAAGAAACGCCTGCGCGGTCAGCGATTTGCCGCACCCTGACTCGCCGACCAGCCCAAGCACGCGCCCCGGACGCAGACACAGCGACACCGAACTTACGGCCAGCACCCGCTTCTTGCCGACGCCAATGGATAGGGACAAGCGCTTCATTTCCAACATGCGCGGAGTGTGACGCATGCCGTACATGCTTTCCACCCACAACCATAAAAATATAGGACAGGTTATGTGTTACTGACATCCTGCGCCGGTCAGTCGGCGAGCGGCAAACGAACCGTGACGGCAAGGCCCCCTTCGGGATGGTTGCAGGCTTCAATATGCCCGCCGTGGGCCTCGACGATCCTGCGCGCGATCGC
>RFFT01000002.1 GCA_003696795.1 Zetaproteobacteria bacterium | reverse complement strand
GTGTTCAAGCGGATGATTGACTTTACTGCCGCCTTTGAGATGAAATGCTTCAAGACTGATGCGGGAGGACGACCATGCTGGGCGCGATCGCGGGAGACATCATCGGGTCGGTGTATGAGTTCCGGCCGATCAAGCACAAGGATTTCGAGCCGCTGTTCGCGGCAGAGGCCGAGTTCACCGATGACACGGTGTTGACCGTGGCGGTGGCCGATTGCCTGATGAACGATCGCGATCCGGCCGAGGCACTGAAGAACTGGGGGCGCCGGTATCCGTATTGCAGCTGGGGCAGACGGTTCAGGGAATGGCTGTTTTCCGACGACATGGAGCCGTATGGGAGCTTCGGCAACGGCGCGGCGATGCGGGTGTCGCCGGCTGGATTCCTGGCGGACTCGCTGGAAGACGCTTGGGCGATGAGCGACCGGGTGACACGGGTGACGCACAATCATCCGGAAGGGTTGAAGGGGGCCCGCGCGACGGTCACGGTAATCGTGCTGGCTAGACAGGGTGCGGATGCGCAAGCGATTCGTGAGGAGGTTGCCGGGCGGTTCGGCTACGACATGGTTCGCTCGGTGGATGAAGTCCGCCCCGGCTACCGATTTGACGAAACATGTCAGCGCACGGTGCCGGAAGCCCTGACCTGCGCGCTGGAGGCCGAGGACTTCGAGGACGCGGTGCGCAATGCCGTCTCGCTGGGCGGCGATGCGGACACGCTGGCGGCTATTGCCGGCGCGGTTGCCGAGGCCCGGTTCGGCGTGCCGGATGCGATTGCCGGGGAGGTGTTCCGACGCCTGCCCGAAGATATGCGGAGTATCGCGGATCAGTACCGGTGCGCATCGGGAGGGTCGCGATGAGCAGAGACCAGACCGAGGCCTGCGACGAAGGGGACATTGGCCCGGAGAGATGTTTGCGTCTTGTGTGCAATTTTGGCTCGGCTTCAGATGTGACCCAGGTCATGGATGCTCCAGCCTCGGCGCGCACATACTGCGCTCGGAAATGAACACGAACCAAGGAGCGCAATATGGTGAGACGGATATTGGCGTTGCTTTTGCTGTCGGGCTGGGTGTTTTCCACGGCGCAGGCGGCCACGGTGGCGGATGTCGAACAAGCACTCAGCGATGCTAGGCAATTGCGGGCGCTGGAATTTGCGCCGGGTCATTTGACTCGTGCGTTGGGCTTGCTCGATCAAGCCCGCCATGATCAGTCGCTGGATTCGCCCGCTGCAGCCGAGGCATTGCTCGCGCGGGCGTTGCAGGAGGCGCGTGGCGCTGGCGAGGTCGCGCAGCGATTCAGCGAAACCTTCGCTCCGTTGGTCGAATCGCGGGATCGATTGCAACTGGCAGGGGAACGCTATGTGCGAAAGGATCTGGCCGAGCGGGCGGAACGTGAATTTGCGCAGGTTGTTTCCTCATTCGAGCAGGGCAAAGTGGCGCGTGCAAAGCGGCAGGCGCGCATCGCCGAACGCACCTTTCATGCAGCACAAGTGGTTGCTGCGCGCGAGCGTTTCGTGCGTCCGGTTTCGTTGGCCTTGGCCGATGCTCGGCGGGTGAATGCCATTGCCTATGCGCCAAATGCAATGAAGGCGGCGACCGATGCGCGGCACAAGCTGGAACGCTTGATCAAGGAAAATCCGGATGACGAGGCGAAGGCGCATGCGCTGTCCCATCGGGGCAGAGAAGCGGCGGCACGCGCGACCCGCATTGCCAAGCTAGGCAAGCAGTTTGCACGCAAGCCGGCCAGCATCGAACGTTGGGTCGACGAGGAGCAGGCGCGCAACGCGATGCTGGGCAAGGCGCTTGGCGTTCGGTTGAGCGCGGCGCAGACACCCGAAGCGCAGCAGGAGATATTGCGCCAGGCGGTGGAGGATATGAAGGCGGGTTATGCGGCACAATTGGCCGATGCCGAAGCCCAGATACAGGCATTGAACGCGAAGCTCGAGAAGTATGACAGCGAACTGGTGGGGATGGCGGAGATCCGCCGCAAGTTGCAGTTGCGGCGCGAGGCCGAGGCCAAGATCAAGCGCTTGGCCGGGCTTTTCGATCCGGAGCAGGTCGAGGTGTTGCTTACTCCCGAGGCGGACGTGATTTTACGCATGAAGGCGGTGAATTTCCGTAGCGGAAGCGCGGTGATTCCGCCCTCTGCGTATGCCATGCTGGATGCCGCGTTGCAGGCAATCGGCATCTTCTCAGAGCGCAGCGTGCGGGTGGAGGGGCATACGGATTCGGTCGGCTCCAGCCAATTCAATCAGACGCTCAGTGAGCGCCGTGCCAACGCCGTGCGGGACTATCTGCTGCAGCAGTTGAGCGGCGGCGAGCATCCGATGGTGACGGCAGTAGGCTTCGGCGAGGATCGGCCGATTGCGAACAATGAGACCGCCGAGGGCCGTAAGAAAAATCGGCGTATCGACATCGTGTTGCTCGCGCCGCGCGGTTGACGCGGAGTCTTGGCTTTACGTGGCGGGGGATGCGGCGCTAGCTTCCCGCCACATATTTTTCCGTGAGGTTCAGGCGATGAAAAACAGAGGTCTTTTGAAGCTGGTGCGCGCATTGCTTGCGGGTGCATTGCTGGCCGGGTTGGTTGCCGGTTGCATGATCGTGCCCTATGGCGACATGCCGGCGCAGTCGCATGAACATGGCGATCGTGATTAGGGCGAGAACTCAATGATTGAGGTCACCCTCGCCGGGGCCTTGCTGGCGGGTTTCTTGTCCTTTCTTTCGCCCTGTGTGCTTCCTTTGGTTCCGGCGTATCTTTCCTATATTTCCGGGGTTTCGGTCGCCGAGCTTCGGCAGGGCGAACAGGTGCGGCGGCGCGCGCTGCTGCAGTCGCTCTGGTTTATCGCTGGCTTTAGTCTTGTGTTCGTTGCGCTCGGTGTGTCGGCAACACTGATTGGTCAGTGGCTGCTTGCGCACATGGCCATGTTGGGCAAGTTGGCCGGCGTGATCATCATTGTGTTCGGGATGCACTATGCGGGCATCGTGCGCATACCTCTGTTGATGATGGAAGCGCGTTTTGATGCAGGTGCGGTGGACGCGCGGCACGGTCTTGGCGCGTTGGTGCTCGGAGCGGCTTTCGCGTTCGGCTGGACACCGTGCATCGGACCGATTCTCGGCGCCATTCTGGCTATCGCCGGTAGCCAGGAGGAATGGACACGCGGCATGGGGTTGCTTGCCGTCTATTCTTTGGGACTCGCCATTCCCTTTCTGTTGGCGGCTTTTGCCACGGACGCCTTTTTGCGTTGGGCGCAGGGATTCAAGCGGCATTTTGCACTGGTTGAAAAGGTTTCTGGCATTCTGCTGATGGTTGTCGGACTGCTGATTTTCCTGGGCAGTTTCAGCGTGATTTCCGCTTGGCTGATTCGCCTGTTTCCTGCTCTGGCCAATATCGAAGGGTTGCTGGCACCGTAGGCTTCAGCTCCTGTTTGCCAAAGAACGGCGCAATGCCTTGTAAAATATCCATTTGGAGCTGAATGCAGCCTGTGCCGGTGGGCAGGGTTGGCCGGCGTTGTCCACCGGATGGCTGAAGGTAGTGACGAACGCGATGGCCCGCTCCGCGCCTTGGCGGAACAGTCCTGCCTTGTGACTGTCGGACATGTTGAAATCAAGCCAGTTGTAGCTTTTTGTCTTCCCATGTTCTCGATAGGTGCAGGGGATGTGCTGCACGAGATGGCGAAAGTCGGGATGCTTCTTGATGAATTCGTAATCGAGGGTATGGCGCGCGCTGTTGAATATGGCGCCCACCAATGGAACCAGCCGCTTCCAGTGACCGTCGCTGTGCACCGGAAGACGCGCGGGTGGTTTGTAGCGCTGGTCGTATTGCAGTTTGACACCAAAGGTGGGGCGGGTCGGCACCGCGCGGTGGTTATGAAAGACGTCGATCGGAAAATTGGAGACCACGCCCCCATCGACAAACATGGCGGTGTCGGGAATGCGGTAGCTTGGGTCTTGCAGCCGGTCGTAGCCCGCAAGCTTTCGCCAGCGCTGCTCGGCCAGCGGCCCGTGTGGTACGGGACCGACGCGCATGGGCTCGAAGAACAGGGGGATGGACATCGATGCGCGGGCGAATTGCGCGGGTGAGACGCGCTCTGGTTGCGACCAGTACAGGCTGGCCATGTCCGGCAGGGTGACCCGCGTTTCGGTGGTGATGTCGGTGGCGATGATCGCCAGTCGGCCATGCGGGGGTGGACCGGGAAAGGCTTTCCTGTCGCGAAGGCGCAGGCCCTTGGGCGGTTGCGCCAGGCGGTTGTTGAGATCGCGCAGGGTGGCGATACCCGCTTCGCTGAGCTGGTGTTCCAGCCAGTGCTGGAAGGCGTCACCCTTGTTCAAGCCATAGTTGCTGCATAATTGATGCTTGACCCGCAGCAAATGCCATAGGGCGCCGGGAATACGTCGCCAGGCGGGGCGGCGGGTGTCCAGCCATGCTTTGATCAGGCCCTGCGCGTGCGGCCCGCCATCCACGAAGTCGAAAAAGTTCAGCGACTCGATCGCATGCAGGACACGCTGGCTTTTCGCATGCGCAGGCATGTCGAGCGCGGCGAGCAAGAGGGCGTTGATCGAGCCGGCGGAGGTTCCGCCGATGCCAAGGAAGCGGATATTCATTCGTTCGAGCGCCCAAGTATAGCCGACCAGCGCAAGCCCGAGCATACCGCCGCCTTCCATCACCAAGTCGATATACTGATGTCCCGCATCGTCGATCACATCGCTGATCGCGTGTGCGTCATCGTCGATGTACGCGCGCAGGGCATCGAGTTTCGCGTTCAACTCAGGATCGCGGGTAAGCTTTTCAATATCCATCCCTATCCCCCGTTGTCCTACTATAGCAGAGGAAGGGGAGGTGGTTAGGAGTCGCAGTCGCGTAGGGCTTCCGCAATGCGTTGGCGTGCGTTCTCGGGCAAGGTAGGGGTGTCGGTGTTTTGGGCGGCCAAGGCATGGATCAGCTTGAATTGTTCGACACAACGGCGGCACATGGCGCACATCATCAGATGCAGGCGCAGGCGCAGGCGCTCCATTGGCGTCAGCCTGCGTTCCAGCGCATCCGATGCAAGGCGCGTGGCTTCAAGGCAGGAAAAATGTTTCATAGGCCTCCCGTCATCTTAGCGTTTCCCCGTGAATCCATGGCGCTCGAGGCAGGCGCGCAGGGCAAGCCGGGCACGGTGCATCAGCACATGCAGGTGGGTCGCGCTGATATCCAGTTCCTTACAGATACTCGTCGCCGGCTCGCCCGCCAGTTCGCGCAATTGAAAGACTCGTCGTTGCTTGAGCGGCAACTTGTGCACGCAGTCGAGCAACGCGTGACGCAAGGTGTTGTTGTCCGTTTGCCGTTCGGGGTCGATGTGCCAGGGCTGGGGGGCGGATTGCCATCGCCCGTGACGGTCAAAGTAGGCGGACGTCGGGTCGTCCTGCATGCGTTGACTGATCTCCCGATGGCGGATTTCCCGCCGGATATGATCTGCGATCTTGTGTTTGAGGATGCCGACCAGCCAGGTGCGCGTGCTCGACTGGCCCTTGAAGCTCGCGCGTCCCTTCCAGGCGGCAAGTAAAGCTTCCTGTACCAAGTCGCTGGCCAGAGTTTCATCATGTAGGCGCGACAGGGCATAGGCATAGAGATAATCGCCGTGTTCCTCCAACCAGCGCTGCGCATCGTTCATGGCGGCTACGTTATCGCTGCGGGTTGATAGGGGCAAGGGGCTGGGCTTTGCGGCGGGGCGAAGGAAGGCTACAATCAATCGGGTAGGGGGCGATCGATGCGCGCGAACACTCAGCCCAAACGGGGCGATGCCCTGTTGATCGTGGATATGCAACGCGACTTCATGCCCGGCGGCGCGTTGCCGGTTCCCCATGCTGATCAATTGGTGCCGGTCATCAATCGTTGTTTGCGCTATTTCACGGAGCGGACATTACCTCTGTTCGCCAGTCGCGACTGGCATCCGCCGGGGCATGCTTCGTTTGCGGTCAACGGCGGGCCATGGCCTGTGCATTGCGTGCAGGGTTCGCCGGGTGCCGAGTTCGTTTCCGACTTGCTTTTGCCGCCCGGAACCATCGTGGTGGACAAGGGGGCAAGCGAGACGGGCGAAGGCTACTCCGCGTTCGAGAACCCTCGCTTCCTGGAACAGCTTCACGAACTGGACGTTCATTGCTTGTGGGTTTGCGGCGTGGCGACCGATTATTGTGTTCGGGCAACAGTGCTGGATGCTTTGCGCCATGGATTTCACGTGCGACTGTTGTGGGATGGGGTTGCGGCGGTTGACGCACAGCCGGGCGATGGAGAGCGGGCCATCGAGGAGATGATGCAAGCGGGCGCCGCCATTTGCACCAGTGAGGGTATCATTCATGCATAACGACAGCCCGTTGGTGACCGACCTGTACCAGTTGACCATGGTGCAAAGTTATCTCGATCATGGCATGACCGCACCGGCGGTGTTCGAGTGGTTTGTGCGCAGGCTGCCCGCTGATCGCGCTTTTCTGGTCTTTGCGGGTTTGCAGAGCGTGCTCGATTTTTTGGAACATCTGCATTTCAGCGATGAAGAATTGGCATGGCTTGCGGGAACGGGCCGCTTTTCATCGCGTTTGTTGGATTTTCTTCGCTGTCTTCGCTTTCAGGGCGATGTGCATGCGATGCCGGAAGGCAGTCCCCTGTTCCCTGACGAACCGGCATTGCGCATTACCGCACCGCTGCCGGTTGCGCAGTTGGTTGAGACCCGGGTGATCAATTTGCTGCACATTCAGACCCTGATTGCGAGCAAGGCGGCACGGCTGCGTATTGCCGCTGGTTCGCGTCTGTTGGTGGATTTCGGGTTGCGGCGCAGCCATGGCGCGGAGGCGGGTTTGCTAGCCGCCCGAGCGAGCTTCATCGCCGGTTTCGATGGTACCTCTAATGTGCAGGCGGGCATGGCGTTCGGGATTCCGATCATGGGGACGATGGCGCATTCCTATATTCTGGCCCATGACGATGAGGTGTTGGCCTTTGAACATTATGCGCACAGTCATCCGCAGCAGGTGGTGTTGTTGCTCGATACCTATGATACCGAGGAGGCTGCGCGCAAGGTTGTCGCCTTGGCGCCGCGATTGGCGCGCGCGGGAATCAAGGTACACGGTGTGCGTCTCGATTCCGGGGATCTTGCGCGGCATGCGGTGCGGGTGCGGAAAATTCTCGATGCCGCTGGCTTGCGGGAAGCCCGCATCATGGTCAGTGGCAATCTGGATGAGTACGATGTGGCGCGGCTGGTTGCGCGCGGAGCGCCGATTGACGGTTTTGGGGTGGGTACCCGTATGAGCACGTCCAGCGATGCGCCGTATCTGGATTGCGCATACAAATTGCAGTCCTACGCTGGAGTGCCGCGGCGCAAGCGCTCGGAGGGAAAGGCCACCTGGCCGGGAAGCAAGCAGGTTTACCGATTTTTTCGCGATGGGTGCATCGCTTATGATCTTGTCACCTGCGCCGATGATCGTGAGCAGGAGGGGCTTCCTTTACTTCGGCTTGTGATGCGCAATGGCCGACGGGTGGCAGACGCGCCGAGCATGGAAGCGCTGCGTGAAACCGCGCGCGTCGGCTTGCGAAGTTTGCCACAGGCGACATTGCGGTTACATCATGGGCAGCCTGTGCCGGTGAGGATTGCGCCAAGGTTGCAGGCGCTCGCGCGCACAGTGGATGCACGCCAGGCCACAATGGGCAGCTAAAGCAGCTAAAAAAGGCCCGCCAACAATGGCGGGCCAGAGTGGTACCGGGAGCCGGAGTCGAACCGGCACGGCCTCGCGGCCACCAGATTTTGAGATTTTTAGGGGTGGTTTTACAGCGGTTTGCAGCCAGTGTCTAATCTTTGCAAAAGCTACAGAAAATCAATGACTTACAGCCGTTTTCAATGTCCAGTGAGTTGCAGCGATTATCCTCTTTTGGGATTTCTTTGGTGATATCTCAGTGATACGC